>DASXMU010000153.1:0-36627 GCA_036495485.1 Streptosporangiaceae bacterium
GTCAGCGTGAGCGGTAGCGGAGCTGGAAGGGCATCAGGGCCGATTCGAGCTGAACGCGCAGGCTCATCTTGCTCTCGCCCTCGCTGCGCTCGGAGAAGTGGATGGGCAGCTCGACGATCTTCAGGCCGCGCTTGACCGTCCGGTAGTTCATCTCGACCTGGAAGCTGTATCCGTTGCTCTGGATGCTGCCAACATCGATGGCCTTCAGAGCCGAGGCACGCCATAGCTTGAAGCCGGCCGTGACATCCCGGATGCCGAGGTGAAGCAGGGCACGGACGTAGGTGTTGGCGAAGGCGGACAGCGCCTTCCGCTGCCAGGACCATTCACCAGCCAGGCTCGCCCCGACGACGTATCGCGAGCCGATGACGACATCCGCGCCGGTCGACAGCAGGGTACCGAGCATCTGCGGCAGGTACCCGGGATCATGGGACAGGTCGCTGTCCATCTGGACCACGTATTCGGCACCTGCGTGCACGGCGCGGGTCATGCCGTCCACGTACGCACGGCCGAGGCCTTGCTTGCCAGGCCGGTGCACGACGGTCAGCCTGTCGTCGCCGTACTGCTTGGCCAGTTCGTCAGCGATCGCACCCGTGCCGTCCGGGGAGTTGTCGTCCGCCACCAGGATCCGCAGGCCGGTCAGGGGCAAATCGAACAGTGCCGGGACGATCACTGGCAGGTTGGGTGCCTCGTTGTAGGTGGGCAGCACCACCGTCACCGCTGCCGAGCGCCACGGCTCGGGCAGATCTACCAGATGCGTGCTTACCGCACCCCGTTCCCGAAGCGCCATTCCCATCCCGTTCGTCGTCGCATCCGCCGTCGCCCCCGAGCGGCTGTAAGGTTCGCAGCCTACTACGCGGGCCGGAGAGCCTCGCGGAAGATAACCGCATGCCTCGTGTAGCCCATCCGGTTCTCATAGAAAGGGACAGACAACGGGCTTTGCAGGGGACATGCGCACTCAGGCTACTCTCGGGTAGGGTCACGGCCAGCAACGGATCACTGGGTCCGGAGGGATGATCGATGGGCGCTTACCAGACCGTGGTGGTTGGCACGGACGGGTCGGACTCCTCATACCTCGCAGTGGAGCGGGCCGCCGAGGTGGCACACGACTCCGGGGCGAAGCTCGTGATCGTGTGTGCCTACGCGGCTGCCACGAGGCGTGAGGTGGCCGCCGCCGAAGATGTCCTCGGCGACGACGCGTATCAGGTGGTCGGGACGGCCCCCGCGGAGGAGACGCTGCGCGCCGCGGCCGAGCGGGCCACGAGCCGGGGAGTCAGCTCCATCGAGCGGGTTGCCGTGGAGGGTGAGCCGGTCAAGTCGCTGATCGGCGTCCTCGGCGAGTACCGGGCCGACCTGCTGGTGGTCGGCAACCGGGGGCTGAACACGCTGGCCGGGCGGCTGCTCGGCTCGGTGCCGGCGGACGTGTCCCGCCGGGCGCCCTGCGACGTGCTCATCGTGCACACCGTCCGGTAGCTTCAGATGGTGCCGGATTCAACGGTGCCCTCCTCTGCCGCGCCGGATGCAGCAGCACCAGCCGCGGCGCTATCGCCTGCCACGACACCGTCCGAGGCGGTGCTGGAGCAGATCGAGGAAGGGCTGCTCGGCGGGCCGCGCCGGTACACCCGGGTCGAAGCGACGGCGGCCGCCGGGGTGAGCTTCGAGCGGGGCCGGCAGCTCTGGCTGGCGCTCGGCTTCGCCGATATCGGGGACGATGAGAGGGTCTTCACCGACGAGGATGTCGAGGCGCTGTGCACCTTCGAGGCACTGGTGGCCTCCGGGAAGATCGCGCCCGGCGAAGACGTGCCGCACGTGCGGGCGATCGGGCAAACCATGTCCAGGCTGGCCGACTGGCAGGTCAGGGAGATCATGAGCCGGATCGCCAGCGTCGCGGGGTCGGACGAGGCGGCCCGGACCGCCCTGGTCGACGAGATGACCGACACGCTGCTGCCGGTGATAGAAAGCCTGCAGTCCTACACCTGGCGGCGGCACCTGGTGGCCGCGTTGAGCCGCCTGCTGCCCGTATCCCCCGAGCAGGTGACCACACCCACGGCGACCATGATCACCGGGTTCGCCGACATCGTGGGCTACACCAGCACCGTCCGGCACACCGACGTCAGCGAGCTGGCAGCGCTGCTTGAGTCGTTCGAAGAGAACGCGGCCGGGACGATCGTGACCCACCACGGGCGGGTGGTGAAGACGCTCGGCGACGAGGTGCTGTTCGCCGTGGACACGCCGCAGGACGCGGCCGAGATCGGGATCGAGCTGTCGGAGTGGGGACGGGCCATCCGGGATCTGCCGCAGTTGCGGGTGGGGATGGCGCTCGGGCAGGTACTGACCAGGCTGGGTGACGTATACGGCCCGGCGGTCAACGTCGCGTCCAGGCTGACCTCGCTGGCCAGGCCGGGGACCGTGCTGGTGGACCGGGAGCTGGCGCAGGCGCTGTACGGGGCGCCCGGCTACCGGCTGCAGGCCAGGCGCCCGGCCACGGTGCGTGGCTACCATCACCTGCGGTCCTGGTCGCTGCGCCGGGCCAAGCGGGAGTAGCCGTTAACGGCCGCGGCCGCGGGTAGCGTCTGGTGCTATGCCGGCAGAGATCGTGAAGCATGCCACCGCCAGCGTGTTCGTGTTCGGGCGGGCGGATGGGAACTCCGGCGGAGCTGGGCCGGACGGCTGGCGGGTGGGGCTGATCACTCATCCCCTCTTCAACCGGCCGATGATCCCTGGTGGGCACGTGGAGATGGCAGAGACGCCGGAGGAGGCGGCGCTCCGTGAGGTGACCGAGGAGACGGGGCTGCACGTCCGGCTGGCGGCCGGTGTGTCCGAGCCGCTGCCGCCAGGTCTTCCCGTTCTCCTGGTGGCCCAGCCGTGGTGGATCGTGGAGCATCCGGTGCCGTCGGACAACCACCTCGATGAGCCGCACATCAACGTTGACCATCTGTACGTGGGGGTGGCCGACGACACCACGGCCACCTCGCCGGCGCACCCGTTCGCCTGGTACATGGCGGCGGACCTGGCCGGACTGGATCTGTTCGAGGACACCAGGGTCATCGCACTGCAGCTGTTCGGCCGGATCGGCGACCTGGCCGCCACCAGCCGGTGAGTCTCATAACGCTCCGGGCCAGCCACGATCAGCCTGGATCTTCGATGGGAGCGACGGCGCGCACCGCGTCGATCGTGTCCGCTTCGGCGGCCGTCTTGTCCGGCCGGTATCTGATCACCCGGGCGAACCGCAGCGCGAGTCCGCCGGGGTAGCGGTGGCTGACCTGGACTCCGTCGAACGCGATCTCCACCACCAGTTCCGGACGGACCCGCACCACCCCACGCGCGCCGGCTGGATCGCTGGGCGGGCCTGACTGACCCGGATCGGCCAGCTCCAGCAGCTTTCCGGTCTGCCAGGTCAGCATCTGGTCGGTCAGCCCCTTGAAGGTCTTGCCGAGCATGATGTGACCGCCGGCCGCCGGGTCCCTGGCGCCCAGATGCAGGTTGGACAGCCAGCCGCGGCGTCGGCCGTGCCCCCACTCGGCCGCCAGAACCACCAGGTCGAGGGTGTGCCGCGGCTTCACCTTGATCCATTCGCTGCCCCGCCGGCCGGTCGCGTAGGGCGAGCCCAGCGACTTCAGCACGACTCCCTCGTGGCCACGGGCAACGGCGTCGGCGAAGAACGCCCCGGCGACCTCGCGATCGCCGGTGACCGTGCGCGGGATCACCAGTCCGGCGGGCAGCAGCCGGGCGAGCGCGGCGTGCCTGTCCTGCTCGGGAGAGTCGATCAGGTCGGCACCGTCCAGGTGCAGCAGGTCGAAGAAGAACGTGGTGAGCGGCACGTCGCCGCGCCGTGACTCCACCTCCCTCTGGGTGCCCGCCCGGCTGGCGGTGACCTGGAACGGCCGGGGCCGCCCGTCTGGATAGAGCGCGACCGCCTCGCCGTCCAGGACCGCCGCCTGCGCCGGGAGTGCCAGCACCGCATCGACGATCTCAGGCACGCGGGCAGTGATGTCGTCCAGGGTGCGGGTGAAGACGGTGATCTGTTCCGCGTGCTTGTGCACCTGCACCCGGATGCCGTCGATCTTCCACTCGATCCCGGCCGGGCTGACCTTCTCCAGCGCCGCTTCGATGCTGGGGGCGGCCGCGGCCAGCATGGGCCGCAGCGGACGGCCGACGCGGAGGGTGAAGGAGCGCAGGGCGGTCAGTGCGTCCAGCCTGACGCCGGGCTGCTGGTCCGGCCCGAACGGATCGGCGGAGCCGCACAGGGCCGCGAGGGCCACGGCTGGCAGCGAACCGCCGAGCAGCAGGGCCCGCCTGACCTCGGCGGCCGGAACCTCGGCCGCTTTGGCCACCGCCTCGATCATGACCCCTTCCAGTGCGCCCTGGCGTAGCTCACCGGCGATGAGCTGGATAAGGAAAGACCGCTCACCCTCGGTCGCCCGGCCGAACAGTTCCGCCAGCAGCCGCCTGCGCTCGGCCTGTGAACCAGCCCCGGTGACCTGGCCGATGGCGGCGAAGACCTCGTCCGCCTCGGCGATGGTCAGGACGGGCTCCGCGGCCGGGACTGATTCCTGCGGGACGGGCCCGGCGGCGGTGCTTTCCTGGCCGGAACCTCGCCCTGCGGTGCTTTCCTGGCCGGAACCTCGCCCTGCGGCAGCGCGGGGAGCGAACAGGTCGGTGAGCGCCGCATAACCGACCCCGATCTGCCGCTGGCGGAGCTCACCAGACAGGAACGCCACGGCCAGCGGCACCTCGCCGGCGTCGGCGCGGGCCAGCAGGCCCGCGATCAGGTCGATCTTCGCCCGGCGCCCTGACGCCCGGGCGACCTCGGCAGACACGCTCGCGATCTCGTTCAGCAGCACATGGGCATTGTGCTACCAGCCGCCGTCACCGTGCAGCGCTGGGAGAGTTCCAGCGCTCGCTGGCCGTGCCCCTGTACTGCGTCAGCCCCGGACGTAGGGCAGCAGAGTGTAGGCGGCTGACAGCACTGCGCAGGGTGAGAGCACGACCCACGAACGGCAGCGGGAACTGCTACCTTGAGTGCGCGGTGGACCATGGAGAGTACCGGATCTTGTAACCGGAAGCCTCACCCATGGGGCCGAACGCCGCTGGCGCTGCCATCGTTCGTGTTTCCCACGTCCCGCCCGTGCACGAAACCTTGCAGGGAGCTGGCCATGGCCTTGTCTGAAAGCATCACGTCCCCCCCGCACGGCCGCATCCGCTGGCGCCGGTTTGGCGTCATCATGGTTCCCGCCGCGGTGGCCGCAGCCGTGCTGATCACGCTCACCGCCAAGGGCGCGGTCGCCGCCTCGTTCTCGGTGTCGGGTCAGCAGTTCACCGTGACGGCGAGCAAGCTGACCGGCACCGGCTTCGAGCAGTACGGCTCAACGTACAAGGAACCTAGTGGGAAGTCCCAGCCGGTCGCGGTCTCTGTCATCCGCAACGCTACGCTGTCCAACCTCTGCCAGAGCGTGAAGGTGCTGGGCATGACCCTGCGGATCACGGCCGGCAGCGGGAGCACGCCGGTGACCGCGTCGAACCTGGTCATCGGCGCGACCGACCTCTCCGGCAACGCTACCTTCCAGAACATCAGTGTCGGCCAGGATGCGGGCTCGCTGAGCCAGGTGCCCGGCGAGACGGGGCAGGCCGGCACGTTCGGTCAGCAGGCTAGCTCGGTTTCTATCAGCGGTGTGCACCAGGTGGCCTGGTCAACGACCGCAGGCACGTTCCGGCTGCCCGGCTTCCACCTGCAAGTCGGCGGCGCACCTTGCTGATCGCGTTCCGGGAGTGGCGATGCACCCGCCCATTTTGGGGCGGCTTGCTCATCGCTCTGGGTGCCGCTGAAATCCTGTCCACGACAGTGCTCTCGCTCGGCCCTGCGTTTCGTGCCGGCCTCGGCGGGGTGAACGCCTTCGTCGGCGTGATTGTCACGGTCGTGCTGGGGTTGTGCGGGCTGCTGCTGTGGTTCAGCCCAGCGCAGCGGGCGTTCTACTCGGTTGTCTCGGTGGTCCTGGCCCTGGCCACCTTCAACACCATCAACTATGGCGGGTTCTTCCTCGGGATGCTGCTTGGCATCGTGGGCGGGGCGATGGCCTTCGCCTGGTCGCAGGGGCCAGCCCCGGCCCGGCAGCGCGGCCCCAGGAACGAGAGCCGCCCGCAGAGCCAAAGCGATCCGCAAAGCCAGCGGAGCCTGTGGGTCCTGGACGACCCGGAATACCAGGAGGACCCGGAATACCTGGACGACCCGCAGGACCAGGACGCCCGGCCGCGATCCGGATCTGCCGCCAGCCGCCTGGTGCGCGGCTGGTTCTGGCGGCAGGGTCAGGCCCGGAGCGCGAGGATCAGCGGCCGTGACCAGTTGCTGACCATCGCCGCGGTGCCGCTCGCCGGTTTGGTCCTGCTCGCTCCCGCGCAGTACTCGCTGGGCCGGGCTGCCACCCTGCAGTACTTTCTAGGCCGGACCGCCACCCTGCAGTACTTTCTAGGCCGGACTGCCACCCTACGGCATATGCAGCGGACCACGAACGGCTTCGCGCATCCCTCGCTGAGCTGCATTCTCGTCATTCTCTGCCCGCCGACGAGGTCGCCCACTCCGTCGCCCCCTCCATCCAGCAGCCCGGGGCCGTCCCGTACGCCATCGCCAAGCCCATCAGCGACATCTCCCGGGGGGCCGCAGCCGTCCCCGTCGCCGCCAAGTTCACCAGGCCAGAACAGCAATGAAAAGGCCGAACAGACGACGGTGCCACAGGGCCTAGTGGCGTCCGCCGTCCCCGCCGTGCTCACAGCCGCCGCGGCGCGGCTCGCCGGCCTTGCCTACGACGGCGTCGCCGAGATCCCACGATCGTCCGGTGGGCCGGTGGCGATGATGAAGTTCACGCTCCAGTCGGTCACCCTGACCGGCAACCCCACGCTCACCGTTCACCAGAACGGCAGCGTGGCGACGACCAGCACGTCGCTGCTGTCGTTCAGCGGGAACGTGGTCCTCTACACAACAAGGCTCACCGGCGAACTGCTCGGGGCTGACGTGACGCTCACACCGAGTTCCCCGCTGTCGCTGGTGGTGCGGTTGCTCAGGCCACTCACCCAGGGCCTGACGGTGACGATGACCCATGTGGTCACCGACCAGCCGATCACCATGGCGGCCACGTCCCACTGGGACAACTTCCACATCAGCGTCAGCCCGCAGGCCGACGTCAGCTGAGCACCGGCGCCGTCCGTCAGGCTGACCGGCCAATGCCCAGCGAAAGCCGGGCGCCGGCCAGCACCGTCGTCAAGCCCGGGTCAGGACGCGGGGCCCTTCCCGTTGACGCCGACCTCGGCCTCCACCATGATCTGTTCGCTGCTCTCGCCGGTTTCCGGCGTGTGCTCCGCCTCGGTCTCGGTCATGCCGTCGTCCGGCATGACCTCGCCTGACGGCATGGCGTTCCGCTTGCGTGCGATGGCGGCGACGATGCCGCCCAGCGCGGAGACCAGGGTTACCCCCGCCAGGAGCCGCAGCCAGCGACGGCGCCCGGATGACGATGATCCGGAGGATGGGTCGACCCGGCGGGCGGTGGCCGTCAGCATGCCGGACACCTTCGGGGCGACGGTCTCCTCGAGCGCGTGCGCTGCCTGCTCGATCCGGGGAGCGGCCCACCCGCGGGCGTCGTGCACACCGCGCTCGATGCGCGGAGTGGTCCACTCGCGGGCACTGCGGGCACCCCGCCCGATCCTGGGGGCGGCCCACGAGCGAGCATTCTGGATGCCCTGGGCGGCCGTCTCACCGGTGCTCCTGGCTATTGGAGTTACCCGCGTCGCTGCCTGGCGTGCGCGGTCCACGCCCTTGCCAACCTGGGCCTGAGCTTCGCTTTTGCTGGTTCTGAGGGACACAGCTAACCTCCCGAGTCCGTTCAGTCAGTCACACTTCCCTATCTGAGCGCGCTCAACCATGTGGATGCCGATGCGACGTCCCAGGGAAACCGTGGAAGGATGCCAGGCATGGCCAATAACATGACCGCGACGCTGAGGACAAGCCTGGGTCCTGTCGTCGTCCGGCTCCTCCCCGACCACGCGCCCACGACGGTGCGCAACTTCGCCGAGCTGGCCGAGGGCCGACGGGAGTGGACGGACCCGACATCCGGCGCCAGGACGACCGGCAGGCTCTATGACGGGACGATCTTCCACCGGGTGATCGACGGATTCATGATCCAGGGTGGCGACCCGCTCGGGACCGGAACCGGTGGCCCTGGCTACCAGTTCGGTGACGAGTTCCACCCCGACCTGTCGTTCAGCCGGCCCTACCTACTGGCGATGGCCAACGCCGGGCCTGGCACCAACGGCTCCCAGTTCTTCATCACGACCGTGCCGACGCCCCACCTCAACCGCAGGCACACCATTTTCGGTGAGGTTATCGAGGGCAGTGACGTGATTGACAAGATCAGCAAGGTGAAGACCGGCCGCGCCGACCGGCCCGTCGAGGACGTCGTCCTCGAGTCGGTCGAGATCAGCGACTCACCAGCGGAGTAGGGCAGATGAGCACTCCCGGCCCGGAGCCGGCCGGGCCGGGTGCCCCGGCCGGCGGACCAGCGGATTCGTCCGCGGTGCCGACCTGCTTCCGGCATCCGGGCCGGGAGACTTACGTGTCCTGTGTCCGCTGCGGGCGGCATGCCTGCCCCGACTGCCTGCGTTCGGCGGCGGTGGGACAGCAGTGCGTGGAGTGCGTGCGCGCCGGCCATCAGGGCAGCAGGCAGGCAAGTGCCATGTTTGGCGGGCGGCTGCCCAGCGGCGCTGAGGTCACCTGGGCGCTCGTCGCCGTCAACGTGCTGCTCTACCTGATCGAATGGATCCAGCCCAGCGTGGCGCACAGCATGGAGATGGTCGGCCTCGGCCAGTTCTCCAGCGGGTCGCCAGTCGTCGGGGTCGCCACCGGTCAGTGGTACCGCCTGATCACGTCGGCGTTCCTGCCGCCGCCGGGGATCAGCAACCTGGGCCCGGCGGACATCATCTTCAACATGTGGGCGCTGATCATCCTGGGCCCGGCGCTGGAGCGCACGATCGGCCACGTCCGCTACCTCACCGTGTACCTGACCAGCGCCGTCGGTGGATCGATCCTCTTCTACTACGTCGCGCAGCCGACGGAGCAGGCCCTGGGCGCCTCCGGTGCGATCTTCGGGCTGCTCGGCGCATGGTTCGTGGTGGCGCGGCGGCTGCGGGTGGACAGCAGGTGGCTGGTCACCATCGTCGTGCTCAACCTCGGGTTCGACCTGTTGCTGCGCTCGCAGATCGCCTGGCAGGCACATGTGGGCGGCCTGCTGACCGGTGGCCTGCTGATGGCGGCCTTTGCCTACGCACCCCGGGAACGGCGGGCGCTTTTGCAGGTGGGCGCGACCGTGGCCCTGGTTGCGCTGATGGTCGTGGCTGTGGTGATCCGTACGCACATTGTGCGCCAGCAGTTCGGTCTCTAGCCGGAACACGCTCTGGGTACCGAGAATTGCGCAGGGTTATCCACAGGTTGTGGATAGTGGTGTGAATCAAATTACAAGCGTGTGATTAACCGGGCGAAACGGGGCGATGGCCTGCTATCGCCACTTGGTGGACAGAATCACGCCAAAGATGATGAAGGCGAACCCGACGACCAGGTTCCAGCTGCCGATCGCCCGCATGCCGGGGATGTTCCCGCCGGTGACGTAGAACACCGCGATCCAGGCCAGGCCGAACAGCAGCGTGGCGAGCATGGTCGGGGCCAGCCAGGGTGGGCTGAACTTGGCCTTCGCCGTCCTCGGTGGAGGCGTGTAGACCGTCTTCTTGCGGACACGGGACTTGGGCACGGTGGTCTCCTGTCGGCAGCACTCACTGTGCTGTGCTGGCTGGCGCGCTTCGCGACCAGCGTAGTCGGTCGGCAGCCAAAGGCGGATAGCCGTGGGCGAGATGAACCGATCAGGCCCGAGAGATCTCACTAATCGCTATCACCTGTGAGCGCTATGTAATCGACAAAGGAGGCCGCCCGAGCTGAAGGTCAGCCGCCCGAGCTGAACGTGTCGATGCTGGCGATCTTCCACTGACCGTTCACCTGCACCGCGTTGATGGCCAGCATGGCGCCGGCGTCGGTGGTCTGGTGCGTGGCGCTGGTGTCCCGCTGGTCGGCGAAGATGAGCACCCGCGCCGTGCCGCCGGACAGCCGCTCGACGCCGCTGTTGGTGACGGTCGTGGTCAGGACCAGCTTCTCCTTGGGTGCTTCCTGTTCCACCACCTTGAACAGGGACTCGTACTGGCCGACCGCCTTCCCGGTAAGCAGGGTCCTGGCCGCCCCCAGGGTCTTGCCGGTGTCGGCGTAGTTGTAGGAGAAGACCGTGCTGAACGCCTTGTCGATCTGCTGGTTGACCTGGGTGGTGGCGGCCGTGTCGGTCACCGCGGTGTTCTGCGTGTCCACCCCGTTACCGGTGCTGCTCGCGGCCACCCCGAACCAGATGGCCAGGCTGCCCAGCGTCACCGCCAGGGCGCCGAGGCAGGCGGGCAGCAGCAGCGGGTTGTGCTCGGCGGGCGCCGCGGCCGTCTGCGCCCCGGGCAGTTCGTCAGCCCCGGGCTCGGCACCGCCGGGCTCGTCAGCCCCGGGGTCGGCAACCTCGGTGGCCACGCTGTCCGTGCCGTCCGGTGTGGCGGTGACCGCCGCATCAGAGTCGTCCGCATCCGCCGGCCAGTCGCCGTCTGCCGCATCACCCGGCACGGTCTGCGCAATGCCGGTGCTGGTCTCCTCGTCCTGGGCTTGCCCGGCCTGAACGCCGGGCGGGGCTTCCTCGGTCTGCACCTGCCCGATCCGGGGCTCTTCGGACTCGGTCACCGGAGCCGGTGCGGCAGCGGCAGCGGCGTCGGCGGTTGACGCGCTCCCGGAGCGCGCCGAACGAGGCAGCCGGACGCGCGTGGCCGGCTGGACCGGGCGGCGCCGTGACGGAGGCATGGGTCAATCTCCCTTCGGGGTCACGGCGACGAGGTCGATCCGTTGCCGCCCTGCGGCGCCTGGCCGAGTGCGCTGAGCTTCCAGCCACCGGCGGTCAACTGCAGATCCCCCACGAGTTCGGTGCGCTTGGTGACCGGCGACCCACCGGCCGGCACCACGGTGAGCTGCACGGCGGCGACGATGCCAGCGGTGCGGGCGGTCAGCGAGGTCAGCGCGGCGTCGAGAACGGTCGCGGTGGTGTTGGTCTTGTTCTTGCGGACTTCACTGATGAACTGTGACTGCCCGGTGGAGATCGCCCGGAGCAGCTCCCCGGTCGAGGACTTCTCCCAGAGCTTGAGGCCGGCGCCGACGTTCTTGTAGTTCATCGTGTTGAAGTTTTCCACCGCCTGCTCGCCCTGCTGCAGCGCCTGGTCGCGTACCCGGGCGCTGCTCAGCGAGGACGAGTGCGCCGCCGAGTACCACTTCCAGCCGAACCAGGCGGCGGATCCAGCGGCGATGACGACCAGCGCGATCGCTACGGCAAGTAGCGGATTTGGTGATCGGCGGACATGGTTCGTTGCCATCTAACCCTGTAATCTCCCATGCTCAAGCATTATTCAAAACCACTTAGTGATCTTGCTATCGATGGCATGACCTGTGCAGAGCTTACCTTTCGGGATGTTTTGAATAATGCTCGTCAGGGTGTCAGCCCGAGCAACTCGCTCATACTGGCTGCTCCCGACGCTACCGGCAATCCACCAGCACCCGCGCCGGCTCCGTCCGAACCAGGCTGGATCGCGGCCGGCACGCCACCGGTGGACGGCGCGTTCGACGCACCCCGGACGTCGGTCCCGCTGCTGGCTGGCAGAGCGCACTTTGCGGCTGTGTTCAGCGGCGGCGCCGGTGAGGTGTCCAGGCCGTTGCGCACCACGGTGCCACCGTAGCCAGCGGTGCAGGGCAGCGGCGCGAAGAACGTCAGCGAGAGGCCGAAGTTGGCGCCCTTCGAATTGATCACCGTGTTCCCGGCGGCGACCGCGGCCGGCAGCCCGGAGAGTAGCTCCTCCAGGTTGCTCTGCCGGGTCAGGGTCACGTCCGAGGTGGTCAGCAGGTTCGCGATGACCGCCCCGAGGGTGATGCTGTTGTCCTGCAGCAGCCCGGCCACCTGCTCGGCCGCCTGTGGCCCGTTGATGAGCAGGTTGGTCAGGTCGCCGTTGGACGCGGCGAGCTGGCTGGCGAGAGTTCTGGCGCTGGCGCCGAACGACTTGATGGCTGCCGTCTCGGCGGCCTGGGTGGCGAGCACGGTACGGCCATCGTCGATGAGCTTGGTGGTCTGCGGGATGTCCTGGCTGGCGGCCTTGGTGAGGGTGGCGCTGGTGTCCAGCAGCACCTGCAGGTTGGCGCCCTGGCCCTGGAACGCGGTGCCGAGCTCGTCCACCACGACCCGCAGCGACTGCTGCGGCACCGACGAGACCAGTGCGTTGAGGCTGCTGAGCAGGCTGGTGATCGGCAGCGGCACCTGGGTGACCCGCTGCGGGATCACCGACCCGGCGGTCAGGTACGGCCCGCTGCTGGTCTGCGGCCGGAGGTTGACGTAGTTCTCACCCACCGCGGACAGGTCGGCGACCGTGGCCTGCAGGCCGCTGGCGGGAATCTTGGGTGCCGTGTCGTTGATGTCGAGGTTCACGACCACGCCGTTCGCGGTCAGGTCCATGGAGCCGACCCGGCCCACGGATACGCCACGGTAGGTGACGTTGGCGCTGTCGTAGAGGCCGCCTCCCTCGGGCAGGTACATCTTCACGGTGTAGTAACCGCTCAGCCCGACGAACCGGCCCAGGTTCGCGTAGTGGACCGCGGTGAACGCGAGGACGACGACGGCGAGCACCGCGAACGTGATCAGCTTGATCTTCGTGCCGAGGGTGAGCATCAGCTCCCGCCTCCATGCGCGCTGGCCCCGCCGACCGGCGGCAGTGGCAGGACGCTCTGTTCCTGGGTGGCCCCGCCCTTCTTCTTCAGGTTGACCGGCGGGATGATCGTCGTGCCCGGTTTCCCTGTCACCGACAGGAACGTGTTGAGGTAGTCGCCCTTGATGTCGTTGAGCACCTGATCGGTGAACGGGTAGGTAAGCAGCACCTGGAGTGACTGCGGCAGCGCCTGCCCGGCGTTGGCCAGCTGCTGAAGGATCGGCGCCAGCTCCTGGAGGTCGGCCACCATCTCCGTCTTGCTCTTGTTGATGGTGGTCACCGTGACGCCGGTCAGGTTGTTCAGCGCGTTCAGCATGGTGACCAGCTGGCCGCGCTGATCGTTGAGCACCTTCAGCCCCGGCCCGAGGTTGTCCAGGACGTTGCCGATCTGCTCGTCCCTGGTGTGCAGGGTCGCCGCCAGGGTGTTCAGCCCGTCGAGCGCCTGGGTGATGTCGTGCCGGTGGGCGTTGAGGTTGACCGCCAGCTTGTTGATCTGCGACAGCACCGAGCGGATCTGCGGCTCGTTGCCGTTGAACGCGTCGTTGAGCTGGGTGTCGATCGTGTGGAGCTGAGCGATCCCGCCGCCGTTCAGCAGCAGCGAAAGCGCGCCGAGCACCTCCTCCACCGTGGCGTTGCCGGTCGTCCTGGCGAGCGGGATCATCGCGTTGCTGGCCAGCCGCCCCTCGGCGATCCCGCCGGGCGGTGAGCTGAGCGCGACGTACCACTCGCCGAGCAGGCTGGACTGCTGGAGCTCGGCGTCCGCGTTGGCCGGCAGGTGCACGTTGCCGTTGACGACCATGGTGACGTCAGCGGTCCAGCTCCTGGGCGGCAGGTAGATCTTCGAGACCCGGCCGACCGCCACGCCGTTGACCCGGACCGCGGACTGCGGCACCAGGTCAACCACGTTGGAGAACTGGGCCGTCACCGTATAGGGGTGGCTGCCGAGTGATGCGCCGCCAGGCAGCGGCAGGCTGTAGATCCCATTGAAGCCGCCGCCGGAACTGCACCCGGCGACCAGGAATGCCGCCGATGCGGCCGCCGCCGTTGCCTTGATTGCGCTGGATCTGTGCATTACATCACCCCCTATTTCGACCGAACGGTGCCGGGCGAACCGTACACGGTGCCGGTGGCCGGGAGCGGCAAGGGAGGCAGCGACGCTTGCTGGCCCGGCGAGACGGGGACCAGTGCGTTGCCCGCCGGGGACTGCTCCTGCTGGCAGAGTGAGCCGAGCGGCGTCGATGGGCTGTGGCCCGGCTGGGTGGCGCAGAACTCGTTGCCCAGCCCCGGGGTGCTGCCGGCCGATGTGGCGGCGGAGGAGGGGACGGCGCCCGGGGTGAGCTCCCTCAGGTCGCCGCGCGCATCCAGGGTGTGGTTCGCCGGGTCATAGGCGCCGAGCACGTTGTCGACCGCCAGCGGCAGCACGTTGATCGCCTGGGTGAGCGAGGCCCGCTCGTCGACCAGGATCTTCGTGATCGTGGACAGCTTGCTCACGTTGGACTTGAGCAGGGCCCTGTTGCTGCTGATGAACCCCTTGACCTGGCCGAGCGCGACGGAGAGCGTGCGCAGCGCCCCGGCGAGCTGTGGGCTCTCGCTCGACAGGAAGCCGATCACCTGGGAGAGCTGCTGTTCGGCCAGCCGCACCTGGCCGTCGTCGCCGGCCAGCATCGTGGTGAACTTCTGCAGGTTGTTGACCGTGGCGAACAGGTCGCTGCGGGAGCCGGACAGGGTGCGGGTCGCCGCGCCGAGCTGGGTGATCATGTTGCCCAGGTACTTGCCGTTGCCGGACAGGTTGGCGGCACCGGTGTTGAGCACGTCGGACAGCGCGCCGTGCTTGTTGACCCCGTTCGGCCCGAGGTCGCTGGCCAGCTTGTTGAGGCTGGTGAAGAGCTGGTCGACCTCCACCGGGGTCGCCGTGCGGCTGGCCGGGATCACCGCGTCGCTGGTCAGTTGCGGCCCGCCGCTGTAGGCGGGGGTGAGCTGGATGTAGCGGTCGGCGACGACGCTTTCCGCTACCACCACGGCGCCGGCACTGGCCGGCACCGGCACGTTGCCGGCAACCGTCATGGTGACCTTGACCTGGTGGCCATCCGGCTGCACCGAATCGATCGTGCCGACCCTGACGCCGAGTATGTCCACGTTCGATCCGGCATAGACGCCGATCGCCTCGCTGAAGTACGCGGTGATCTGCTTGCTGGAGCCGCCTATGGTCACCAGCAGCGCCGACACCAGCGCGATGACGGCAAGGAGCGCGACCGCCGCGACGATCCGGGCCCGGCTGGTCGAGGGCACCAGGTGGCGCAGTCTGTCTCGCATCAGTGACCGCCTCCCACCTGCGGTGGCTTGCATCCGGTGGGTGGCACGATATTGGGTGCGTATGGCCTGGGCACCAGGCCGCACAGGTAGACGTCGAACCAGCGGCCGTTGCCGATCGCGTTGGTGAGCAGCGTGTAATACGGGCCGGCCAGGGACAGCGCCTTCTTGAGGTTCGCCTGGTTCTGCTCAAGCACGGTGGTGACCTGGTTCAGCGAGTTCAGCGCGGGCTGAAGCGCTGCGCTGTCGTTGTTCACCAGGGTGGAGATCTGCGTGGCCAGCGACTGGGTCCCGGTCAGCAGCGCGGTGATGGCCTGTTCGCGCTGCTGCAGCTCCTGGAGCAGCAGGTTCCCGTCGCCGAGCAGTGTGCGGAACTGGTTGTCCTCCGACGCCAGGCTCGAGGTGAGCTGCCTGGTGCCCTGGAACAACTGGGCGAGCTGGGTGTCCTTCGACGCAATCGTCTGGGATAGCGAGGACAGCCCGGTCAGTGCCTCCCGGACGTAGGGCGGGGTGTTGCGGAACGTATTGGCGATCGCTTCCAGGCTCTGCGCGAGCTGGTTCGTGTTGAGCTGGCCGACGGTCTTGCCGAGCTGCTGGAAGGCCTGGGTCACGTCGTAGGGCGACGTGGTCCGGCTGGCCGGGATCGTCTGGCCGGGGTTTTGCGGGCCGGTGCCGAGCGGGTCGAGCGCCAGGTACTTGTCGCCGAGCACGGTCTTGATGTCGATGCCCACCGTGCTGGCGTTGCCGACCCACGCGCCCTTCACACGGAACGACACCAGCACCCGGTTGCCGTCCAGGGAGATCCCGGTGACCTTGCCGACGGTCACGCCGGCCACCCGCACCTCGTTGCCCGGGTTGAGCCCGGCATCTTCGGTGAAGAAGGCCGTGTAGGTGGTGCCGCCGCCGATGATCGGGAGGTCGCCGGAGTAGAAGGTGAGCAGCCCGATCAGGATGACGATCGCCAGGCCGGCCAGGCCGACCGCGATCGGGTTGCGCTCGGACAGCGGCTTCATGGCTTGCACCTCGCTGCCGTGACGGGGACCCCGGTCGGCGGTGGCGCGCCGAAGGACGACTTCACCCCGGACAGCGCCGCGTCGCACATGAAGAAGTTGAGCCAGGACCCGTAGGACCCCAGCCGGGCGATGTCGGTCATCTTGACCGGCAGCCGCTGGAGGAACAGGCTGACCGTCGGTGTGGCCGCGGCCAGGTTGCCGGACAGCCTGCCGAGCTGGACGATGTCCTGCTTCAGCGGGGGGTTGGCGACCTGCAGCAGGCCGGCGACGGAGTTGGTCAGTGAGCCGATCGCGCTGATGGCGCTGCCGATCGGCTGCCGGTCGGCGGCCAGCCCTGAGACGAGTTCCTGCAACGTGGTGATGAGGTCGGACAGCTCGCTGCCGCGCGAGTTGACGGTCTTCAGCACGGCGTTCAGGTTGCCGATGAGCTCGTCGATCACCTTGTCCTTGGCGGCCAGCGTGGTGGTCAGCGACCCGATGTTGGCGACCAGGCTCTGCACGTTCCCGCCTTCGCCCTGCAGCACCTGGACGAGCTCGGTGGAGAGCTGGTTGACCGTGTTCGGCGACAGCGCCTGGAACAGCGGCTGGAAGCCGTTGAACAGGTCGGTCAGGTTGAGCGCGGGGGTGGTCTGGCCCAGCGGGATCGTCGCACCTGCCCTGAGGGTCTGGCCCGGCGGCCCGGTGCCCTGCGCCAGGTCGAGGTAACGCTGGCCGACCAGGTTGAGGTACTTGATCGTGACGGTCACCGAGACCGGGAGCGGCCGGCCCGACTGCACGGAGAAGTTCACCAGCGCGAGGTTGTGGTCAACCACGCTGATCTGGTTGACCTGGCCGACCCGGACGCCGGCGATGTCTACGTCCGAGCCCTGGATCAGCCCGGTGACGTCGGTGAACAGGGCGTTGTAACTCACCGAGTTGGACACGCTGGTGTTGGCGATGGAGATGCCGAGGATGGCCGTGGCCAGCCCGGTGACCACGATGAAGATGATCGACTTGACCAGCGGGCCCCTGATGCTGGCCCGCTTGACGTGCGTGGTGGTGGCCGTGCTCATCCGATCCGCACCACCCTCCCGCGGTACAGCGGGCCGACCAGCATGCTGCTCCAGCCGGGCAGGGTGTGCGGGTTCACCCCGAGCGACATCCCGGACACCTCGTTGACCAGCTCGTTCTCTTCCGGTGTGTTGGCCAGGCTGAGCCCGGTCCCGGCCGCGCTGGCGGAACTGAGCTGGCTGGCACTGAGCTGAGCGCCGGAGCCGGCCGGCGGGGTCGCGCCGTCGTTCAGCGTGATGCCGGGGAACGGCACCGGGTAGCAGTGCGGGCCGGTGTTGTCGCCGTACTTCGGCGTGTCCTTGCCCGGCAGGTAGTTGCCCAGGGGCGCCGCCGGGGTGCCGAGCGGCTGGACCACGTTCACGGTCGCGTGGATGCCGGGCTGGCCGGTGCCCTTGCCGAGGATCTTGTCCACGTTGGGCACGAACTTGGCCAGATCCTTCAGCGTGCAGGGGAACTCGGGCGCGTACCGCGCCAGGGTCCGCAGCGTGGGCAGGCTGTTCGCCGACAGCCCGATGATGTTGTTCTGGTTCGTGGTGAGGAAGTTGTTGAAGTCCTGGGCCGCCTGGGTCAGCGTGACGAATAGCGCGTTCAGGTTCTGTTCCTGCTGCACGATCACCTGGCTGGTGGTGGCGAAGTCGTTCAGCGCCTGCACGATGTCCGGGGCCGCCTGGCTGTAGGTCTGGGTGACCTGGACGAGCTGCTTGATGTCGGTGTCGAGGGCGGGCAGGTCCGGGGTGAACTTCTTCAGGTAGGTGTTCAGCTGGTCCAGGGTGCTGCCCAGCTCGCTGCCACGGCCCTGCAGCGCCTGGGAGACGGCGGTGAGCGTGACCGACAGGTTCTGCGGCTGCACGGCGGTGAGCAGGGGCAGCAGGTTGTTCAGCACCTGCTCCAGCTCGATCGCGTCCCTGGAGGAGTCCTGATGGATGACGCTGCCGTTGACGAGCCGCTGCCCGGCCGGGCTGCCCGGCATGATCAGGTCCACATAGCGCTCGCCGAACAGAGTGGTCGGCACCATCTCCGCGGTCACGTTGGCAGGCAGCTCGTTCACCATGTCCGGCTGGATGGCGAGCTGCAGGGTGGCGCCGGTGCCGCTGGCGGTGATGGACCGCACCTCACCCACCTGCACGCCGCGGACCAGTACCTGCGCGCCCAGGTGCATCTCGTTGCCGACGCTGTCGGTGTGCAGGGTCACCATGTCCACGGTGCTGAACTGCTTGTTGTACAGGGCCAGGGAGAGCCAGATCAGCAGCCCGATGAGCACCAGGAAAACGATCCCGACCAGCCGCTTCCGGGTCTTGAGCCAGCTCTCCGAGGGATTCACTGGGTCACCCTGACGGTCGTCGTCGCGCCCCAGATGGCCAGGCTCATGAAAAAGTCCACGACGTTGATCACCACGATCGCGGCCCGCACCGCGCGGCCGACCGCCACACCCACACCAGCCGGGCCGCCCTTTGCCCGGTAGCCGTAGTAGCAGTGGATGAGGATGACCATCGTGCTGAACAGCAGCACCTTGAGGAACGACCAGAGGATGTCGAGCGGCGAGAGGAACAAGTTGAAGTTGGCGTCATAGGTGCCCGACGACTGCCCGTTGAACAGCACCGTGATCTCGCGGGAGGCGAAATAGGAGCTGATCAGGCCGATGGCGTACAGCGGGATGATCGCGATGACGCCGGCGATGATCCTGGTGGTGACCAGGTAGGGCAGGCTCGGGATGCCCATGCTCTCCAGCGCGTCGATCTCTTCGTTGATCCGCATGGAGCCGAGCTGGGCGGTGAACCCGGCACCGACCGTGGCGGACAGGGCCAGGCCGGCCACCAGTGGGGAGATCTCCCTGGTGTTGAAGTAGGCGGAGATGAAGCCGGTGAACACCGACGCGCCGATCTGGTGCAGGGCGGCGTAGCCCTGCAGGCCGACGACCGTCCCGGTGAACAGCGTCAGGCCGATCATCACGCCGACCGTGCCGCCGATCAGGCCGAGCGCACCGCTGCCGAAGCCGACCTCGGACAGCAGCCTGAGCACTTCCTTCATGTAGCGGCGTAGCGCGCGTGGAACCCACAGCAGTGCCCGCAGGTAGAACAGCAGCTGGTCGCCCAGCATGTCCAGCCAGGACAGCGACTGGTCCGCACGCGCGCCGACCCGGGCCGGCCAGCGGTCCGGGCTGATACCACGCTGGGGGCGTGTCCTGGTGATCACGCCCATCTACCCGACTCCCTTCGGCGGGACGATCTGCAGGTAGATCGCCGTGAGCACGAGGTTCACGAAGAACAGCAGCAGGAAGGTGATGACCACCGCCTGGTTCACCGCGTCGCCGACTCCCTTGGGCCCGGGCCTGGGGTTCAGGCCGCGGTAGGCGGCGATCACGCCGGCGATGAACCCGAAGATCAGCGCCTTGAGCTCGCCGATGTACAGGTCGGGGAGCTGGGCCAGGGCGGAGAAGCTGGACAGGTAGGCGCCCGGCGTGCCGTGCTGCAGGAACACGTTGAAGAAGTAGCCGCCGAGCACGCCGACCACCGAGACCAGGCCGTTGAGCAACAGCGAGACGCCCATGACCGCCAGCACCCTGGGCACGATCAGCCGCTGGACGGGCGAGACGCCCATCACCCGCATGGCGTCCATCTCCTCGCGGATGGTGCGCGCGCCGATGTCGGCGCAGATCGCCGAGCCGCCGGCGCCGGCGATCAGCAGCGCCACGATCAGCGGGCTGGCCTGCTGGACGACCGCGAGGACGCTGGCCGCGCCGGTGAACGACTCCGCGCCGAGCTGCTGGGTCAGCGAGCCGAGCTGCAGCGCGATGACCGCGCCGAACGGGATCGACACCAGCGCCGAAGGCAGGATCGTCACGCTGGCGATGAACCAGAACTGCTCGATCAGCTCCCGCCACTGGAACGGCTTCTTGAACGTCAGCCGGATCACGCTCGCCGCGAGCGCGAACACCTGCCCGGTCTGGCGCAGCAGTCCAAGGCCCGGAACCGGCTGGCCCGGCGGCTTCTTCTCCTTCGGCCGCTCGGCGCCTGGCAGGCCAGGGACCACAGGCTGCTGGGCAGTCACGGGCGGCCCCCGCGCCCGGGCTCGGGTGGCGGGTCCGGGTTGTAGCGGCGCTGTCCGTACGAGTCCTGGCCGTAGGGCGCCTGACCGCTGCCGTCGGCCGGAATCATCGGCCGGGTCTGCGCATTCGGCCAGGGCGGGCCCGGGGGCTGGGACTGTGCCGACTGCCCCTGACTCCGGCTCTGCATCATCCGGTAGCGCTCCAGATCGGCCGGGGTGAGGCTGGCCCGGATGGCCTTCTGCGCCGGCGCCGGCAGGGTGTGCATCATGTTCATCACCCGGTCCTTCCGGCGCTGCACGGCCTGCCGGGGCGGCAGCCCGGGCGTCGGCTCGAGCTGCGGCACGACCACGCGCATGTCGATGCCGGCGCCGCCACCGTGATGACCGGCGTCGAGCTGGGCCTGCTCCATGGCCATCGTGGTCGCGTCCTTCTCTTCGGACATGCCGATCGGGCCGATCCTGCTGCCGTCCAGGAACTGGGCCACGGATGGCACCTCGCTGGTCAGCAGCACCTCGCGCGGGCCGAACATGACCAGGTCGCCGCGGAACAGCATGCCCATGTTGTCCGGCACCGTGCGGGCCACCTGGATGTTGTGGGTGACGATCAGGATGGTGGCGTCGATTTGCGCGTTCAGGTCGATGAGGAGTTGCGAGAGGTAGGTGGTGCGGACCGGATCCAGGCCCGAGTCGGGCTCGTCACACAGGATGATCTGCGGGTCCAGCACCAGGGCACGGGCCAGCCCGGCCCGCTTGCGCATGCCACCGGAGATCTCGCCGGGGAGCTTGCGCTCCTCCCCGCCCAGCCCGACCATCTCCATCTTCTCGGTCACGATCTGCCGGATCTCCGCCTCGGTCTTCTTGGTGTGCTCACGCAGCGGGAACGCGATGTTGTCGAACAGGTTCATCGACCCGAACAGCGCGCCATCCTGGAACAGCACGCCGAACCGCTTCCGCACCTGGAAGAGCTGACGCTCGGTGCAGTGCGCGGTGTCCACGCCGTCCACCAGCACCCGGCCACTGTCCGGCTTGATCAGACCGATCAGCGACTTGAGGAACACCGTCTTGCCGGTGCCCGACGGCCCCAGCATGACCGACACCTCACCCGGAGGAAGGGACAGCGTGACGTCCCGCCACACCGCCCGGCGGCCGAAGGTCTTCGTCAGACCCTCGACGACCACCTCAATTCCCATGGAGCCTCCCGGTGCTCGTGTCCCCAAGCGGTGCCGGGCATACCAGCTTCTGCCTCAATGAGCGCAGCGGCACAGGCTTGCATGGCGGGCAGCCGGTGGCGCCGACGACGAAGCAGGGTATTCCCTGAGTCAGCAGGATTTCATTACCTGAGCCGGACACGGACGCCGTGAATATAGTATCCAGATTCTCGGTTCCGTCGGAGCAACCTTTGAATTCCGGGATCGTTGCTGACCCGGTGAGCGGGCCTCCGGTGAATGGTGAATATATCGGAACTATTCCCTTGAGTATGATGTCAAAGGGTTTGGCGCTCCCGCAATGCGGGCCGACGTTCAATGGGACCCCGTTGATCGTTACGTCGGAGATGCCCAGTGACACGCGCGAGGAGATCGTGACTATCTGCCGAAGATGACCTTTGCAGGCTTTAGGGTTGGCTTTGCATTGTGAGGGGACTTCCGGGCCCAGGGTTATGGCGTTCACCGTGCCAATCGCCGATAGCTGCAGGGTCGCAGAGACTGGCACGAATCCGAATGCAAGGAGAGTGGCTCTGGCCGGCGGGAATTCAGACTTGCCCTTGTAGTCGAGCAGCCCGGCGGTGCGCGACTGGAAGTAGTTAAGCTTATTGTTGTCCTGAGCGAATACTGTGATTGCCAGGTCCAGCTTGGAGAGGCCGGGCCCTATGAGCGCCGACTCGTTGAGTTTGCGAACGTCCGAGAACCCGGCCAGGTACGCGCATGCAAGCTCAGCGCCATGGAATTCACGCACCCCCTTGGGGGGCTTCGGGGGCGGGAAGCGTGGATTGAGCTTCAGGCCCTTCTTCGGGATCGGCGGGCATGTCTTGGTGCTGGCCGGGTGATGAGCAGCGGTGTGTGACGTGCCGGGCTGCGACCCCACCGTGATGCGGCTGATCGGTGATGGGTTCGTTCCACCGGTCACCACAACCGTGGCCAAGGCTGCGCTCTGACCTGTCTTGAGCGCGCATTCCACCAGCATGCTCGATGGATGGGTGGCGCGGCCGTCGGCCTGGTAGAAGCTGAGCAGCAGCGCCAAGCCCGACGCGGTGAAGCTGACGTCGCCCCCTGCCTTGACCGTAACCGGGGGGGCAGTGCCAGACAGCGCGGCAGTCATGGTGCCGTTCGCCGGGATCGGCGTCCTCGGTGAGATGAGATGCTGCCAGGGAGCAGCCGCCGAGGTTCCGTTCTCGTTGACGCGCACATCGAGAGCGCCGGACAGCCCGGCCATGGTGGCGGACACCGAGCCGAAGCTGCTGACCACGGAGCGCGGCAAGGTTGCCGAGATGCCTATGCCAATCGGCTGGATCGGCTGGCCTGCCGGTACCGTGGCCGGGAACGTGGCAGCCACCTGGATGCTCACCGGCTGCGGTCCGCTGGGGAAGGCGCAGGAGTAGGTCAGCGCCGGCTTGGCGACCTGCCAGCCGATCGCGGGGGTGGCTCCCGATGCCGCCACGCCCGTCGCGCCTAGGACCACCACCACGGCAGCCGTCTTGACGCTTCTGCGGGAGGACCATCGCGGCAAGCCGCTGAGATGCCTCATCGGCGGCAGCCCCATAGTGAGCTTTCCGCAGGCCACACGAACCCGGCACACGTCATGACCGGGCCAGGCGGTGCGTGGCGGCGCGCATCGTAAAGGTCGTGCTGTTCCCCACCCTCAGTCATGTTCCAAACCTGTATCCGTCCATGCCGTGGCCACCGGCGGATCGGGGTGAAGCCAACGTAACCAGCCGCACGAGCAAGCACAACGGGTGCGCCCGGCTTCTGACATCCGCCTATCATCAGCAGCCTACGGCCAGACCCCAGGCCGGCCAGCGGATTCCATAGTTACTGGCCAGTATATTAATTGTGCGTGTATATGGAGTCAAGGAGACTAGCAAACGGCACCGGGCGAAGCACTCCTCATCACCGGGTGACAATCACGTCACGTCCAGCTTGTCGCCTTCTAATAAGAAAATGTTCGCGATATGTCTCGAATAGTTACCGCACCGTTACCCGATCTGCCCGGCGCCCCGGCGTATCGTCGCGCTTTGCCACCCTCGATGGTGCTGGCGCTCCGCTGGGTTCGATATTTGGATGCAGGCGAAAATGAGCGCGGCCCGGGAATTGTCACTTGCCGGGCCGCGCGTTGACTGCTGCGGCTCAGCTCAGCTGACGACCTTGGCCTTGCCGAGGGTCAGGGTGATGGTGTTGCCCGGCCCGGGGAGGGTCAGGTTGATCAGCAGCGTCTCCAGGCCGCAGTTGGCGAACTGCGGGATTGTGTAGGTCCCGGCCAGGTTGCCGCCCTTGACGATGTTGAAGCCGGGCTGGCTGTTCACCGTCACCGAGACCGGTGTGGAGGTCTGGCAGGCACTGCCCACTGGCAGGTCGAGGCCAGCCACCTTCAGGTCCACGATCCGCATCGTGATCATGGACGTGCTGGTGACGGCGCCCGTGCTCGGATCCACCGACCCGGTGGTCGGGCCGTCGTTGATGAGCTTCGCGGTCGCGGTGACCGGGATGAGCCCGAACTGCTTGAACGAGCCGGTGGCGTTGGGCAGGGACAGGGTCGCCGTGAGCGCGCCGGTGGTCAGGTCCACCGTCGAGGTGAGCTTGCCGGGACCGAGCGGAAGGGTGGCGTTAGGCGCCTTGAGGGTGGTGCTTCCGGTCACCTTGTACTTAACGGTGAGGGTCGAGCCGGCCGACGCTGGCCCGGCGCTTGCCAGGACTCCCGCCACAGCAAGCAGCCCGGCCGATGCCGTTACCACAGCCGTCCGGAATCCGGCCGGTAGATGTAGTCCCATGTGAAGTTCCTTTTCCTACAGTCATGTAGATCGGGATGGCTGCCGCGAGCAGTGGGTGTCTCACCCGGTGGTTCCCGCCACCAGGTCAGGAGGCCAAGCGGCCACTCGTGTTGTAACGCGACATGTTACCGCTTGGTAGTGTGCGTTACCACTTACCCCGGAATGCCGATGGACGGGTTTCTTGTCGGGTCCGCACAGCATCCAGCGTTGTACCGGCTGGGCTTCAGGGTTCAGCTCACGGGCTGGTGATGGTCTG
This sequence comes from Streptosporangiaceae bacterium, assembly GCA_036495485.1. Taxonomy (GTDB): domain Bacteria; phylum Actinomycetota; class Actinomycetes; order Streptosporangiales; family Streptosporangiaceae; genus PALSA-505. The sequence goes on from DASXMU010000153.1 coordinate 24,509, forward strand.
GGCGGGTGAGATCGTGGCGGTGCCGGACAGGGTCGCGGTGTCGCCGTTGGCGATGAGGCCGAAGCAGCCGCTGACGTGGTATATGTGCAGGTTGCCGCCGGTGGTCAGCGTCTTGAGCTGATGCTTGCTGTTGGTGTAGGTGCCCGACACCGAGCCGTTATCGGCCGTGGCGCTGGTGCCGTCCACCACCGCACTGCAGCCCGAGCCCTTCAGGGTGGCATGCGCACCGGTGATCTTTCCCTTGGTGACACCCGTGGACGCGGTGTAGGAGAGGGCGTCGAGCGACCAGGGCAGGTGGGCCGGTGTCACGGTAAAGGACAGGCCCAGCGGTCCGGTGCAGGTGTTGAAGCTCACCTTGGAGATCTTCGCGATGCCGGTGCCGGACAGCCCGCTGCCCGACTTCGCGGTGCCGGACGCCTTGAAGGTCTTGCAGGTAAGTACGGTGCCGGTGTTCTGGTCCTTCAGGGTTGGATTGGAAGCCGATCCACCGATCGCACCGCCTGGCTTCACGGTCCAGGTCCTGGCGGTGGCAGCGCCCGATGAGGTGGCGCCGAGGCCGACGGTGAGGGCGGCGGCCGCCAGCGTCACCAGCGCGCTGGGCATGAATTTCCGCATCTGGACGAGACCTCTTTCCTGATGAAGTCAGCCGCCCCGGGCTGGCAGGCCCGGGGCGGCTGGATGGTGCTATGTCATCTTGTTGCCCATCATGGGCTGGTGATCACGGTCAGGGGCTGGTGATCGTCTGCTTCGGGGTGATCTTGTAGCTGGCGGTGAACGTCGACGGGTCGCCGTTGGCGATGAGGCCGAAGCAGCCGTTGACGCCAAAGATGTGCAGGTTGCCGCCGCTGGCCTTCAGCACGCCCGTGCTGTTGGTGTAAGTGCCGTTGACCTGGCCCTTGGCGGTGGCGGTGGTGCCGGCTATGTTCGCGGAGCAGCCGGAGCCGCTGATCGAGGCCATGATGCCGGTGATCGTGCCCTTGGTCACGCCGGAGCTGAACGAGTTGCCGTTCAGCTTGTAGGGCAGGGCCTTGATCGTCACAGTGAACACCAGGCCGAGCGGCCCCGTGCAGGTCTGGAAGGCGATCTTCGTGATCGAGCCGAGCGGGTTGCTCTGGCCCTTGCCCTTCTTCAGGGTGGCGGAGGTCGTCGACGTCTTGCACGTCAGGACGGTACCGGACTTGGTGTCCTTCAGCGTCGGGTTGCTGGCAGTACCGGTCACGGCCCCGCCAGGCGTGATGGTCCAGGTTGCCCTGGTGGTGGTCGCGAACGACGGGGCGGTGCCGAGGGCGACCGTCAGGGCCGCTGCGGCGCCCCCCGCTGTAATGATCGCGCCGATGCGCTTGAGCATGTGATCAATTCCTCCCTTGATCGTCTGTACGTAAGCTCATCCGGAGGGATTCCGTGAGCCTACAAATGAGACTCCTTTCCCCTCCCACCAGGAATAATCCTGGCGCCGAATGGGCCGGCGTGCCCGTCCCCGGCCCCTGCGCGCAGGGGCCGGGGGGCACGGTCAGGGGCTGGTGATCTTCTGCTTCGGCGTCAGCTTGAAGCTGCCGCTGAGGTTCCCGGCGTCACCGTTGCTGATGGCGCCCAGGCAGCCACTGACGTTATAGACGTGCAGCGTGCTGCTGGTGGTGAGGATCTTCAGGGTGCCGGAGCTGTTCGTGTAGGTGACCTTGACCTTGCCATTGTGCGCGGTGCCGCTGGTGCCATCGATCACGGCATTGCACGCGCTGCTCTTGATGGCGAAGTGAATCTTGGAGATCGTCCCGGTCGTCACGCCCGACTTGAAGGATGCCGCGTTGACCGAGTACTTCACCGGCCCGCTGGACAGCGAGAGCGTGATGCCGTCCACCGAGCAGTTGGTGAAGTTGAGCGCAGTGATCGTCCCGAGACCGGTGCCGGACAGCCCCTTGCCGGACTTGAACGAGCCGGTGAAGGACGCGGAGGTGCAGGTAACCGTGAGGCCGGACGTCTTGTCTGTCACCTTGGTCGTGCCGGCGGCGCCTTTGGTAGCCCCACCTGGCGTGACGCTCCAGGTTGCCCTGACGGTGGTGGCGGATGCCGAGCTGGCCGCGAGGCCGATTGCGAGGGCGGCGGAAGCGAGAGTCAATAGTGCGCCTAGGGGTTTGCGCATTTTGCCCGATCCTCTCTGAATCGATGTGGGCACCAAGGGCCCCTGACCGATGGCTAGGTTCAGCCGGAATCAGGTAGTTTGTCCGGGTCTAGCTGGTTTGCCTACCCGCGAGTACGTTACTTCGCCGTAACATAAGGCGCAAGGGGGCAGTGGCAACAGGATCCGCGCAGTTCTGCTGATCTTCGGGCCTGTCGTTTCACTGCAGAGGCGATCCACCACCATCAGTTATCAGAAGGTGAGCAAACGCCGAACGATGGCGGGTAAGAAGCTGAGTGGCCAGGCGGCCCGGCGCCGGGTTATCACGCGCGCGAGGGGGCTGCCCGGTCTGGAACCGGGCAGCCCCCTCGAGTCACGTCACTTATGGGGGCCGAGGGGCGGGGTCGGACTCGTGGTCGGCGGACTCGTGGGCGGACTCGTGGGCGGTGTGGTGGGCGGTGAGCTGGTCTGCTGCTGAGCCACCCGGAGGGTGACCTGCGTTCCCCGCGGGACCACGGCTCCCGGGGTCGGGTTCTCGCCGACCACCGTGCCCGGAGTCGTACCGCTCGTGGCTGGCACGTTGTTGACCTGCACACTCAGGCCTGCCGCCTGCAGGGCGGCCTCGGCCACCTGCAGCGTCTGGCCGATCTCGTTCGGCACCTTCGCGCCACCGCCAGAGACGGTGAGGGTGACCTTCGTCCCCGGGGCCACCGCGGTGCCGGGCGGCGGGTTCTGCTTGACCACGGTCCCGGCCGGCCGGGTCGAGTTCGGGTCGGTGGTGACGAACGGGGTGAGGCCGTCGGCGGTCAGGGTGCTCTGCGCCTGCGACACGTTGCCGCCGATGAGGCGGGGCACCTTGACCTGCTTGGGGCCGGTCGACACGAGCAGAGTGACCACGGTGTTCGCCGGCTCCAGGCTGCCGAATCCCGGGTTGCTGCTGATCACGCGGTTCGCCTTGACCGTGGCGTTGGGCTGCTTGACCACCTTGGGCTGCAGGCGAGCGGCCTGCACCTCGGACACGGCCTTTTGCTGGGTCAGCCCCTGAACCTGTGGCACCGCATAGGTCTTGCCGCCGCTGCCGAGCAGGGCATAGGCCACGCCGCCCACGGCGCCGAGGACGATGAGCACGGCCAGGACGACCCACGGCCAGCGCCGCCGCGGCGGCTGGCCGTCGTAGTCGTCATCCGGCGGCGGCCCGTACTGGTAGGCGGGGATCGCGCTGGTCGGGCCGGGCCCGCCGGGGCCGCCCATCATCGTCGCGGAGCCCATCCGCTGAGTGCGCGGGTAGGCGCCGGACGGCGGCGCGGCCACCGGCATGCCGGACAGCCCGCGCTGGATGTCGCTGCGCATCTCGCCCGCGGACTGGTACCGGTCGGCCGGGTTCTTCGCCATCGACTTGAGCACGATCGCGTCCGCCCACTGCGGGATCTCCGGATCCAGCCGGGACGGCGGCACCGGGTTCTCCGTCACGTGCTGGTAGGCGATGGCGACCGGCGAGTCGCCGGTGAACGGCGGCCGGCCGGTGAGCAGCTCGTACATCAGGCAGCCGGCCGAGTACAGGTCGCTGCGGGAGTCCACCCGCTCGCCCCTGGCCTGCTCCGGTGACAGGTACTGCGCGGTCCCGATAACCTGCGCGGTCTGGGTCATCGTGGCCTGGGCGTCGTTGACCGCCCTGGCGATGCCGAAGTCCATCACCTTGATCTCGCCGGACCGGGTGATCATGACGTTGGCCGGCTTGATGTCACGGTGCACGATGCCGTTGCGGTGGCTGTAGTCCAGCGCGCGCAGCACCCCGTCGGCGATCTCCAGGGCCCGCTCGGGGAGCAGCCGGCGGTCGTCGCGCAGCAGGTCGCGCACGGTGCGGCCGTCCACGTACTCCATCACGATGTACGGGACGGGCTCGGGACCCGAGTTGTCCTCGCCGGTGTCGTATACCGCGACGATCGCCGGGTGGTTGAGCGAAGCGGCGGACTGGGCTTCCCGGCGGAACCTGGCCTGGAACGTGGCGTCCCTGGCCAGATCCTCACGCAGCGTCTTGACCGCTACCACCCGGTCGAGCCTGATGTCGCGAGCCCGGTACACCTCGGCCATGCCGCCACGCCCGACGACTCCATCGAGCTCGTAGCGGCCGCCTAGCAGCCTGGGCTGAGTCATGTCTCGCACTTTCCTACCCGTCCTGCATGATCGTGTTCGGAATCCGGAGGATGCCTTGCTCGGCCGACGGTGGGGTCGGTGGGGTCGTCGGTGGGGTGGTCGGCGGTGTAGTCGGTGGGGTGGTCGGCGGCGTCGTGGGAGGCGAGGTGCTCGGGCTGGGCGAGGAGGTTGGGCTCAGGCTAGTGCTCGGCGATCCGGTCGGGGACGGCGACGTATCAGGCGTGGCGGTGATCGACGGGGTTACCGACTGGGCCGGGAACGTACTGGTGGCGGGCAGATCCGGCGTCTGGGTGGGACGCCGCGACGGCGGCCTGGCCTGATGGGTCGCCAGGCCGGTCTTGCCCGAGGTAGTGGCTGGGTGCCGGCTGGCCGCCAGGAGGGCGATCGTTCCCGCCGTGACGATCGCGATCAGCACCGCCACGGCCGCGAGCACTCCCGCGGTGCGCCGTGAGCCAGGGCGCCGCGGGCTGGTGCGCCGGCCCGGAACCCCGGGGATGGGCGCGGTGCCCGTGCGCGGCACCGGAGTGGTCGGGCTGGGATCGGAGAACCAGGCCGCCGGGCTCGCCGGCCGGGCCGATCCGGTGATCCATGGGCCGCCGCCGTCGCCGCCGGTGCCGGCCGGGCCCGTGGACACCGCGGCGAACAGGGCGCTGGCCCGGTCGGCGACCACTTCGGCACTGGCAGGGCGGTCCGTGGGCTCCTTGGCGAGCATCTGTCCGACCAGCGCTGCGACCTGCGGCGGAACGCTGCGCGGCAACGCGGGTGGCCGGTTGCTGACGTGCGCGAGCGCCAGCGCGATCGGCGCTTCCGCGGTGAACGGCGGCTGGCCGGCCAGGCACTCGTAGGCCACCACACCGAGCGAGTAGATGTCGCTGGCCGCGGTGACCGGGCGGGCGCTCGCCTGCTCCGGCGAGACGTACTGCGCGGTGCCCATGACCATGCCGGTCTGGGTCAGCTTGGCGGCGACCAGGGCCCTGGCAATCCCGAAGTCGGTGATTTTTACCTGACCGTCCGGCCCGATCAGCAGGTTGCCCGGCTTGATGTCGCGGTGCACGATCCCGGCCGCGTGCGCGGCGGCCAGCGCCCTGGCCGCCTGGGCGACCAGATCCAGGACCGTGCCGGGGGGCATGGGGGCGTCGCGGGCGATGGTCGCGGACAGCGCCTCGCCCTCGACAAGCTCCATGACCAGGTAAGCGGCGCGGGGCGCCGCGCCGTCACCGGCGGAGCCGCCGTCCGACTCGCCGTAGTCGTAGACCTGGGCGATGCCCGGGTGGGACAGCGATGCCGCATAGCGCGCCTCGGCCCTGAAGCGGCTGCGAAACTGCTCGTCGCTGGCATGCCTGGCGGACAGCAGCTTGACCGCCACCGGCCTGCCGAGCAGCACGTCGGTGGCCCACCATACCTCCCCCATGCCACCGGCCGCGATGCGGGAGCCGAGCCGATAGCGATTGCTGAGCAGGGCACCGTCCGGAAATTTCTTTGCTGAAAAAGAAATAACACCGGACGGCTGCGGCGGGTTTGCCACATCGGAGGGCTGCGGCGGGTCTGACACAGTGGCGGCGGGGACGTCCGCCACCGGAGCGGCGGCGCCGGGGGCCGCTTGCCCGGCAGCCTGGGGCTCACCCGGGCTGTGCCCGGCGGTATCGGCAGGCTCGGCTGCGCCGCCGGAATCCTGGAGCTGGCGGGTGGCGGCGATCGGCGTGGTCGGGGGGTCGTCCGCCACCCCGGGCACCTCCTCCACCTGGCCAGCCACGACGGCAGGCTCGGCTGCGCCGGCCCCGGGAGTCCCGGGCTGCGCCGCGGCCTCCTCCGGTCTGTCTGTCACGTCCGCCCCAGGTATGCCTGATATGCCTTGATCACTTGCACGGCGATCGGGCCTGCCGCCGCCGCGCCGTAACCTCCACCCTTTATCACGACGCCAACGGCTATGTTTGGGTTGGCCACAGGTGAGAATGCGGTGAAAACCGCGTCGTCGAGGCCGAAGTTGATCGTGCTCTGGGCGGTGCCGGTCTTGGCGGCGACGCTCATGCTGAGGATGCCGGGGATCCCATGTGCGGTGCCGATCGGCGACTGCACCACCTGGGCCATCATGCTCTTGACCTGGCCGGCGATGCTGGGGCTCACCGCCTGGCTGAGCACGGTCGGCGTGGCCTGCTGGACCGTGGTGAGGTCGGACGCCTTGACGGTCTGCACCAGGTAGGGCTTCATCAGCTTGCCGCCGTCGCCGATCGCAGCCGAGAGCATGGCCTCCTGCAGCGGGGTCACCTGGTCGTCGAACTGGCCGATCGCCGAATAGGCAGTGAAGTCCGCCTCGTTGATCAGGGGGAATGCGCTCGGCGAGACCGGCAGGGGAATGGTCAGGTGTGAGTCGTTGAAGCCGAATTTCTCCGCCTGCGCCTTGAGCGCGGCGCTGCCCAGATGCTCACCGATGGCGCCGAACACGGTGTTGCAGGACTGGGCGAAGGCGTCGATCAGCGGGACGTGCCCGCTGCCGTTGCCGCAGGCCTCGCCGCTGTCGTTGATCAGCTTCTGGGTGGTTTGCGGCAGGCTGAGCTGGTTCGGCGCATAGACCGAGGAGTTCGGGTTGTACCGGCCGGTGCCGAACGCCGTGGCGCTGGTCACGATCTTGAAGGTGGAACCCGGGTGGTAGGTGGCGTTGATGGCCCGGTTCAGCAGCGGCTGGCTCTGGTTCTCCCGCAGTGCCTTGTCGGCGTTGCCGAGCTGCGTCCCGTTGAACGTGGTGTACACGTTCGGGTTGTAGCTGGGGTAGGAAGCCATCGCCAGGATGGCTCCGGTCTGCGGGTTCATGGCCACGACGGCGCCCTGCTTGCCCATGGCCCTGAGCGCGTTCCAGGCCGCCTGCTGCGCCTTGGAGTTGATCGTGAGCTGGACGCTCGCGCCCTCCTGCTGCTTCCCGGTGAGCAGGTCGATAAGGTTGCGCACGGTGAGCGTCGGGTCGGTCCCGGACAGCAGCTTGTCCTCGGCCGCCTCGATGCCGGTTGACCCGAAGATCGAGTCGTAGCCGGTCACCGGCGCGTACACCGGGCCGTCGGTGTAGTGGCGCTGGTACTTGTAGACCCCGCTCACCGGCTTGGACGCGGCGATCGTGACCCCGTCCGCAGTGGTGATCGAGCCCCGCTGGTACTGATACTTCTGCGCGAACGCGCGGCTGTTGCTGGGCTCGCTGGCCAGGCTGTTGGACTGGAAGCCCTGCAGGTAGTTCACGTTGATCAGCAGCGCGACGAACATGATCAGGCTGGCGAGGGAGATGCGGCGCAGCGCGCGGTTCACCGGATTCTCACCACCTGGGTCATGCCCTCGTCCTGGATGGCCTGCGGGGCCGGCCGCCGCGCCGTGTCGCTCACCCGCATCAGCACCGCGATCATCATCCAGCTCGCCACCAGCGACGAGCCACCCTGGGACAGGAACGGGGTGGTGAGGCCGGTGAGTGGGATGAGCCTGGTCACACCGCCCACGATCACGAACACCTGCAGTGCGAGCACGAACGCGAGCCCGCCGGCCAGCAACTTGGCGAACGGATCCCGGACCGAGATGGCCGCGCGCAGCCCGCGCTGCACGATCAGGCCGTAGATGATCAGCAGCGCCATCAGGCCGGTCAGCCCGATCTCCTCACCGAACGCGGTCACGATGAAGTCGCTTTGCACTAGCGGCGTCCAGTACGGCTGGCCACCGCCGAGACCACGGCCGAGCACGCCGCCGAAACCCATCCCGTACAGGCCCTGCACGGTCTGGAAGGCGTTGCCGGACGGGTTGCCCGCAGCGAACGGGTGCAGCCAGACGTCGAACCGCACGCCTATGCGGCTGGACAGCTTGCTGGCCACCAGCGAGCCGACCACGAACAAGCTCACGCCGATGAGCAGCCAGGACGTCCGCTGGGTGGCGATGTAGATCATGGCCACGAACAGGCCGAAGAACAGCGCCGAGGTGCCGATGTCGGACTCGACGAACAGCACCAGCAGGCTGGCCACCCAGGCGATCACCACCGGGCCCAGGTCGCGGGCCCGGGGCAGGTCGATGCCGAGGAAGCGGCGGCCGGCCAGGGCGAGCACGTCGCGCTTGGCGACCAGGTAACCGGCGAAGAACACGGCCAGCGCCAGCTTGCCGAACTCGTCGGGCTGCAGGCTGAACCCGCCGATCGCCACCTGGATCTTCGAGGTGGTGCCCGGCACCTCACTGAAGCGGGCCGGCAGCAGCGCCGGGATGGCCAGCAGGACCAGGCCAAGCGCGCCAAGCGTGTAGGTGTACCGCTGCAGCACGCGCGGCTCTCTGATCAGCGCGAGCACGGCCACGAAGCCGGCGATGCCAAGCGCGGTGTAGATGAGCTGGGTGCTCGTTGCCGACGAGGTCATCGGGACCGACATGATGCCGGGGTTGCCGTCCCGGCCGACCTCCTGCAGCCGGTAGATCATCACGATGCCGAGGCCGTTGAGCAGCGCGGCGAGCGGCAGCATCAGTGGGTCCGCCCAGGGGGCGAACCTGCGCACGACGAGATGAGCCACGATGACAAGTACCGCGAACCCGCCGCAGTATTCGAATATGCCCGGCGGCAGCTTGCCCTTCAGGCCGAAGCCCACGTTGCTGTAGGCGAACGTCACCACCGCGATCGCGAAGACGAGCATGAGCAGCTCGGTACGCCGCCGGTTGCGTGGCATGGGCACCAGCTGGTCCAGGCTGCCGGGCAGCCCAGCGCCCGCCCCCGGCTGGGTGGTGATAGCGCTCACGGCGTGGACCCGCCGCCGCCAGAGGATTTGCTGGCGCCGCCCGTGGACGGGGTGGTCGCGGGGGTCGATGGGTGGGCCGAACTGGACGAAGGGCTGCTACTGCCACTGCTGCCGGGCGATGGCGTGCCGCCGCTGCTGGATGGCGTGCCGGAGGCCTGCGGGCAGTTCGTCGGGAGGCTGGCCGGTTTGACCGGGGCGACCGGCGGCTTGCCCGCTTTGGAGCGGTGCTTGCGCTTGGCTGCCTGGTAGGCGCTGAGCTGCTGGGTGTAGGTCTGCTGCGCCGAGGTGTAGCGCTGCTGGGCCGCGAAGTCCTGCTGGCAGGTGGCGGCGCCGGACCGGATGCTGGTCACGATCTTGTTCGCGTCGGCCAGGCTGGACGCGGTGATCGTGGCGGTGATCTGCTGCCGGTCGTCGGTGGTCACCTGGCCGATCGGGATGCCGGTCCGCTTGTACACGCTGGACATGCTGATCCCGGCCAGCTTCTGGTTGATGCCGCGGAAGATCGCGATCTGGCCGCTGGACTCACCCACGAAGTACTGGTGCTGGGTGTAGGTCCACGCCGCGAACCCGCCGCCGACCACCACCAGGACGAGGACGACCAGGATCGTGGTGACGATCGGCCAGCGCCTGGAGGTGTGCCCGGGCCCTTGGTCGCCGCCGTCGTCCAGACCGCCGCGGGGTCCCTGGCCGTCGAACCCGGCGGCCGGCGCCCGTTGCGGCTGGGTGAGCAGGTGTGCACGGGTCGCCGGGGTGTCGGCGCGGGGCACCGGCCGGCCGCCCTGGTTCGACGCGGCACCGGCCACCACCGAGACCTCGGTGGGCGGCCGCAGCGCGGTGGCGCTGTCTATCACGTCGGCCACGATGCAGGTGATGTTGTCCGGGCCGCCCCCCCGGTTGGCCAGGTCGACGAGCTGGACGACCGCCTCGCCCGGGTCGTCGATGGCCAGCAGGGCCCGGTGCAGCGTCTCCTCGGTGACCACGTCGGACAGGCCGTCGGAGCACAGCAGGTACCTGTCCCCGGCCAGAACCTCGCGCAGCGACAGATCCGGCTCGGCGTCGGTCCGGCTGTCCAGCGCGCGCAGGATCAGCGAGCGCTGCGGATGGTTGGCTGCCTCCTCGGCGCTGATCCTGCCCTCGTCGAGCAGCGACTGGACCAGGGTGTGGTCGCGGGTGATCTGGTAGAAATCACGGTCGCGGAGCATGTAGCCACGCGAGTCGCCGATGTGGCACAGGGCCATCCGCGGGCCGGACCAGAGCATGGCGGTCAGCGTGGTGCCCATGCCCTCGACCGACGGGTCGGCGGCGCTCATGTCGTGCAGCCGCGCGTTCGCCTTGGCGACGGCGTCGGCGAGCGCACCGAGCATGTCGATGCCCGGGACGTCGTCGTCAAGGCCGGCCAGGGCGGAGATGGCTACCGCGCTGGCCACCTCGCCGGCGGCATGACCACCCATCCCGTCGGCGATCGCCAGCAGGTGCGGCCCTGCGTACGCCGAGTCTTCATTTCCCTCTCGGAGCAGGCCAACATCCGAGCGGACCGCATAACGAAGTGCAAGTGTCATCTGCGCATTCCAGTGTCATCTGCGCAATTCCAGAACGGTCTTGCCGATTCGGATAGGCACACCGACAGGCACCGGGGTCGGCTGCGTCACCTTCTGACGATCGAGGTAAGTGCCATTGGTCGAACCGAGGTCCTCAACGATCCACTGACCGTCCTGCGGGAATAGCCTGGCATGTCGGCTTGAAGCGTAGTCATCGTTGAGCACCAGCGTGGCATCATTTGCCCGACCCACGGTTATTTGCTGGTCAGTCAGGCCGAGGCTGGTGCCTGCCAGAGCCCCGGCCGTCACCAGAAGCCGGTGCGCCTCGGCCCGGCCGCCACGTGCCGGGCGGCTGGGCCGGGCGCGCTGCTGGCGCTGGGCTTTGCGTCCCTTTGTCGAGGGACCGAACATGTCCGTGCGAACCACTCCTACCGCCGCGATGACGAACAGCCAGAGAATCGCGAGGAAGGCGAGCCTGATGAGGAGAAGTGTCAGCGTGCTCATCGGGTCATCGGTCCTCGGTCACGGTCTTTATACCTGGGCGCTGCGTCAGTAGCTGCCGTCGTTACGGAAAACCAGCGTCGTCCGGCCGAGCGTCACCCGCGTGCCGTCGGTCAGCAGCACACGCCGGACCGGCTGGCCGTTGACAAAGGTACCGTTCGTGGAGCCCAGATCGACCAGAACAACCTCTCCATCTTCTACTCGAAGCTCGGCATGATGCCTGGAAACGCCGGGATCGACCAGCCGGAGATCACAGTCCGTGCCCCGGCCCAGCATGGTCACCGGCGTGCTCAGCTCGTAGGTCCGCTGCCTGGCGCCGTCCGGCCCGGGCTCGGGCCCGGACACCAGCAGCCGTGGCTGGCCGGCCACCCGGGACTGCGGCTGCGGCGGCCTGGGCAGGTCGCTGCTCGGCTGGCGGATCTCGCCACCCTCCACGGTCGTGCCCCTGATCACGCCGGAGCGGATCCGGAACATGCCGGTGGACAGCTCGCTGACACCCGCGAAGCGCATCCGCACGGGGCCGACGAACGAGTAGCCCTGCTCCTTGGCGTACTCGCGGGCCAGGTTCGCCAGCTCGACGCCGAGGCTGTCGGCGTAGACCTGGAGACGCTCGTTGTCGGCCTCGGAGAGTTCCACCACGAAGTCGTTGGGTACCAGGGTCCGTCCCTGGGCCACGATCGCCGCACGGTCATCCATCTCGCGCTGTACCGCGCTGGCGATCTCAACCGGCTGCAGGTCGGACTTGAACGCCCGCGCGAAGGCACCCTCGACCATCCCCTCGAGCCGTTGCTCGAAGCGCTGCAGAACTCCCACAGGGGTACCTCCCTCGCCCTATCTGCCTCTGATCGTATCTGCGGGCCGCACCCCCGCGGGCGTGCTACGGCTGTACGACAGTCGTATACGGACGTGCTACTCTGACTCGTCGCCAACACCAGGTGGGCTGGATTCTGGTTTATCCCGGAAATCTCCTCCTGACGTGCACATCCGGGCGGGTGGCGGAACGGCAGACGCGCACGGTTCAGGTCCGTGTGTCCGAAAGGACGTGAGGGTTCAAATCCCTCCTCGCCCACG
>DASXMU010000154.1:0-59416 GCA_036495485.1 Streptosporangiaceae bacterium
TCTAAGCGCCTTCTGCAGCGCCTCGGGGAAGCTTCGGCCGATGGCCATCGCCTCCCCCACGCTCTTCATGTGGGTGGTGAGCGTGGGGTCGGCGCCGGGGAACTTCTCGAACGCGAACCGCGGGATCTTGACGACCACGTAGTCGAGGGCCGGCTCGAAGGACGCCGGCGTCTGGCCGGTGATGTCGTTCGGGATCTCATCCAGCGTGTAGCCGATGGCCAGCCGCGCGGCGATCTTGGCGATGGGGAAGCCGGTGGCCTTGGAGGCCAGCGCGCTGCTGCGCGAGACGCGCGGGTTCATCTCGATGACGACCATCTGGCCGGTGCCGGGGTCCACGGCGAACTGGATGTTGCAGCCGCCGGTGTCCACGCCGACGGCGCGGATCACGGCGATCGCCGTGTCGCGCATCCGCTGGTACTCGCGGTCGGTCAGGGTCATGGCCGGCGCCACGGTGACCGAGTCGCCGGTGTGCACGCCCATCGGGTCGATGTTCTCGATCGGGCAGACGACCACCACGTTGTCCGCGCGGTCGCGCATCAGCTCGAGCTCGAACTCCTTCCAGCCGAGTATCGACTCCTCCAGGAGCACCTCGGTCACCGGGCTGGCATCCAGGCCGGCCCCGGCGATCCGGCGGAGATCCTGCTCGTCGTAGGCGATTCCGGAGCCGGAGCCGCCCAGCGTGTAGGACGGGCGGACCACGGTCGGGTAGCCGAGCTCATGGGCGGCGGCCAGCGCCTCGTCCAGGCTGCGGCAGATACGGCTGGCCGGGACCTCGGCGCCGAGACCGGTGACGATCTCCTTGAACCGCTCCCGGTCCTCCCCCGCCTTGATCGCCTCGATGTCGGCGCCGATCAGCTCGATGTTGCAGGCGGTCAGCGTGCCGGCCTCGTGCAGCGCGACGGCGGCGTTCAGCGCGGTCTGGCCGCCGAGGGTGGGCAGCACCGCGTCCGGCCGCTCCTTCTCGATCACCTTCTGCAGCACGTCCAGGGTGATCGGCTCGACGTAGGTGGCGTCGGCGAACTCGGGATCGGTCATGATCGTCGCCGGGTTGGAGTTGACCAGGCTGACCCTTATGCCCTCGCTCTTGAGCACCCGGCAGGCCTGGGTGCCCGAGTAGTCGAACTCGCAGGCCTGGCCGATGACGATCGGGCCGGAGCCGATGACCAGGACCGAGGTCAGGTCGTTACGGCGTGGCATGACGGCCTCCCGTTCGGGCGGACTCCATCAGCGCACAGAACTCACCGAACAGCTCGCCGGCGTCGTGCGGGCCGGGCGCGGCCTCCGGGTGGTACTGGACCGCGAACACCGGGGCGTCCAGCAGCCGCAGGCCCTCCACGACCCCGTCGTTGAGGTTGCGGTGCGAGATGACCGCCCGGCCGAACGGCGTGTCGAAGGGGCCGTCGCCGTCTTCAGGTGGCTGCACGGCGAAGCCGTGGTTGTGGCTGGTGATGTGCACCCGGCCGGTGCGCAGGTCCTTGACCGGCTGGTTGACGCCGCGATGGCCGAACCTGAGCTTGTAGGTGCCCAGGCCCAGGGCGCGGCCGAGGATCTGGCTGCCCAGGCAGATGCCGAAGACCGGCAGGCCGGCCCGGAGCACCTGGCGCATCGCGTCGACCGCGTACCCAAGGGCGGCCGGGTCGCCGGGACCGTTGGAAAAGAACACACCGTCCGGCCCGGTCGCCAGGATCTGATCGGCGGTGGCGTCGGCGGGCAGCACGTGGACCTCGCAGCCGCGCTCGGCCATCCGGCGCGGGGTGGCGGTCTTGATGCCGAGGTCTACTGCGGCGACCCGGTATCTAGGTTGCGCGCCGCGGGATGGGCTGACGGTGTATGGCTGCTGTGTGGTCACCTCGCGGGCCAGGTCGGCGCCGGTCATCTGCGGGCTGGCCAGCACCCGCTCCAGCAGCTCGCCGGTGCTGGCCCCGGCCGTAGGGTGTCTTTCCGGCCAGGAAAGCTCCGTCGGGTGTCTTTCCGGCCTGGAAAGCTCCGTGCTGATCGCCGCGCGCATGGCGCCCCGCTCGCGCAGGTGCCTGGTGAGCGCGCGGGTGCCGGTGATCGCGATGCCGGTGACTCCCTGGCTGGCCAGCTCGTCCGCCAGACTGCGCCTGGCCCGCCAGCTTGAGACGACCGGGGACAGCTCGCGGACCACGTAACCGCTGACCCAGATCCGCCTCGATTCGCTGTCCTCGTCGTTGATACCGGTGTTGCCGATGTGCGGCGCGGTCATCGCGACGATCTGGCGGCAGTAGGACGGGTCGGTCAGCGTCTCCTGGTAGCCGGTCATCCCGGTGCTGAAGACCATCTCGCCGAACGTCTCACCGTCGGCGCCGAACGCCTTACCGTGGAAGGCCCGGCCGTCTTCCAGGAGGAGCACCGCCGGCCGCTCCGATCCCGGCATCAGGCCAGCTTCCCGTCGAGCACGGCCGGCTCGCCGCGCAGGAACGTGGCGACGACCCGGCCCGGCAGCACCATGCCGGTGAACGGGCTGTTGCGGCTCTTGGAGGCGTGGCCCACCGGGTCGACCGCGTCGCTGGGCGTGGGGTCGTAGAGCGTCAGGCTGGCCGGGGCGCCCGGTTCGAGCTGGTGGCCATGGCCAGCCAGCCGGCCGATCCTGGCCGGCCGCAGCGACATCCGGTCGGCCACCCCGGCCCAGTCCAGCAGGCCGGTGTCCACCATCGCGTGCTGGACCACGCGCAGCGCTGTCTCCAGGCCGGTCATGCCGAACGCCGCCGTCTCCCACTCGGTTTCCTTGTCCTCGAGCGGGTGCGGGGCGTGGTCGGTGGCCACACAGTCGATGGTCCCGTCGGCCAGGCCCTTACGCAGCGCGGCCACATCCGCCTTGGTGCGCAGCGGCGGGTTGACCTTGTACACCGGGTCGTAGCCCTCGACCAGGTCGTCGGTGAGCAGCAGGTGGTGCGGCGTGACCTCGGCGGTCACCCGCCAGCCCTTGGACTTCGCCCAGCGGATGATCTCCACCGAGCCTGCCGTGGACACGTGGCAGACGTGCAGGGCCGAGCCGACGTGCGCGGCCAGCAGGCAGTCCCTGGCGATGACCGACTCCTCGGCGGCGGCCGGCCAGCCGGTCAGGCCGAGCCTGCCGGACACCTCGCCCTCGTTCATCTGGGCGCCCTCGGTCAGCCGGGGCTCCTGCGCGTGCTGCGCGATCACGCCGTCGAACGCCTTGACGTACTCCAGGGCGCGGCGCATCATCCTGGCGTCGGACACGCAGTGCCCGTCGTCGGAGAACACCCGGACCCGGGCGGCGGAGTCCGCCATCGCGCCAAGCTCGGCCAGCCGGGCGCCTGCCAGGCCAAGCGTTACGGCGCCCACCGGCTGCACGTCGCAGTGGTTCGCCTGCCGGCCCAGCCGCCAGACCTGCTCCACCACACCGGCGGTGTCGGCCACCGGGTCGGTGTTGGCCATGGCGTGCACGGCGGTGTAGCCGCCGAGGGCGGCGGCCTGGGTGCCGGTCTCCACCGTCTCGGCGTCCTCACGGCCCGGCTCGCGCAGGTGGGTGTGCAGGTCCACCAGGCCGGGCAGGGCGATCAGCCCACCGGCGTCGATAACCTGGGCTTGCTGTGGGTCGTCTGCGGCGGCGATGACGCCATCATGGATGAGGATGTCCGCCGGGTCGCCGCCGAGCGGCCGTGCGCCCTTGATCAGCCAGCCGGTCATGCGCTCGCCCCCGTCGTCGTGGTTGCTGGCTGGGCGGTGGCCGTCGGCTGGGCCGTGCTCGCTGGCTGGGCCGTGGCCGGCGGCTGGGCCGGTTCCAGGCCGCCGAGCAGCAGGTAGAGGACGGCCATCCGGACGCTCACGCCGTTGGCCACCTGCTCGACGATGGTGGACCTGGCGCCGTCGGCGACCTCGGCGGCGATCTCGACGCCCCGGTTCATCGGGCCGGGGTGCATGACGATGGCATGCTCGGGCAGCAGGGCCATCCTGGCGGCGTCCAGGCCGTACCTGCGGCTGTACTCGCGCTCGCTCGGGAAGTAGGCGGCGTTCATCCGCTCCCGCTGCACCCGCAGCATCATCACCACGTCGGTCTTGGACAGAGCCGCGTCCAGGTCGTACCCGGTCGCACACGGCCAGCCGCCGATCTCGACCGGGAACAGGGTAGGCGGCGCCACCAGGGTCACCTCGGCGCCCAGGGTGCTCAGCAGCAGCACGTTGGACCTGGCCACGCGGCTGTGCAGAATGTCACCGACGATGGTGACCCGCAGGCCGTCCAGGCCCTGCCCGGCGATCGTCGCGCCGAGCCTGCGGCGCATGGTGAAGGCGTCCAGCAGTGCCTGGGTCGGGTGCTCGTGCGCCCCGTCCCCGGCGTTCACCACGCTGCCGCGCACCCAGTCCGCCAGCCGGTGTGGTGCGCCCGCCGCGCTGTGCCTGACCACGACGGCGTCGGCGCCCATCGCCTCCAGGGTCATCGCCGTGTCCTTGAGGCTCTCCCCCTTGGCCACGCTCGACCCCTTGGCCGAAAAATTGATCACATCGGCGGACAGCCGCTTAGCGGCCGCCTCGAACGAAATCCTGGTCCTGGTCGAATCCTCGAAGAACAGGTTGACCACGGTCCGGCCGCGCAGCGTAGGGAGCTTCTTGATCGGCCGGTCGGCGACCCGGGCGAGCTCATCGGCCGTATCCAGGATGAGCAGGGCGTCGTCCCTGGTAAGGTCACCGGCCGAGATCAGGTGGCGGATCATGCCCGGGCTCCCTTCCGTGCTGGGTCGCGAGCCTCGCCGAGCAGGACCGCGTCCTGGCCGTCCACCTCGGCCAGCAGGACGCGCACCACCTCCCGCAATGAGGTCGGCAGGTTCTTGCCGACGTAGTCCGCCCTGATCGGCAGCTCCCGGTGCCCACGATCGACCAGGACGGCCAGCCGGACCGCGCGCGGCCGGCCAAGATCGTTGAGCGCGTCGAGGGCGGCACGGACCGTGCGGCCGGAGTAGAGCACATCATCGACCAGCACCACGGTCTTGCCCTCGATGCCGGTGGCAGGCAGGTCGGTGTGCCCGAGCGCGCGGGCAGGGCGCATCCTCAGGTCATCGCGGTACATGGTGATATCGACCGAACCAGCCGGGACCGGCCGTCCCTCGACCTGTTCGATGCACCGGGCCAGCCGCCCGGCGAGCGGGACACCCCTGGTCGGGATGCCCAGCAGAATGACGTCTTCGGCACCCCTGGTCCGCTCCAGGATCTCGTGCGCGATCCGGGTGACCGCGCGGCCAATATCGGCCGCGTCCAGAACGGGCTTGTGGCCGGCCAGCGCCGGCGAACTCGCAGGCATGATCATGCACCCTCCTTCCCCGCCTCACAGGACGGGCTTAAAGGACGTTTGCTGAGGTAACCGTAGCAGCCGCTGCTCACTGCTCCGTTGCACGCCACACCGCCCAACAGCAGCTCAGCCCGATTCCAGTGCGGCGTCCCCCCCCGTAGCGTCGATGTGCCATCGGCCGCCACCCAGCGGCGTCGATGTGCCATCGGCCCCCTTGGCCAGATGGAGCTGGGCGGGCTTGGCAAAGAACACGGGCCCCCAAGCCCCGGCCAGCGCTGATCCCCTGCCGCGTTGTGGTCAACAGTGGTGTGACCATCTGTAATGACTCCCTCGCTTGTTGTAACTTACGTTCGACTCACAGACCCGGTCATACCGCTGTAAATTTTTCCTCGCACCTCCGCCCGGGGCGGCGGACCGGGCCGTGCCTCCTCTCCAGCCCCTCCGGAGCACCCCACAAGCCTGGGCAATGGGCGCTCACGGACCGGTTCCGGGCGCCCGCAACCCGTTGCCAGCACGGCTTTGAGCATTCTGTCGGCCATCCAGGTGCACGACCGCAACTACCTGCGGTTCTTCGCCGGACACCGCTCGTGCGCGGCTCATCGGGCCGACTCCGGGCGGATGATCTAAGGGTCAACTTGAACCACTTTTTCGCATTCGACTTGACCTAGCCGCGCTCGCGGCTTACCGTCACTGTCCGTAACCACTAACTGTTTTCCATGCCGACCGGCTGGGGGGCCGAATCTCATGCCATCCGAATACGCAAAAACTCTCGGTGCGCGTCTGCGCGCCATCCGTACGCAGCAAGGTCTCTCGCTGCACGGCGTCGAGGAGAAATCACGCGGCCGCTGGAAGGCCGTCGTGGTGGGTTCCTATGAGCGCGGTGACCGGTCGGTCACCGTGCAGAAGCTGGCCGAGCTGGCCGAGTTCTATGGTGTGCCTGTATCCGAGCTGCTGCCCGGCGACGCCGCACCGACCCCGCTCGCGCCTGCTCCCAAGCTGGTCATCGACCTGGAGCGGATGGGCCAACTGCCCAAAGACCAGGCCGGACCGCTCGCCCGCTATGTGGCAACGATCCAGAGCCAGCGTGGCGACTACAACGGCCGGGTGCTATCCATCAGGCAAGAGGACCTGCGTTCGCTCGCGGTCATCTACGACAAGTCGCCCGTGGACCTCACCGAGGAACTGATCGGCTGGGGAGTGCTCGACTCCGAGGCGCGCAGCGCCGTCGAAGCGTTCTGAGCTCAGCCGTCATCTGACGCAGCAGCGCCGCGCCCGCGTGGCAAGCCCGGCTCGGCGCTGCAGGGAACAAGACCGCCAGACTCATCCGGCCGAGACAACGGGAGTAATGGCGCAGTCGGCACGCCAAGCACCCAGACTCTCCGGCCGGAGCAACCGGCGCTCTTCCCTGTCGGCATAACAGCCTTACGCGATAGCGCTCGCCCTGAATTAGCTGGGACACCTGTCTCCGGAGTTATCCCGGACTTGCCAGCACAGCTCTCTTGGCTTACCTAGCAGAACGCCGAGGCCACCCGGGTCTGCCAGCAAGGGCTCCCCCGGACTTACCCGGCAGAGGCCACCCGGGGCCTGCAGGGACCTACCTGCGGAAGTACCCCGCATTCACCCAGCCGAACGCAGCGGTAGCAGTGGCGCGGTCGGCACGCCAAGCACCGACTCGGCCAGGGACAGGAAGGTCTCCGCGTCCCGGAGCAGATCATCGGCCTCGCTGGCGCTGACCGCACGGGACAGCCCGGCCTCGGCCGCCGCCCGCTTGCCCGCTCCAGCCGCGAAGAACGCCGCCCATTCGGCAAGCGTGGGCTCCACCCGTGGCAGCAGCTCCCAGACGCTGCGCGGACTGCTGCGCCGCCTGCCCTTGCCGGGATCCGCCTTGGCCGTCACGACCGCAGCGGCGGCCCGGAGCGCGGCGAGATGTGCCGCGACGTACCTGCCGCCCGGGTCTGGCGTGCCTCCGGCATCCGCCAGTCCGTGCCTGGCCGACTCCAGAAGAGCGAGCGCCGAAGGCGCGACCCTGCACCGGGTCCGGCTAGCGGGCACCTGCCGGGAAGAAGCCGTCGTGGACGGCACTGTCAGGCCCGTGTTCATTGCCACCTCCTTCATTGGACCGGAGCTGATGAGCCAGGCGCAGCGCTTCCCCTCACCACGCCTGGCCTGTACCGGGCCCGGCCGGAGGGGTCTGACCGGACCCGGCAGCTCCGTCTGGCTCCATTCGAACACAGGTTCGCTTGGGAGTCCAGCCGAATCTGTACCTGAGTTCGAAAGTAGCCGATGGGTCCGACAAAATTGGCCGCCATCCGGAGCGATCCGGCAGAATCACCGCCCGCCGAACTGGAGCACGCCCGCGAATCGCTCCGCAGCCAGGACTTCCCCGGCACGACTGGCTAATGATCATGCAATCCGCCCGCCAGCCCACCCAGGAAACCACGTCGCCGCAGGCCACGGCCACTCGGCTAACCCAGGCTCGGGGCAACCTGCCGCGACGGTTACAAGTTCCTGGCTGCCGATATGGGCACGAGGATCCATGCCCAGGACCAGACCCACCCAGTGATCGACTTCGGCGGCTGCTTCCGCTGGCCTACGCCCCGCTCCCCCAGGCCACTGGAGCATGACCAGCCGATGAAGACCGCCGCGCGCCGGCGTGCTAGGCCGCCCCGGCCGCGCGGCGCCCACAACGGCCCGTCACGGCGAGCGGGCGGGCCGTCCCGCTGCCGACGGCGGGGACGACATCGCTCCCCACTGGCTCCCCCGCCGTCAGCAGTTCCAGCAACGTCAGCACAGACGAAGAGGGGCACTCCAAGACCCTGAAGCCGTCGCGACCGGCTGGACCGCGCCAGCGAGGCCACCGCAATCGTTGATCTGTGCCGAGCCCTGCTCGGATGGATCGAGGCGCTCGGGTATCCGCAGGCGACGACCCCCGATTCTCCTGACCAGATGAGGCAGGACTCCACTTAGGACTGTCTGATGTTCCACTGCGGTGACGAGCGCTGCTCAAGACGTCACGACATCCACTCGTGCTGACGTGAAGACCTTGCACCACACGAGGCGGGGCGCGAGGGGTTGTCCAGACAAGGAATCGTCAATCCGTCTGTTCGTATGGGTCCAGTGATATCGTTACTGCTGTCAGCCAGACGAACAGAATGTGGTGGTCATGCCGTGGCGGTAGTTATTAAGATAGACGACCTGAATGTCTACTAATGAATCTTCCGCAACTAGCGGAGACACGGTAGACCGCCGAGCGCTTCGATTTACACGTCTAACCCTGAAAAATTGGCGCAACTTTACAGCAATAGATGTAGAATTGCAGCTTCGTATGTTCTTGGTAGGCCCTAATGCTTCCGGGAAATCCAACCTGCTCGACAGCTTCCGGTTCCTATCAGATATCGTCACCGTCGGCGGAGGTTTCGAGGCTGCGGTAAATAAACGCGGTGGGGTCACAATGCTCCGCTCGTTCGCCGCACGGCGCTACCCAGCGATTGAGATACAAGTAGCGCTCGGGAATGATCAGGTTCCAAATGAATGGGAATATACTCTCACTTTCACTCAGGATAATCAGCGGCGCCCGAAGATTGAGCGTGAAATAGTCTCTCATCGAGGGCAGCTTCTTCTTGCACGGCCGAATGAAGAAGATGCGACAGACCCCGATCGCCTGCGGCAAACTAATCTAGAGCAAGTCATTGTCAATCGAGATTTCCGTGATATTGCCGATTTCTTCGCATCAATCCGCTACCTGCATGTAGTGCCACAGCTCGTACGAGAGCCCGATCGGTCAGTAGGTCATCCAAACGATCCATTCGGCGGAGATTTTCTTGAGCAGATCGCGAAGACGAATAAGCGGACTCGCGACTCGCGCCTTCGCAGGATCGTCGAGGCACTGCGAGTAGCCGTCCCACAGCTTCAAGAGGTCGAACTTCGATCCGACGTGAGGGGAGTACCCCATCTTCGGGGTAGGTATCAGCATTGGCGTTCCCATGGTGCCTGGCAGACCGAAGACCATTTCTCAGACGGGACGTTGCGGCTCCTTGGTTTGCTGTGGGCAGTGACAGAGGGAGCAGGGCCACTTCTCCTGGAGGAACCTGAACTGTCACTTCACCCTGAAGTGGTCAGGCATATACCCCAGATGTTTGCCAGGGTGCAACGACGTTCTGGTCGGCAAATACTTGTCAGTTCGCATTCACCTGATATTCTGAATGACTCCGGTATCGCCTTGGATGAGGTTCTCGCACTAATCCCCCAGAACGAGGGAACAAATATTAAAAGGCTTGCAGACGATCCCGAATCGAAGGCCATGCACGCTGCGGGTGTTGAACTGGGAGAGATCCTCAGCGGCCTTACAGGTCCACGTGACGCCTCTCAACTAAGCTTGTTTGCGAGCTAACCCTACTATTATGGATGTATATGTTGGCGTTGAGGGTTTCACGGATGAAGGTGTAGCATCGGCCATTGTCCGCAGCTGCGGACTTTCAGTACATGCCTACTACGGCAGGCATGGCAAGGATGATCTTCTCAAGAAGCTGCCAAGATACAACGAAGCCGCAGCACTTATACCGTGGATCGTACTGGTCGATCTGGATGATGATGGACCTTGCCCAGGGCAGAAGTGCGCTGACTGGCTGCCGACTCCAGCAAAGCTAATGCGTTTCCGGATCGTGGTCAGAAAGGCAGAAGCTTGGCTTCTCGCAGATGCCGAGAGGATCGCAGAGTTCCTTGCTGTATCACGGGCGCTTATACCGCTCAACCCAGAAGAACTGCAAGACCCAAAAGAAACCATTATTTCACTAGCCCGCCGGTCACGGAAGCGTGACATCCGCAAAGGACTCGTACCCCGGTCAAACAGCGGCGCCTCCGTTGGCCCGACCTATGCATCAGACATTCGCGAATTCGCCAGATCCCAATGGCGGCCGCTCGTGGCTGCTCAATGTGCTCCAAGCTTGCAGAGATGTCTCGAACATGTCAGGGAACTTGCCGCCGCCCTCAATCAGGATCCGGCTTCCTGATCTGGGCAACGGCAAAGCTGAGGCTGTGTCCGTGCGGTAGCCCAGGTGAACATCGTTGTAGCTGGTGCGGCTAGGCTGGCGCGGGTGCGGACTGATGCCGACCGCCGGGATCCCCTGCCGGGCATGACCGAGCTGGATCGTAAGGCGTTTGGCAAGGCTCTTGACGCGATGATGAGCGTCTACGCGGCGGCGATGCACGTGCCCGCTATCCAGCTTCCCGGCCGCCGGGCGATCATGGAATCCCACGTGATCAACCCGGCCTTCCGCGCGTTCGTGGTGACCGCCCCGGCCGGCGACAGCCACCGGCTGAAGATCGTCGGCTTCGCCTACGGCTTCAGGGGCGGCCAGGGGCAGTGGTGGCACGACATGGTTCGGTCCGCGCTGCTGATCAGCTACGGTCCCACGACGGCCGGCGATTGGCTGGACGATTCCTTCGAGGTCGCCGAGCTGCACGTCCATCCGGAGTACCAGCAGCGCGGTCATGGCACGAGCCTGCTGTACCGGCTGACCGCGCAGCGCCCCGAACGTACCGCCGTCCTGTCCACCATGGACAGCGAGTCTCCCGCCCGCCGGCTGTACCGCAGCCTCGGCTTCGCCGACTTGCTGACGGGTTACCGGTTCTCCGGGGGCAACGAGGCCTACGCCGTCATGGGCGCCGCGCTGCCCCTGTCCAGGCCCCGGCCGCCGAGCCCAAGGTACTGATAGATCTCCCTGGTCGCCCTGGAGCCGTTCAGGGTGCAGAAGTGCAGCCCGGGCACACCTTCGGCCAGCAGCCGCTCGCACATCCTGGCCGCGTACTCCACGCCGATCCGCCGCACGGCGGCCCGGTCGCCTGCGTGCTCCTCGATCTGTGTGGCCAGCTCGGGTGGGTACGTGGCGTTGGACAGCACCACAATCTTCTCGAACGTCCGCACGCTGGTCACCGGCATGATCCCCGGAATGATCGGCACGTCGCAGCCCAGGGCCGCCACCCGGTCGCGCAGCCGCAGGTAGTCCTGCGGGTAGAAGAACATCTGGGTGATCGCGAAGTCCGCACCCGCCCGGCACTTACGGACGAAGTTGACGGCGTCGGTGCCGGCATCCGGCGAGCGCGGGTGCTTCTCCGGGAACGCCGCGACGCCCACGCAGAAGTCGCCGGACAACCGCACCAGGCGGACGAGATCCTCGGCATAGTCGAGGCCGCGGGGGTGCGCGACCCACTCGCCGTTCGGGTCGCCGGGCGGGTCACCGCGCAGCGCGAGCACGTTGCGTACCCCGACGGCCGCGTAGGACCCGATGACATGCCGCAGCTCAGCCACCGAATGGTTCACGGCGGTGAGATGGCCGAGCGGGGTGAGCGTGGTTTCCTCCGCGATCCGGCCGGTCACCCGCACCGTGCGGTCCCGGCTGGACCCGCCGGCGCCGTAGGTGACCGACACGAACGTCGGGGCGAGCGGCTCGAGCTGGCGAATGGCCCGCCAGAGCTTGCGCTCCTCTTCCTCGGTCTTGGGCGGCATGAACTCGAACGAGAACGACTTGCCTCCCGCCGCCAGGAGATCGCGGATGGCAGGCGCACGCGGAATCTCATAACGCGGCATACCTTTAGCCTAACCACGTGGCAGAGCAGCCACCTAAAGTAATGGCAACCCTCCCCCAGGCTGCGGCCCCGGTTCAGGCTGTCCAGCTATCCTCGCGACCATGACGATGACGGGGGCGGCACTCGATCGCGTTCGCGACCAGGTCAACGGGACGCTCACCAGGTTCATGCCGGTGAACCCGCTTACCGGGACGGTGACGATGGCGCGAAGTCCCGTACACCCAGGCCGTCGCGGATGCCCGCCGGCGGTACCCAGGTACCTGCTTGCGCTTGACCGGGATCACCCGGCCGATCGCCGACACGGCGTAGGCGGCTGTTACCAGCCGGAGGTACAGGTACGGGCCGTCCGCCCTGAGAAGGGTGGCGGTAAGGCTGTGGAGCATGTTCTGCTGACTCCTTCACAACATGTCCCCAGGAAAGGTCGCGCTGGGTGAATTCGCGGCTGAGCGCGTGGAAGAGGTAGAGGCCGTCGAACATCCCGTACCACCATTCGGGGAAGAGCAGGACGGCGAGCAGCACCCCCCACGGCCCGGCCCTCCGGACCGTGATTATCCGTTCGACGTAGATGGCGAGGGACATCGCGAGCACCCAGGGCGGCATGACCAGTCCCGGGTGAGTGGCAAGCGACCAGGCGATGATGGCCCAGCAGGCCAGCTGGGAGCAGTAACGCCCGTAGAAGAAAGCCTGCCGCACCCAGTTGGCCCGGGTGGCCCGGGTGAACCCGTATCGCCGCAGGGCGGTCAGCGTCCCGCTCTGCCAGCGCAGCCGCTGCCGGAACAGGTGCCGCCAGGTCGGCATCAGCTCGGTCAGCGCGGTGCAGCCCGGCGGGCAGAGGCAACGGTAGCCGAGGGTCTTCAGGGCCAGCGTGATCTCGTAGTCCTCGGTGATCGACGCGCTGCAGTAGTACTCGCCGGGGAGGCCGGGCAGCGTCCGCCCGCGTTCACGGGCAACCTCGCGCAGCACGGGAACCCGGAACATGGTTCCGGTCCCGGACAGCACCCACAGGTCGGCGCGGCGGCCGACCATTCGTGCGGCCCGGACGAATTCGTTGCGCTGGAGCTGGAGCAGCACTCCCTGGCCCGGCTCACCGGAGTAGGTGCCGCAGACCCCGCCCAGCCACCGGTCCCGCCTGAGCGCGCCGGTCGCGTGCCTGATCCAGTCGGCGTTGAGCTGGGAGTCGGCGTCCATGGCGAGGACGAAGTCCGCCCGGCCGAGACCGGGCAGAACCTGGCGCAGCGCCTGGTTGAGCGCTCCCGCCTTCCTCGCTGTGTTCCCTACTGTGGTCAGCACCTCGGCACCGTGCAGCAGGCTGAGGTCCTCGGTGTCGTCGGTACAGTTGTCGGCGACCACGATGATCCGGTCGGGCGGGTGGGTCTGCCTGCGCAGCGACGCGATGGTCGCGCCGATCGCCGCTGCCTCGTTGTGAGCGGGGACGAGGGCAACGATCCGGGCAGGCTGGCAGCCACCCGGGGGCATGCGGTACGGCGGAATCGTCATCAGGTTACCTCCCGAATGCGGCCACGCTTTCGGTGAGCTTCCGCCCGGATAGGTCATGACCAGTGCAAGAGTGTTCTGGAAGAGCCGGTAACCAGAACGCCCGCGACGGGCCACGCGTTACATGGGCCACCGGGTCACGCTCAGCCGGGCGCCGGGCTGCCGGAGCCGCGCGGGGCGGGAGACCCGCCCGGCTTGCCGGTCCCGTGCGAGGTGGGCAGCCCGGTCGGCTTGCCAGAACCACGCGGTGAAGGCAGCCCGCTGGGCTTACCAGAACCACCCGGGGCGGGCAGCCCGGTCGGCTTGCCAGAACCACGCGGTGAAGGCAGCCCGCTGGGCTTACCAGAACCACCCGGGGCGGGCAGCCCGGTCGGCTTGCCAGAACCACGCGGCGAGGGCAGCCCGCTGGGCTTACCAGAACCACCCGGGGTGCGGGCCGGGTGTGGCCGGCCGGAAGGCGGCGAGCCGGCCCGCGTTGCGGCGGCGCAATAGGCGGCCACGTGGTCTGCACCGCCCGCCGCCGCTGCCAGCTTGCCGAACGCCACCGCCTGCTGCGCGTCGCTGCCATGCGCCTTGGCCTGCGCCCAGGCGGTGCACAGGCTGTAGGCAGCGGGACCGGTGACGGCCGGGGTGGCCGTCGACGGGCGGGGGGCCGGCTGACCGTCCGGGGCCGGAGCAGCGATGATCTCGTGGGCGAGTCGCTGCAGCGGGGCGGGCAATGCCCCGGCATAGGCAGTAGCGGCGAACCCGCCAAGGCTGAAGATCGCGGCCACCATCGCGGCGGCAGCGGACTTGACCGGCAGGGGCCGGGGCAGCAACCGCCCCCAACGGCGCCGTGACCGGCCGGCTTGGCGTGCCGAGGCGAACTGCTTGCGGAACGCGGCGAGCGTCTGGGCTTCACCGTCCAGTTCGCCGCTGCTGGGCTGGTCGGTCAGTCCGGCTAGAGACTCTGCCAGCGGGCGCAACCGCGGCGCGGAGCCGGCTGGCAGCCGCGCACCCGCGAGCAGCGCCGCCAGGGAGGCATCGCTGATCAAGGGGATGTCCCGGCGGTCCGGCACATCGCGGTCTGGAATGTCAGCGTCGGTCATAGCAAGGCACCTGCCTCGGCGAGCATCTCGGCCATCCGCCGCAGGCCCCGGTGCGCGGCCACCCTGACCGCGCCGGGGCTGCGTCGCACTAGCCGCGCTACTGTCTCGTTGTCCAGCCCGGCCACCACCCGCAACAAGATCACCTCCGCCTGGTGAGCCGGCAGCCGCCCCACCAGCGCCATCGCCGACCGGGTGCCGGCGCGCTCGATCGCCAGGTCGGCGGCATCCGGTGAGACCGGCAACTGGCCCGGCGGCACCTCCTCCAGCGCTCGCACCGGCCGCCGCGAGCGGCGGCGGCTCTCGTCGATCATCCGGCGGCGGGCCGTGGTGAACAGCCAGGCCCGCCACGCCTGCTCCTCCCCGCGGAAGCCGGCCAGGCCGCGCACCACGTGCAGCCAGGTTTCGGCCGCCGCATCCTCGGCGACATCAGGCGCGACGACCCGCAGGTAACGCAGCAGAGCAGGGTTGCCATCCCGCCAAAGCCGCGAGAACGCCGCTTCGTCGCCTCTTTGCGCCGCCGCCAGCACAACGTCGAACTCCTGGCCGATCACGGCACCGGATATCCGTGGTTCACCCGGGGCTCGCTAGGTTGGATCGTTTTCCAGCGCCGGGGTCAGACGGATGCGCTTGGCCGACGCTGGGAGAGGCCGGTCCACCATGGTTACCGGTTTCCGTGGGACCTGTGAGTAGTTGAAGGCATTGGTGAATGGGTACGCTCCGGTGTCGTTGGCGCCGAGCGGGGACAGCCCGAAGGTGTGCTCGGTGTAGGCGAGGATCCCGGCGAACGTGGTCGCGGTGTTGTCGGTGTAGCCGGGGATCGCGTACGGGCTGACGACGACCACGGGTACCCGGGGGCCCTGGGTGCTACCGTCCGGGTTGGTCCCCGGTGGCACCTGGTCGAAGAAGCACCCGCAGTCGTCCCAGGTGATGAACACGGCGGTCGAGGACCAGTCCGGGCTCTTCTCGACCGCGCCGACGAGCTGGCCGACCCAGTTGTCGCAGGCGGTCATGCTGAATTCGTTGTGACAGCTATCGGCGTAGTCCGGGCCACCAGGGGTGACCACGGAGAAGCTGGGCAGCGTGCCTGCCGCGGCGGCGGACAGGAACTTGGAGTCGGGTACCAGGTTGGCGTCCTGGCTGGTGTCGAGGCAGCCGGCGAAGGATGGGCAGATCGACCAGATGTAGCCGTTCTGGGTCTTGCTCGCCCCATACAGCTTCCAGGTCAGGCCCGCCGCGTCGAGGCGGTCCATGATCGTGGGGATGTTCTTCACCGGCGTGTGCTCGAATGCCCCGCCAAAGTGCAGGCCCCGCACGTGCGCCGGGACACAACTGGGCTCCTGCTGGGAGTGGCCGCTGGATGCTGTCCAGGGGGCCACCTTGTCACTGTCACAGCCCCACCCGGGTCCAGGTTTCACACCCTTGGCCGCGACCGGGTTGTCGCCGGTGAAATTGTCGCTGGACGCCGCGACGATGGCCATGTGCCCTCCCCAGGAGGGGGAGTCACCGAGGGAGAAAGTGTGATCGCTGATGGCGAAGTCCTGCGCCAGGGTGGTGATGTTGGGGATCTGCGCGGACTTGTATCCACTGACACACCGGTAGCCGGTGGCGGCGGCGCAACTGCCGTCAGGGATGTTCTGCCAGCCGTCCATCTTCCCGCCATCGATCGCGGCTGCCTGGGCGGCGACACTGTGCTCCACGTTCGGCACCGTGTCCGGGTCGGTGGCCGACGTGACCACCGACCCGTTCGAGAGCCGCACCGAGGACGGCATCCCGCCGTCCGGGCAGCGGCCGGGGTGGTCATCACACCAGAAGCCCAGCAAGTTGTCGAACGTGTGGTTCTCCAGGTAGATCACCACGACATGCTTGACCGGGTTCGCCTGGGCCTGCGTACTGTCCGGAGCGGCCAGGCCGCCCAGGCACACCAGGGCACCGAGAGCCGTCCAGGTGGCTAGCTTCGCCCTGCCGGTATAGCGGAACAGGCGCACCGCGGCTATTCCTCTCCCTGGCCATCGAGCTGGCACGGCGACGTCATCGGGTCACTTCGCATACGGCACCTTCCTGCGATGCTTGATCCGCCCACACCGTGGGAAATGCGGCAAGCGTTACTGAGCTGGTAGGCAGAGCGCTCGCGACTGGCCATCCGTTACACCGGTCACCGGGTGGCCGCGCACCGTCTGGGACAGGCCGCTGCGCATGAACGCCGGCTAGCCTGAGAACCCGCTGCTCAGGGAGCCTCCGCCGCGCTGGCGCCCCAGCTGCCGGCTAGGTCGGGTCGTTTTCCAGCGCCGGGGTTCAGGCGGATGTGCTTGGCCCACGCTGGGAGCGGCCGGTCCACCATGTGCGGGGGGCTGCGTGGAGTCTGGGAGTAGTTGAAGGCGTTGGTGTAGCCGTAAGCTTGTGCGTCGTTGACGCAGAGGGGTGCCAGCCCGAAGACGTGCTCGGTGTAGGCGAGAATCAAGGTTGCAGAAGAATGCTGGAGACGGGCCAGCCGTTGCACAGACTACCAGATACCGATTACCGGGTGAACGCAGAAGCGGCCGCGTGCCGCCGGGAGAGTACGTACTTCATGAGCCTTCCCTTCGGTTGGACTTGCTTGTACCCCTACGACGAACGGCGCCCCCGGAACCCGACACCCGCCACGACAAGTTATTCAACAACCGATCATCTCGACACCGTGAGATTTTTTCACTACGCAGAGTTATCGTTCGGTAGCCAACTGCACGTGTATATGAATTGTTCGTATGAAACGCCCATACGAACGTGCAAACGACATTGCATTAGCACGGTTCGGTGGAAATAATGAATATGCGATGACATCTGCTGCCGCCCTGGCCTCTTGCCCAGCCGAGTCACAGTCACCGGCTGTCACTGGTTGTCCGCTGAACCCTTCTCCGGACGCGGCCAGCAGGGCACGGTCTTTCACCAGGCATACCCTCGCGTCCTGGAACCTGGACGCGCTGAGCGCCGACGCCGAAATCATAGTCAGCGAACTGCTCGCCAACGCGGTCAGGCATGGCTGGACCGACCACGCGCAGAGCGGCTCGTGCGACGAGGCGGCCAGGCTGTGGCTCTGGCTGCTCAGGGATGCGGACTCGTTCATGTGCGTGGTCACCGACCCGAGCGACCTGGCTCCGGCCTGCCGTCAGCCTGAACAGGGCGGCGAGGACGGCCGGGGCCTGCACGTCGTCCATGCGCTCAGCGACCACTGGGGATGGAGCCCGTTCGGCAGCCAGGGCAAGGCCGTCTGGGCGATCCTGTCCTGCGACTGACCGGGCTCGGCGGCCCAGGCTCACGGGCAGGACTGAACACCGCGGTGGCCCGTGGGCGCACGCCCACATGGCCGCCCTGCCCGCCGCGGTTGGCGCGGCGGGATCAGGTCAGAAGGCCAGTGCCTGGGCCCGGCGGTTGACCTCGGTGCGGCGATTCTGGGCCATCGCCTTGATCGGCGTGCCCGGCAACGTCGCATCGTCGGTGAACAGCCAGCGCAGTGCCTCCGGCTCATCGAAGCCGCAGTCACACAGCAACGTCAGGGTGCCGTGCAGGCCCTTGACGATCTGACTGCCTTCGAAGAACGCGGCGGGCACGGCCAGCGTGCCGTCGGGGCGCTCAACCGCAAGCAGCTTGCGGTCGCGCAGGAGCTGCCGGACCCTGCCGATGGGGATGCCAAGGCGGGCAGCAACATTGGGAAGTGGGAGCCATTCGCCGACCAGAGCGTCGATCACGGCGTCGATCTGTGCCACGTTCCGAATGTCCCACAGGTTAAGCCCGTCCAAACACTTCTCAGCCAACGGCAAGATCACGGATTGGCACCGCTGGGTCGGTGAGCCTGCCGATGTCCACCGCTGCCCCGGCCGCGATCACCCGGCGGCCCTGGACCAGGTCACGGGGCCGGTCCACGGTGAGCAGCGCGACCAGGCGCTGCCCATCGAGCCAGCAGGCAGCCCAGTTCTGCCCGGCCGGGTCGCCGCGCCACACCAGGTGGTCCGCGGCGCCGTGGTAGCCGATGTACTGCAGCATCCGGCCGAACTGCTCCGACCAGAAGTAGGGCACCGGGTCGTAGATCTCGTCCCCGCCGAGCAGGTTGGCGGCTGCGACCTCGGGCGCGTGCAGTGCGACGTCCCAGTGCTCGAAGCGCAGCCGGCGGCCGTACCGCCGGGAGACGAACGACGCGCAGTCCCCCACCGCGTACACGCCGGGGACCGAGGTGCGCAGGCCCTCGTCGGTGGCCACGCCGCGGTCCAGCTCGACGCCGGACCCGGCCAGCCAGCCGATCGCCGGCCGGACGCCGACCGCGGTGACCACCAGGTCCGCAGCCAGCCAGCCGCCACCGGCCAGGGCGAGCCCACCGGGCTGCACGGACTCGACGGCCTGGTTCAGCAGCAGCTCAACCCCGGCGGCGGCGTACCAGGGAGCCGTCCGCGCGCCCACCTCGGCGCCGACCGCGACCGCGAGCGGTGTGGTGGCCGCGTCGAGCACGGTGACCTGGGCGCCCAGCGACGCGGCCGCCGTGGCCAGCTCGGCACCGATCCAGCCGGCCCCGGCCACGACCAGCTTGACCCCCGGGCGCAACTGGGCGCGCAGCTCCAGCGCCTCGTCGATGGAGCGCAGCACCCGCTGCCTGCCCGCACCGGGCAGCGTGACCGGCGTGGCGCCGGTGGCGATGACCAGGCCATCGAAGGGGTGGCCGCCCTGGCCGGTGCGCAGCACCCCGTCCTCAAGGGCGGTCGCGGTCTCGCCCGCCCTGAAATCCACCTGCAGCTTGGCGAAGTCCGCGCGCAGCGAGGTGTCGTCGAGCTCGCCGGTCATCACCTTCTTGGACAGCGGCGGGCGATCGTAGGGCGATCTGTTCTCGGCGCCGACCAGCGTTATCCCGCCCTGGTAACCCCGCGCGCGAAGCTCCTCGATGGCCCGCAGGCCCGCCAGACCACCGCCAACGACAACGACCCTGTCCATGGTCACCGGATTCTGGCAGGTTACCCAGGGCCAGTAGCCCGGCAGGGGCTGTGGAGAACACCGGGAAAGGCGTGCCAAACACCAATACACTCGTCCACGATGGACACGACCATAACCGGCCAGCCGGCCGGCCAGTTGCTCGACGGGCGCTATCGCGTCACCTCGAGCATTGCGCACGGTGGCATGGCCACCGTGTACATGGGCGTGGACGTCCGGCTCGACCGGCCCGTCGCCATCAAGATCATGCATGCGGAGCTGGCCGCCGACCAGGACTTCGTCGCCAGGTTCATCCGCGAAGCCCGGTCCATCGCGCAGCTCTCGCACCCGAACGTCGTGGCCGTGTACGACCAGGGGTCCGACGGCCACCACCTGTATCTGGCGATGGAGTACGTGGCAGGCAGCACGCTGCGGCAGCTGCTGAACGAGCGGGGCAGGCTCAGCCCCCGTGAGTCGCTGGACATCATCGAGAGCGTGCTGGCCGGCCTGGCCGCCGCGCACCGGGCCGGGATCGTGCACCGGGACGTCAAGCCGGAGAACGTCCTGCTGGCCGGAGACGGGCGGGTCAAGGTCGCCGACTTCGGCCTGGCCCGGACCATGTCGGGCACCAGCCACACGAAGACCGGCGTGCTGATGGGCACCGTCGCCTACCTCGCACCCGAGCAGCTCACCGCCAGCGTCAGCGATGCCCGCTGCGACGTCTACGCGGCCGGGGTCATGCTGTTCGAGCTGCTCACCGGGCACCAGCCGCACACCGGCGAGTCCGCGCTGGCGGTCGCCTACAAGCACGTGAACGAGACCGTCCCGCCGCCCTCGGCGGTGTCGCCCGGGCTGCCGCACGTGCTGGACGCGCTGGTCGCCCTGGCCATTAACAGGGACCCGCGGCTGCGGCCCGCCGACGCCGACCAGTTCCTGCAGGCGGTCAGCCAGGTGCGCCAGGGCCACCCCATTCCGTGGCAGCCGCAGCTCCAGCAGCCGCCGGTGCAGGGCCCGCCACCTCCGCCACCCGACAGCCGAGCCATGCCGGCCAGGGCTGAGGGGGCACCGTTCGGTTCCCAGAATCTTCCGGCTATCCCGGCTCAGCCCGGGATTCCGCCGGCAGCGCACACCCAGGGGAACCGGCCGGTGATTCCCGGCTTCCCACCCGCAGCGGCGCCGATCGAGCCAGCCGCGATGTACGGGCCGGGCAACCAGACCCTCATCGTGCACACCTCGGCCGAGCCGGAGCGCGAGCCCCGGCTGCAGCGCTGGCTGTTCAGCCGGCGGCTCGTCTACGCGCTGGTGCTGGTCGTGGTGGCGGCTCTGGTCGCGGGGCTGGCCTGGTGGCAGCTCGCGGGCAGGTATGCAAACGTGCCCAAGGTGACCGGGCTCAGCCTGGCCGCGGCCGGCAGTGAGCTGCGCGGCGACGGCTTCACCGTCAGGACCGGCCCGGCCAAGCTGGACAACGGGATGGCCAAGGGCGAGGTGATGGCGACCGTGCCGGCGGCGACGGCGCGGGTGCACAAGGGCGCCACGATCGAGCTGATCCCATCCGCCGGGTCACGGATGATCGCCGTGCCGCCGGTGACCGGGCAGCCGCTGGCCAATGCGCAGGCCGCGCTACGGCAGGCCGGGCTGACCCCGGGACAGGTCACCAGCCAGCCATCGGCCACGATCGCGGTGGGCGTGGTGATCAGCACCGATCCCGCCGCAGGCACCTCCACGCCGCAGCCGGATCCGGTCAAGATCATGGTGAGCGCCGGGCCGCCGCTGCCCAACTTCGTCGGCCAGCAGGTGAGCGCCGCGCAGCAGTGGGCGTCGGCGAACGGGATCTCGATCAACGAGCAGCCCGCGCCGCCCAGCAGCACCCAGCCGCAGGGCGCGATCACCAAGCAGACTCCCGGCCCGAATACCGCGATCACCAAGGGCGAGGTCGTCACGGTCTACGTGTCACCCGGGCCGCCGAGCGTGTCGATACCGAACGTGGACGGCGAGAACGTGCTGCAGGCCTACCACCAGCTCGTGGCGCTGGGCTTCCAGGTCACCGCACAGCAGTCCGGGCCGTTCGGGAAAACCGTGTTCAACTACAGCCCGGCCGGCCAGGCACCCAAGGGCAGCACGATCACCATCTACTACGGCCTGCCGAACCTCTGAGCCCGCCCTGGGCTATGCTTCTCCCCGTGCGCAGGAAGCACTGGTTTTTTTATGGCTACCGGTCCGAGGCTCGGACGGTCGCCCGCCAGGTGCTGCACTGACGAAAGCGACTTGACCAAAGCCCCGGCCGGGACCGGCGCCGGGGCTTTCTTCATGTAAGGAGCGGAACATGGTCGTGGTGATGGCCTCTGAGGCCAGCGAGGAAGACATCGAATCAGTCATCGAACTGGTCCGCACGGCGGGAGGTGACGCGTTCGTGAGCCGCGGGATGTCGCGGACGATCGTCGGCCTGGTCGGGGACGTCGAGCAGTTCGGCTCGCTGAACCTGCGCGGGATGCCGGGGGTCAGCGACGTTGTGCGGATCTCGGTGCCGTACAAGCTGGTCAGCAGGGAGCACCATAGGGAGCGTTCGGTCATCCGGGTGCGCGGTGTGCCGATCGGCCCGGACACGCTCACGGTCATCGCCGGGCCGTGCGCGGTCGAGACACCCGAGCAGACCCTGGCCGCGGCGTGGATGGCCCGGGCCGGCGGGGCGTCGCTGCTGCGCGGCGGGGCGTTCAAGCCGCGGACCTCGCCGTACGCCTTCCAGGGGCTGGGCGAGGACGGCCTGAAGATCCTGGCCGACGTGCGCTCGGAGACCGGGCTGCCGATCGTGACCGAGGTGATCGCCCCGGCCGACGTCGACCTGGTCAGCGAGTACGCCGACATGCTCCAGGTCGGCACCAGGAACATGCAGAACTTCCCGCTGCTGCAGGCGGTCGGGGCCGCGGGCAAGCCAGTCATGCTCAAGCGCGGCATGAACGCGGCCATCGAGGAGTGGCTGATGGCCGCCGAGTACATCGCGCAGCGCGGCAACCTGCAGATCGTGCTGTGCGAGCGGGGCATCCGCACGTTCGAGAAGGCCACCCGCAACACGCTCGACATCAGCGCGGTCCCGGTGGCCCAGCAGCTCTCGCACCTGCCGGTCATCGTCGACCCCTCGCACTCCGGCGGGCGCCGGGACCTGGTGCTGCCGCTGTCGCGGGCGGCGATCGCGGTCGGCGCCGACGGCATCATCATCGACGTGCACCCGCATCCGGAAAGCGCGCTGTGCGATGGCCCGCAGGCGCTGGTGGACGCGGACATGCGGGCACTCGCCAGCGTGGCGGTGAACCTGCCGCCGCTGGTCGGCCGCACGCTGACCCCAGCCCCGGCGGTGGCTGCCGTAGGGTAGGGGTCCGGCCAGAAAAGCGCTGCGTAGGGCAGGACCCCGGCCAGAAGAGCGCCGTCGGAAGGTTGGGGCCGGCCAGAACGGCGCCGCCGGCTAGACCTTCTCCAGCCGGTACTCCTGGGCGGCCCCGGCCAGTTCCTCGGCGAGGTCGCCGGCGGCCAGCCGGTGCTCGATCTTGTGCAGGTCGTCGATGCGTGCCTTGGTCTCCACCCGGCGGGGGGTGAGCAGGGTGCAGCAGTCCTGGTCGGGCAGCTCGGAGATGCCCAGCGTGCCGATCTGGCGCGCCTCGGCCATGATCTCGGTCTTGTCCCAGCCGATCAGCGGGCGCAGGATCGGCAGGGTGGCCGCGTCGTCCAGCGCGATGATGTTGGTCAGCGTCTGGCTGCTGACCTGGCCCAGCGAGTCGCCGGTTACCAGCGCGGACGCGTGCAGCCGCCGGGCCAGGATCTCGCCGGTGGCCAGCATGAGCCGCCGCTGCGCGACGATCTGCAGCCTGCTCGCGCCGGACGAGGCGAGCTTCTGCTGCGCCTTGCCGAACGCGACGACGAACAGCCGTGACCGGCCCTGGAACCTGTCCAGGCCACGGACCAGCGCGTACGCCTTGTACACCGACTCAGCGCCGGTCAGCGGCATCCCGGAGAAATGCAGGAAGTCGCAGCGCAGGCCGCGCCGGATCATCCGGTAGGCCGCCACCGGTGAGTCGATGCCACCGGACATGAGGACCAGGCCCCGGCCGCTCATGCCGACCGGGAGCCCGCCCTGCCCGGGCAGGCCCTCGGTGAACACGAACACCTCGTGCTGGTCCACCTCGACGAACACCGTCGTGTCCGGGTTGCTCAGGTCGACCGGGTAACCGTGCGCCTGCTGGATGCGCCGCCCGATGAGCACGGCCATCTCGGCGGACCGGAGCGGGAAGCGCTTGTCCCGGCGGCGCGGGCGCACCGCGAAGGTACCGGGCTTGTCCCTGGTCAGCTCGATCGCGGCGGCCACGGCGGACTCGGGATCCTTGGCCACGCGCAGCGCGGGGCAGACCCGGACGATGCCGGGGATGTCGCGCATCCGCTCGGCCAGGGCCCGGACCTTGGCTTCCTGCTCTGCTGGCGTGCCCGCCCCGGCCGGGTCTTCCTCGATCCGGAGCATGATGACGCCTTCCCGCTGCCACAGCGAGATCTTCATCTCCCGGACGGCGCCGCGGATGTTGGTGTGCAGCAGCTTCTCGAACTGCTGCCTGTTCCGTCCCTTGAGCACGATCTCGCCGAGCTTGAGCAGCACGCACGGCTCGGCTGCCGGGCTTGCCGGGCCTGGCTGGGCCGCGGCGCCGGGCGAGGTACCAAGGGACGAGGTCACGGGCACGTCCTCAGTCTGCCAGCATCCGGGAGCAGTGGCGGCACCTTGGTTTGCTGGCACAGGCTTCTGGTAAAACAACCCGGCGCCGAGGCGCCAACTCTATATAACGGGTGCCGGCGTTTGCCCAGCCGGCGGGCAGGCTTCGCCACCCAGTCTGGGTCAGCGATGTTCGAGAGGTTCACCGGCCGCGCGCGGCGATCCGTGGTGCTGGCTCAGGAAGAGGCCAGGAAGCTCGGCCACCCGCACATCGGCACCGAGCACATCCTGCCAGGCGCACACTGGAACTCGCATTGCCTGAGGCCAGCGCGGAGGGCGGGGCTGAGCCCGGCGCGCTGGCCACGGCGGACCATGGCTGGGTGGGGAGCCTCAGCCTCTGACCGCGCACAGCAGGCAGTTCTCGCCGCGCTGCCAGAGCGTGCCCGTCTCGGTGAACCCGGCGTCGTGCAGGGCGTCGACGTGGGTGGTCAGCAGCCGGGAGGCCCAGCCGTGATGGTCGGCGTGACCCCGCCAGGCTTCCCGCTCGGCGACCGGTCCGGCCAGGGCGGGTTCGGCAGCGATGGCGTCCCACCAGCCAGTCCAGCTTTCGGCGTGGCCGTCCGGGAAGCGGCGCTGCTCTTCGCGCTTGAGCAGGGCCTCGCTCAGCTTGGCCAGGACCGGTGAGTGCGACTCGTCGACGCCGAGGTGGTCACCGTTGAGCAGCAGCCCGCCGCGGCGCAGCACCTGGGCCAGTTCGGCGTACATGGCCCGCAGGGCGTCCGGGCTCAGCCAGTGCAGCGCGGTGGTGCTGACCGCCGCGTCCGCGGGGCGGTCCAGGCCGAGCTTGGCGGACCAGCCGGGGGTGCGCAGGTCGACCGAGACAAACCGCAGGCTGCCGGGGGCGCTGGCGCCACCATGGCTGTCTGAGGCGCTGAGGCTGCCAGGGCCAGGGCCGGGGGGGCTGGGGCTGCCGGGGGTGCTGGGGCCGCGGTAGGCGGCCTGGGCGAGTGCGAGCATCACCGGATCGGCGTCCACGGCGACGATGGCGGCGGCCGGGATCCGCTCCAGCAGGCGGACCGAGAGCGAGCCGGGGCCGCAGCCCAGGTCGACGATCAGCGGATCGGCCCGGCCGGCCCCGTCCTGCACCGCGTCGATCAGCGCGGTGAACCTGTCTTCCCGGTCCGGCAGGTGGTCTTCCTGCTGGAGGTCCCAGCGGCGGATCCACTCCCGCGCCGCGTCGCGGTCGAGCTGTGGCATACCGTGTCTCCTTCTGGTGCTTCGGGTGTGGGTAACTGTCTAGTATTATTTCGGTAGTTACACGCTAGACGTCGAGGATGTAACTGGTCAAGTGAGATTCAGCAGTCACCTGGACACCATCGTGGCGGTCGCGGTGGGGCTGGTCAACGCCCTCACCCCCGGCGAGGCACACGGCCGCCCATACCTGCCGCCCGATGACGATCACCTGGCCGCGACGGTCACCGCCGTGCTGCACGCGGCCAGCCCGCGCACCCGGGACGTTTCGCAGGCAGATGCCGAGGAACTGCGGTCGACCGCGGCCGAGCTGCGCGGCGTCTTCGAGGCCGTCGCCGCCGGGGACATGGACATGGCGGCACTGCAGGTCAACAAGCTGCTCGCCGGAACCGGAGCGCGACCATCGCTGGACCAGCACGACGAGGAGGGCTGGCACCTGCACTTCCACGGTGCACAGGACACGCTGACCAACGGCTGGGCGGCCGGCTGCGCCACCGGGCTGGCCGTCGTGCTCGGCACCGACGACCGCGGCAGGCTGGGCCTGTGCACGGCACCGCGCTGCGACCGGGCCTATGTGGACACCTCGCGCAACGGCACCCGGCGGTTCTGCTCCACGACCTGCCAGAACCGGGTCAAGACCGCTGCCTTCCGGTCTCGTCAGAGCTGACTGGCCGGGATTCCGGCTGGGCCTGCTCCGGCTGCGGCAGCCAGGTGATCCGGCGGACGCTGGGAACGGCGGCCACGACGGCGGTACCGAGAGCCGCCCAGGCAGCGCCGAAGCCCAGGACCGCCCTGGCGCCCAGGACGGCGGCCACCGGGCCGGCCGCGGTGAAGGCGATGGGGCCGAACGCGAAGGCGCCGACCATGTTGAACGCCCCGACCCGGGCGAGGGCGTCCGACGGCACCCGCTGCTGGGTCACGGTCGTCTCGATCGCTCCGCCGAGCGCCGAGCCCAGGCTAGCCAGGAAGGCGCTGACGGCGACCGCGGCGAGTGGCAGGTGCAGGGCCAGCGTCAGCGGCGGCAGCGCAAACCCGAAAGTGGTCAGGGTGCTCACCAGCAGCGGCCGCCTGGGCCTGCGGCCCAGCGCGAGCAGGCCACCGATGATCGCGCCGCCGCCATGGCAGGCCATGATCACACCCCAGGCCCTGGGGCCGCCGAGGTACTGGCGCGCCAGCACCGGCCCGAGTACCAGGTAGGGGCCCCAGGTGATCAGGTTGAACAGCGCGAACTGGACCGTTCCCGCCCAGAGCCAGGTGTGGGCGGTGAACTCGGCCCAGCCCTCGCGCAGCTCGCGGAGCAGGGACGGGGGCCGCGCGCTTGGGAACCGGGCTGAGCTTGGAAACCGGAGCAGGCTGAGCGCGAGCGCGCTGACCGCGTAGGTCGCGCCGTCCACCGCGATCACCGTGGCCGGTGCGGCGACCGCGATCAGCAGCCCGGCGAGCGCCGGCCCGGCGACCTGGGCGGCGGGCTGGGCCATGGCGAACAGCGCGTTCGCGTCACCGAGCCGGTCACGCGGCGCGAGCTGCACGGTGAGCCCGGACAGGGCCGGCTGGAAGAACGCGTTGCCGCTGCCGACGACGAAAGCCGCCACGACGAACAGCCAGAGCTGCGGGCGGCCGAGGATGATCGCGGCGGCGAGCGCGCCCTGGGCCAGGCAGCGGGCCACGTCGGCAGCCAGCATCACCGGGCGGCGGCCCAGCCGGTCGGCGATGACGCCGCCGCCGAGCATGAACGCCACCATGGGAACGATGTTCGCGGCGAACACCACGCCAAGGCCGGTCGCCGTCCCGCCGCTCTCGAGGACCGCGAAGGCGATGGCGACCGACGACATCGCGGTGCCGAGCAGCGAGGTCGCATAGCCGAGGTAGAACCGGCGGAAGTTGCGCTCGGCCAGCACCGCGAGCTTCCCCTGGATCGTCCATTTACTGCGGCCAGCATGCCAATACTGGGGCGCCGATTTACTGCGGTTAATTGCCAGTGCACGCCAATTCACATGCATGTCACCCACCATGCCAAATATTTAGAAAGAAAGGCAACCCAGCAGCTTGAAAGCCTGACTTGACGGTGAGTGACACTTTGGTTTACCGCAGTAAATGCGCTCGGCCGGGGCGTTATTATGGAGGTAACCTAGGGCAGCAATGGGCTTATTTACTGCGGTACCGGCGTGCGGAAGGAGAACACAGTGGCCGCCAGACCACCCGCCCTGGTCCCGGCGCCCATTCAGGCCGCCGGCCGATCGGCTCCGGCGCCAGCGGAGTAGGCGACTGCGATAGCGAGTGCGGAAGGAGAACACAGTGGCCGCCAGACCACTCGCCCCGGTCCCGGCTCCCGTTCAGGCCGCCGGCCGACCGGCGCCGGTGGACTAGGCGACTGCGATAGCGAGTGCGGAAGGAGAACACAGTGGCCGCCAGACCACTCGCCCTGGTCCCGGCGCCCATTCAGGCCGCTGCCGCATCGGCTCCGGCGCCGGTGGAGTACGCGGTCGCGGTGGATGAGTACCTGGCACAGGCCTCGCTGAGCCCCGCCTCCCGCCGGGTCTACCGGATCTCGCTGTCCGGCTGGGCCTGGCCGCTGGTCGGCAGGCCGGTCCCCACCGGCCCCGATCGCCGCCACGCGGTGCCGCCGGTCGTCGCGCTGGCGCTGTTCGACGATGCCGGGACCGCCCCCCGGCTGGCCGCCGCGCTCACGGACCGGGCCGTACAGACCGACGCACGGACGGTCAACCGCGAGCTGTCGGCGTTGCGCAGCGCGGCCGGCTGGTGGCTTGATCAGCGGTGGATCACGCTGGACCCGACCGCCGGCCTGCAGCACCTGCACACCGGGCCCGCCACCGCTCCCCCGCTCACCGCCGAACAGGCCAGGCTTTTGTTCCGGCTGCCGGCCAGCCTCCGCGAGCATGCGTTCTGGCGGCTGCTCCACGACTCCGGCGCACCGGCTGCCGAGGTGCTCGCGCTCGACGCCGAGCAGCTCGACCTGTCCCGCAACCGGGCCCGTTCCCCTGGCGCACCAATCGGATGGCAGGAGGCGACCGGCCAGATCCTGCGCTGGCTGCTGGCCGGGCGGGCCTCCGGCCCTGTCTTCGTGACCGGCCGCAGGGCGGCGGCGCATGTCCCGGCCCGCGACGTGTGCCCGGTCACCGGCCAGGCACGGATGTCCTACCGCCGCGCCGCCGAGATCTTCGCCGCCGCCACCCGCCCGCTCGACCCATCCGGCAGGGGCTGGGCCCTGCACCAACTCCGTGGCGCTGGCTAACCGATGCAGGGATACTTATACCGGTGATATCGTTTTCACATGGTGACGGCACGCTTGGTCGAGGAGAATGGCTTGCTTGTCGCGGCCAGCGAAAGGCCGGTCGATGATGACACCGTCTTCGCACTCATCGACGCGGTCCGCAAGCGATCGGCCGCCTAATCGAGTCAGTCGTCGTAGTGGTAGCGGGCCTGGATAATGATCAGTTCGTCATCGGTTACACCGTAGACGAGGCGGTGCTCGTCGTCGATCCGCCGGGACCAGAAGCCGGACAGATTGCGGCGCAACGGCTCTGGCTTACCAGCGCCCTCGAAGGGGGTACGCCGGGCCTCTTCGATCAGCCGGAGCAGACGGCGCAGCATCTTCTTATCGGCTGTGGCCCAGTAGCTGAAGTCCTCCCAGCCATGCGGGTGGAAGACAACCTTCCTCAACGCGACTCGCCCTCGTCGGCCAGAGCCCGGAGCTCTTCCATCGTCTTGGTGATCAGGGCACCGCCGCGGCGCACCTCATCGGCCGCCGCCATCAGACGGGCCGCGTTCACTGGCGAGCGCAGCAGGTAGTCGGTTTCCTCCATGGACTCGTAGTCTTCGGCCGCGACCAGGTAAGCCCGGCCGTGGTTCGAGATAATCTCAACCGGAGCACGGTCATCGTTCACCTGCTGAATCAGCGGGAACAGTCTCTTGCGCGCTTCGGTGGCGGTGATGGCCATGCGAGTCCCTCTCTTCCTTGGTACAGCATTACGGTACCACGAGAGTGGTACAGTGATGCGGTACTACAGCACCGTGACCTCGGCCGGGATGGTCCTCGGCGGGACGTTCCTGGTGTTCGCGATCGCCGGCGGCTCCGGCACCGAGGGCGCCCAGATCCGGGAGATCGGGATCGGCCTGGCCATCGGGGTCGCGCTGGACACGTTCGTGGTGCGGACCCTGGTCGTCCCGGCTACCGTCGTCCTGCTCGGCCGGTGGAACTGGTGACCGGCCTCGCTGCGCCACCGGAACGTCGTCCTGGAGCGGCGCAGGCACCGGCCGATCGCCGAGCGGATCGAGCTGGCCGGCGAATCACCCGGCGCCTGAGCCGGCCGGTGAGTGCGCCAGGCCGGCCAGGTGCGCCAGGCGCAGCGCCCGCTTGTCCACCTTGGCCAGGCCGGTCAGCGGCAGCTCGCCGACGAACTCTATCCGCCGCGGGGTGTAGAGCGCGTTGAGCTGGGCCCGGACGTGCTGGCGCAGGTCGTCCGCCGACACCTGCGCCCCGGGATCCGTCACCACGAACGCGCAGACCACCTCGCCGCACGCCTCGTCGGGCACGCCGGCGACGGCGGCGGCCCGCACACCGGGATGGCTGTGCAGGGCGTCCTCGATCGGCCGGCAGTAGACGTTCGCGGCCGCCTCGCTCGTCACGATCATGTCGCTGGTGCGGTCGACCAGGTAGAGGTAGCCGTCCTCGTCCAGGTAGCCGACGTCGCCGGTGTGGATCCAGCCGTCCCCGGTGGCGTCCGGGCCTGGCTGCCCCGGGGCCCAGTAGCCGGCCATGACCAGCGACCCGGCCACCCAGACCTCGCCGGCTTCGCCCACCGGCTGCTCCCGGCCCCGCTCGTCTCGGATCTCGATACGCATGTCAAGAAAGGGCCGCCCGCACGACATGAGCCGTTCTGGGCGGTCCGGATCATGGTCGAGGAACGGGAAATCCGTGATGAGCGGCGCCTCGCTGGATCCGTAGACCAGGCGAAGCACCGGCCCGAACCGCTCGATAGCGGCGGCCAGCCGGGTGGGCGAGGCGGCCGCGCCACCGACATTGAGGTAACGCAGGCTGCTGGTGTCCGCGGTGGACGGATGATCGGCCACCGCATACAAAAGCGCCGGGGTAAGAAAGGCACTGCTAATGCGCTCATGTTCGACAATGGCCAGAAAACCCGCCGGGCTGAAATCGTCGGACTGGAACAGGGTGCCGCCCTCGAAGAGCGTGAGGAAGCCGGCCAGCTGCCCGCTGACGTGAGAAAACGACGAGCCGCTGAGGAAACGCATGGGCAGCTCACCGATTGAGAGGTAATAATCGGCGATATCGAGCAGATTCTGGTAAAAGGCCTGATGGTGACGGATGAGCTTGGGCGTTCCCGTCGTTCCCCCGCTGTAGAACAGCGACTCCGGCTCCGGCCCCTGCGGCGAGACCGGAAGGCCGGCCCAGCCGCGCTCTAGCGCGGTGAGCAGGTCATCGCCGGCCGCCGGGTTTCCTGGCATGGGAGCACCAAAGGAGAAAAGCCGCAGCGGCTTTTCGCCGTGCGTCAGCTCATCGATTAGCCCCGGCCCGCCGATCATCGCCGGGTGGTAGACAAATGCGTCCGGATCGGCCAGCTTGATGAAGGCGGCCTGCTCCCGGCGGGGGGCATAGCTGGCGATCCAGGCGGTCCGGCAGCCGAGCAGGTGCAGGGCTAACTGCAGGGCGGCCGTCTCGGGCTGGTCGGGCACCAGGATCGCGACCGTGGCTCCCGGGTGCAGGCCACGGCCGCCGAGGGCGGCGGCCAGCGCGAGCGTGCACCGCACGAGCTCGGCGTAACTGACCCGGCGGCCGGACCAGACGATCGCCTCGGTGTCACCGTAACCGGCGAACAGCTCCAGCACGCGGGTGACGTAGTTGCCCCCGCTCTGCTCCTCCATCAAACCCTCCCCGGTCTGCCGCACGGGCACCTGGCCCCTGGCCGGCCGGCGGGCGGTTCGCCGGTATGGGCACCGGCAGACGGCTCTGGCACAATACGGCCCAAAGTTCTCAAAAATCAACAGGCGGTAGCAGGGTGGACGCGGAACGGCAAACTCGCATGCTGATGCCCTTGACGCTGCTGTCGCGCGCCAGATCGCGGTAGCAGGTGGACGCGGAACAGCAAACCCACGCGGCTCCCGCTGGCGAGGCACCACTGCGCCGCAACCGCGACTTCAACCTGCTCTGGAGCGGCCAGGCCGTCTCCGGCCTGGGCTCGGCGATATCGGGGATCTGCTATCCCCTGCTCATCCTGGCCGTGACCGGGTCGGCGGCCAAGGCCGGGATTGTCGGCGGCACGAGCCTGGTCACGAACCTGCTGCTGTTGCTGCCCGCGGGCGTCGTAGCCGACCGCTACCCACGCAAACGCATCATGGTGGTCACCGCGCTGGCCCAGATGATCGCGGTGGCCACCGTGGTGCCGCCCACGCTCGGCCATCGCGTCTACATCGCTCAGCTCGTGGCGGTCGGTGTGGTCCAGGGCACGGCGTCGGCGTTCTACCTCGGCGCCAGCCGGGGCGCACTGCGCCGGGTGGTGCCCGCTAGCCAGTTGCGCCATGCGTTCGCCCGGACGCAGGCCAGGGACCAGGCCGTGGCGCTGGCCGGAGCGCCAGCGGGCGGGCTGCTGTTCGGCCTGGCCCAGTTCGTGCCGTTCGCCTGCGACTCGTTCTCTTTCGGCTGCATCGCCCTGGCCAGCGCGCTCATCCGCGCACCGCTGGATCCCGACCCGGCCCAGGCCCGGGCGCGTGAGCCGGTGTGGCGGAGCCTCACGACGGGGCTGCGGTTCATCGTCGGCCAGCCGTTTCTGCGCATGGTCGCACTGTGGGGCGCAGGGGTGAACACCATCGTCGCCGGGACGTCGCTCACGCTCAT
Source organism: Streptosporangiaceae bacterium (assembly GCA_036495485.1). Lineage (GTDB taxonomy): Bacteria > Actinomycetota > Actinomycetes > Streptosporangiales > Streptosporangiaceae > PALSA-505. The sequence goes on from DASXMU010000154.1 coordinate 32,175, forward strand.
CGTGCTGGCCAGGCAGCAGGGCGCGACCGCCGCCGTCATCGGCCTGCTGCTGTCGGTCAACGCGGGGGCCGGGATGCTCGGGTCCCTGCTCGCCCCCCGGATGACGGCCCTTGTGGGCGACCGCACCCTGGCTCTGGCCACCTCCTGGGTGCTGCCGGTCGGCGCGTTGGCCCTGGCCTTCGCCCCCTCGCTGTGGCTGATCGGTGTGCGCGGCGCGCTGACTTCGCTCATGATCGCTCCGGTCAACGTGACGTTCGGTGCATACGCGGCCCGGATTACCCCCGATCACCTGCAGGCGCAGGCGGGCAATGCGATGCAGCTGTGCACGAGCAGCTTCGGCTGGCTCGCGCTGCCGGTGTTCGGCGTGCTCAACGACGCATTCGGGGTGCGGACGGCCATTCTCGTCGGGGCTGGCCTTTTTGCCCTCGTAGCCATCAGTATTCAGCGCGCCCGGCCGCTGGCCGAACTCGGCACAGGTGACCGCCATGACGGTGAGTGAGGTAAGCAGATTGAGCCGTACCCGCCTCTTGACGGCGACGAAAATATCTGCATTTAGCCTGCCAATTACTACATGCCTCTCTCGTCGTCATTAGTACCATTCAGACAGTATTGTCTTACTAGAAAGAAAGTCTGAGTGATGTCATCATCCAGCTAAGTTGCTGGATGGCTGGCCGGAACGCCGGCGAGCAGGACCGAAAGGCGAACACTATGCGCAACGAGCGCGAAACACCGGACCAGAAGATCGCCGCCTGGCGCACGGGCAAGGGCGCAGACAGCCCGGCGGGCCCGCTGTTCACCGGTGGCACGTACGCGCAGTCCGAGATCACCATGCATGGCCGGGTCGGCACCGGGCAATGCGGCACGGTCTGCTCTGGGTCAGCAACCGCTCAGTGCTGCTGACCTCCCGCTGATGCCGCAACAGGCGGCGACGGGATTCGAACCCGCGCTGGGCTGCCTCATCGATCCGGCGCTGGCCGGCCTGGCAGCCCAGCTCGGGACTCTCCCCGGGCTGGGCACCGGCGAGGCCGGGGCAATCCACACCGCTGCCAGGACCCTCGTCACCAGAGCCGCGGTGCGCAAGGTGACCCGGATCCTGATGCTGGAACTCAACGGGGCCCGGATCCGGGGGCAGTTGCAGGCCAGCGATCCGGCCGGGCGCTGGGCGGAATGGCTCGCCGAGGCGACGAAGGCCGGCTTCTGGGAATCGCTGGCCGGGCCCTATCCCGTGCTGCTGGGCCACCTGCGGACGGTCATCGCCAACGGGTGCACCGCCGCCCTGAGCATGGCCATCCGCTTCGCCGCCGATCGCGCCGAGTTCGCGCGGCTGCCCGGCGCGGACGCGGGTGAGCTGGCCGAGGTGACGTTCGGGGTCGGGGACAGCCACAACCGCGGGCAGACCGTCACGCTACTGCGCACCACAGCCGGCCGCGTCGTCTACAAGCCCCGCTCCGTGGACGTCGACTCTTGCCTGGCCCGGCTCCTTGACGTCGTCCTGCCCCCCGAAGCGGATGGCCACAGCATCCGGGTGCCCGAGGTGCTCGCACGGGCCGGGTACGGCTGGGCCGAGCACATCGAGCACCGCTACTGCGCCGATGGCGCGGAGCTGCGCGGCTTCTATCAGGGAATCGGCCACTGGCTCGCGGTGATGCGCCTGGTCGGTGGCAGCGATCTGCACGCCGAGAACCTGATCGCCTGCGGCCCGGTCCCCGTCGTGGTCGACTGCGAGACCCTGTTCACCCCGCACGCGCCGGCCACCCCATCCGGGTACGGCCAGGCGCACGACCACGCCGCCCAGCTCATCGCCGACAGCGCTCTGCGCACCGGTCTGCTGCCTGGCCGGGGCGACGCACTCGCCTGGCGGGGGGTGGACTCCTCGGCCCTGGGCGCGCTGCCGGGGCAACAGCCCCGCATCGACGTCCCGGTGATCATCGGCGCGGGCACCGACGAAGCGCGGATGGGCTACGAGCGCAGGCCCGCCCAGCTGGCCGGGAACCACCCGAGCCAGGAGCCGGTCCTGGCCCAGTACTGGCATCACGTGGTGGGCGGGTTCACCGAGATGACCGCCCGGCTGCACGAGCTCGACCGGGCGGATCGGCTGACCGGGCCGCTGCGCGCGTTCGCGGACTGCACGGTCCGGGTGGTGGTCAGGAACACCGAGACCTACATGGAGCTGAGCCGGATGCTGTGGCACCCGGCCTCGATGCACGACCCGCAGGCGGCGGCACGGCAGGCCGCGGACCTGCTGGCCGCGCACGCCGCGAACGCGGGGGCCGCACCCGCCGACCCGGCGGTCATCGACGCCGAGATTGCCGAGATGCTCGACGGCGACGTCCCGGTGTTCACCACCACCCCACGCTGCGGGCGGCTGACCGGCCCGCGCAGCACCGGCTACGGCCAGAGCCAGGACCTCATCTCCGACGCCCTGAACCGCTGGCGGGCCAACGACCAGCGGCTGGACCTGCAGGTGATATCGGGCACGCTGATCAGCGCCTACCTGAACGAGGGCGTGCTCCCGAGCTTCAGGCCGCTGGTCACCCAGCAGGTCAGCCAGGACGATCTGGACGGGCGGCGCCGCAGGGTGGCCGCCGGCATCATGCGCACGATCCGCGACGCCGCGATCCGGGCCGCCGATGGCACGGTGACCTGGATCGCCCCGGTGATCGGCCCGACCGGATGGGTCACGCAGCCGCTGTCCAACGATCTGTACAACGGCCTGGCCGGCATCGCGGTGACCACTGCGGGCTACGAGTTCGAGGTGGCCGGCGGGCGGGCCGACCCGGTCGAAGGCCTGGGCGGCCTGCTCGATGACGTGCTGGCGACGCTGCTGCTGATCGAGCAGCAGGACCAGCGGGATCTGGCCGGGGAACTTGCGGTCCGGCCGGACGTGCCGGGCGGCTACGTCGGTATCGGCTCACTGATCTGGGCCTGGCTCCTGCTCGGCCGCCTGGGCGTGTCCGGGCTTGACGTGGCCGACGCGCTCGGCCGGGCGCTGGCGCCCGCCGGGCGGATCGCGGCCGCGATCGAGGAGGACGACTCGTTCGACCTGTTCCGGGGAATGCCCGGCGCGGTCGTCCCGCTGCTGCGGCTGACCGAGTGGACCGGCGACCCGCAGTGGGCGGCGCTGGCCCGCGGCATCGGCACCCGCCTGGCCGGCCTGGCCCGCCCCGGCGCCGCCGGGGCCCGCTGGGGGAACTCCATCTACCCCGAGGGCATCGGCGGGACCGCGCACGGCGTCACCGGCACCGGCTGGGCGCTCGCCCGGCTGGCCGCCCACCCGGCGTCGCGGCAGGCCGACGGTCAGGCGGGCAGGTTCGCCGGGACGGCAGCGGCGGCGTTCGCGTTCGAGGAGTCACTGTATGACCCGGCCACCGGGAGCTGGACCGACCTGCGCGAGCCTGGCCACATCACCGCGGCGTGGTGTCACGGTGCTGGCGGCATCGGCATCATCGCCGCCGACCTGGCCCGGATGGGCACTGCGGGCCCAGACGGCACAGGGCCGGCGCACTGGCTGGAGGTCCTTCAGCGGGCGGCGCGCTGCTCCTGGGCACATGGCCTGGGCTCGAACCACACCCTGTGCCACGGCGACCTCGGCGTCTGGGAGGTCATGAACCTGGCGCTCGAGGCCGGGGCCGCGCCGGACGGCCTGGACCGGACCGGCCTGGATGCCCGCATCATCAGCGCCGTAGGCGAGCACGGCCCGGTCAGCGGCCTGGCCAGGGACACGCTCAACCCCGGCCTGCTGCCCGGCATCGGCGGCATGGCCTACCAGCTCCTGCGCATGAACCCGGCCAGCCCACTGCCGTCCGTCCTGCTCCCCGACCCAGGACCCGCCAGGCCGCTGTGACCGTCACCTGGTCCCCGAGCGGCCGAATACCGAGCAACCTGGCCAAAGGCACGCCGGGCAGCAAGGATATCGATATCCCACGTTCGGCACAGACGCGCCGGTGCAAGTCGCAAAGGTCTTTGTGCATTCGGCGCGGCACCCCAGAGTGCCCACATCGCCACCACGACGACAGGCCTAGGAGCGGGCGGGGCGGCGCTACCCGGCTTCCGGGGGATGATCAGGCTGGGCCGGCGGCGCTGGCTGACCGGTGGGCCCGTCTTCGCTTTCGAGCTGGCCGGCGGCGCGTTCCAGGGCACCCTCCAGTTCACCCAGGGTGAGCCGGACGAAGCTGCGGCCCTTCTCCGGGCCGAGCTTGGCCTTGACCTCGTCCTTCAGCCCCTTGGGGATCAGGTCGAGCGGGAGGGTCAGCGGGACCAGCAGGTAGGCGGCCGGGGCGATGATCAGGGCCACCATGGCGGCGGTGATCGAGACCAGCGCGAACGTCGCCAGGCTGGCGTTGCCCGGCGGTGAGCCGTCGCCGAGCCAGACCAGGCTGCGCACCTCGGCGATGGCCAGCAGCACGAAGACGGCCAGCCAGACCAGGGCACCACCGACCGCCAGCAGCCGCTCGGCCAGGTAGAACCTGGCCACGCCCGGCACGCCCCGCAGGTGGGCGACAACATCGGCCGGGCGACCGGCCGAATCCAGGTCATGCTCGGCCCGGTAGCTGGCATAGGCCTGCTCCCACTTCTCGTCGGGCCGCTTCAGCCGCTCTCTGATCGCGCGAGCCTCGGCGCCCGCAGCCAGGACGAAGATCGGGATGGACACCGTGACCGCCGAGGCGTACGCGTCGGTCATCTGCACAGGGGACATCCTGGCCCGCGGCCCCGCCGAGGGTCAACGCCGGGGCACGCCCTTCCGCCGGGAATAAGCACGCCCGGCAGCAACCGCCCGGCAGCTCTGGCGTCTTGCTAGTCTGGTCTGTCATCTTGGGCTGCTGGCATCTGGGGACGGCATGAGTATTCCAGTTCTCCTCGGCATAGATCTGGGCACAAGTTCGGTTAAAGTTTCAGCACTGGCCCGCGATGGCTCAGAAGTAGCCAGCGGGGCAAGCACTTACGGCCCCGCCCGGGGGCAGGCGAATAACTCCTCGCCATCACTCGGGAGCTGGTGGGACAGCGTTAGGCAAGCAACCCGCCAAACGCTGTCCATGAACAGGCTCTCGGTAAAGGCAATCGGCCTGTCAGGTCAAATGCATGGTGTCGTGCTCGTCGACTCACGCGGCACGGGTATATACCCTCCTGTCCCTTGGAATGACACACAGGCCACCCCGTTGCTGCCAGAGATCAACCGTTACGCGACGCCCTATGCAAACGCACTGCTCAATATGCAGGCACCGGGCTTCGCCGCAGCGATTCTATTCCGCCTCACCCGGACAATGCCAGAACTGCTTGCCCGGGCCCGCTGGGCGCTGCAGCCAAAAGACTGGCTGGGGGCTAAGCTGACCGGGAATTTTTGCACCGAGGTATCCGATGCCTCGGCGACCGGGCTCTGGGATTTCACCAGATCGGCCTGGCACGATGGCTTCTGCCGGACGCTCTCGCTCGACAAAGCCCTGCTCCCGCCAGCCCTGGACGGTGAGCAGGTCCGGGGTCCGCTGCAGGATGATGCCGCGGACGATCTCGGACTTCCACCGGGCATCCCGGTAACCATGGGCAGAGCCGATACCGCTGCCGCTCAATTGGGTAGCAGCGCTCCGCTCATACCTGGGCAGAGCATATTAATCCTCGGGACCGGAGGACAGCTAACCCAGATCATCCCAAGCCGCCCCGATTCCGTTCCGGCTGGACTATTGGGACTCGCCGGGCCGCTATCCGATGGCTATTATCTCATGGCTCCGACATATGCTGCCGGATCGTCCCTCAACTGGCTGCGTACGCTCTGGTCGCTAGACTGGAGTGAATTGTATGATGCCGCGTTCGCCGCGGTCGCAGCGATCACTAATCCAGTATTCACCCCCTTCACGCCAGCAGTTCCTGGCGGCAGGGCAAAGCAATCAACTGCCGCCTTGGGCGGCTGGCATAACCTCAGGCTCGATCATACCCAGGCGCAACTCATCAGGACTGTCCTGGAAGGGTGCCTATATGATTTGCGGCAGGGCAAGGACCTTCTGCTCAGCCATCCCGGCGCCACGACACCAGGCGATTGCATACTTGTCGGCGGAGGCGCCCGCGATGCTCGGGTGCGGCAACTCGTGGCCGACATCTTCGGGATACCCATTAAATGTCCCGACCTGCTTAATGCCTCAGCCCGGGGGGCCGCACTCACCGCCTGCGTCGCGGCTGGGTGGTCTGCAACAACCCAAGATTCCTGCGCAGCGCTGCCTCGTCCACTTATCATGTATCACCCCAACCAGGAAACAGCAGACATCCACTCGATCCAGTTCGAGCGCTTCAAGTCATTCACCGGCCATAGAGTTGGCGGCACCAGATGAAAACACCACCCACGCTCACCGTCTCCGCCGAAACCGGGGCGATCCTTTTCGACCTCGATGGGACGCTAGCTGACACCGACCCACTGCATGCCCAGGCGTGGCAAGAGGTTGTTAAGTCCCACTTCGGGATCACATTTACCTGGCCGGATTACTACCAGGCCTGCATAATCGAAGGGCAGTCGCCCACAGACTTCCTGCTGAACTTGGGCGCAGATGTGCGAGCCCAGGGGCTTAATCGTGAGAAGGCGGCGATCTTCCGGGGACTTCTGCGAAGCCATACCCTGGCACAAGGGGTTGCGGAGTTCCTGACGCTGGCAACCGAGGCGGGCATCACGCTGGCAATTGTCTCCAGCGGCAGCCGCAGTTCTGTCAACGCCTTCCTCTCGACCATCTGGCCAGGTACTCCACCTGCAGTCACTATCAGCCGGGACGAAACCTTCCATCACAAGCCCGATCCTGAGCCCTATCTTCTCGCCCTCACCAAACTGGACCGCAAACCGGCCGCCTGTATTGCAATCGAGGACACTGCCCGCGGTATCGAGTCGGCCCGTTGCGCTGGACTGCGGAGCATCTTGATATCGGCAGATGCCGGATCGTCACAGTACGGTGCCGACCTCATGATATCGAGCCTGCGGGAACTGACCCTCCTGCGTCTGCCCCAGGGGGAATGGACAATCCAGAAGACAAGGATCTGACTTACGTGATATGCCCGGCTTCGGTTAGCATTGCTACCTTAACTATTCAGCGCCTCAGGACGAGCCCAGCTAGCCCAAGAAATGCCAGGGTGCTGGGCATCACCGGCTATCCGTATACGGGCAAAACTAATCTAGCCAGTGAGATCGCCGCGTCGTGGCCCCGCGATGCCACCATCCTGCCTACCGAAACCGTCGTGCTAGCACGAGCAGAGAGACTGAAGCGAGATATTGACGGCTGCTCGCCCGCTGCCCATGACATTCCTCGTCTCGTACAAAACATACAACGTTTGCGAAGTGGGCAACCCATTTTTTGTGAAAGCTATTCATGGGCAACAGGAAGCGCACAAGGAAGTACTCTCGTCCCTGGCGTGGGAGCCGAGGGATTAGTAATCGTTGATGGCACGGTTGCCGCCGTGGAATCTGTGCTTAATGAATGTGATCTAGTATTGTGCATCGCACCGGCAGCGTACTCCTCGTGGCTGCGGGATGCAGCCACCCGGGATGAGCATGAAAGGGCATGGGACGCCGAGTCTGCTTACTTCCAGAACATTCGGAAGTCAGCAACATCGGGCAGACTGCTGAAGCTGCCTGACGGGTCACGGAGTCTGCACGTCGTTGTCGACTCCAGCTCCTGGACTTGGTTCTTGCCCGGCTGCGGGCAGTGCGAGGAGCTGATCGGCAACCTGGCTGTGCAGCCTCCGGTAACCGCTGCTGGCTGTCAGCTTCGATAGCGACTCAAGCATGATGCGCCCCTGCCAGGGGTTTCCTCCAGCTATTGCGAGCATCGCCGCCTCATAGTCGCAGTCGAGCAGGCTAACTGCCATTCCGTCGATGAGGCACAGCGCCCGTGCCTCCGTCAGACTGCTCGTCGCGGAATCCAGCGACCCAAGCCGACGCAGCAGTTGCACCCGGACCAGCAGAGCTTGTACCAGCCACGGCCGTTGCCCGCTCTGCCGCATTTCCGACACAGCCAAGTCGATTCCGGTCGCCGTCTCTGGACCCAGGTCGCCAGCCACCAGTGATGTCAACGAAGCGGCCAGGCGCATGAGTGCCCGCGGCAGATCCGCATCACCTGACTGCTCGTTCAGGCCGATCATGCTGACAACCAATTCGCGCAGATCTTCGATCGTCATCGATCCGAGCGCTGGCGTTTCAATGCCGATCTGGTCTCGCCGCACCAGCGTCCTGACGACGATTTCTATACATCGGTAGACTTGGATGTAAAGAGTTGCGCGGTTCGCGTACTGGTGAACCAGCTCGCGGTCCAGGAAAATCGGCCACAAAATGGCCAGTGGTTCGATGGCATCATTCCCGCTATCGAGATGCTCATATATGTCCGCGGCTGTCACCTGTGCGGCGATTGCGTCCAGCGTCATCGGATCGAGCGCGGTTGATATCTCTACCGCACGAGCCGCGGTTTCGCTGGCCAGCTCTATCATCCCGATGGTCAGGTACAATTGCGCTAGATGCCGGAGCGCATTAGTGGCAAGCCGGTGATCTTGTTCGTCAGTGGCTAGTACGGCAGCTCTTCTGAGCGGCTCGACGGCATCCTGTGGTTTACCCAGTATGCGAAGATCGATAGCTTGATCGCACAATATACGACCCAGCTCTACCTTGGATATGGGTGATTCACCACTGGCATCCGCCGCCACAACGTAAGAAAGCACTTCGAAGTTCGATGCCGCTGCGCCCAGCACATCGCGGAGAAGATGATTGTCCTGCGCCAGCCTGGGCCAGTAGACATCCCGGAGCATTGCCGCACCGAGCCCGGCCTGAGTGCCGTGCCATACCGCAGACAGCAGGGGCAGGCATTCTTCCAGGTACTTGGGCTTCGGTGCGGCAGACTCAGTGAGGTAACCACAAAGCCGCCGGTGCCCCTCCCGCCACCCGTCAGGTGACTGCACCCGCAAAGCGTAGCTGAAATGAGATCGAACAAGTGGGTGCGCATCCACAGTCTTAACTTCGGCCGGTCCCACCGTCAGCAGGTCTGAAGTAATAAGATTACTGATCGCATAGGCCCACTGAACGTCATTGAGGTCGACCAGCAGGTCGTTCAGGCCGGGCACGACCGGGCGAGATCTTATGACCTTGAACTCAGAATTCGAAGCGGGCCGGTCGAACAGGCCGACAATGGTCAGTATCTGAGATTCCGGCCGCTTGTCGAACCACCTGACGTACTCATCCATCACACGTTCTGCGGTATCGTCTCCGGGCCCCTCCAGCGCCGATGCGAGCGCCGACCCCCGCCACTCGCGCAAGTCACCGTGATAGACAGAGCGGATAAAGCTGCCAAGCAGGCTGAGGGTGAGAGGATGGTACCCGGCCTCCGTCGCAACCTCGTCCAGCAGTGTCTGGTCACCATGAAGCCCACTCAGCATCAGCAGCCTGGAACCCTCGCTCTGAGTGAGCGCCCCGACGGAGATAGCGGTACAGGTCTGACCGACGAACTGCTGTACGTCAGTAAGTGCCAGGCGGCTGGTTATAACACACAGACCGTGATTGAACGCAGCCAGTTCGCGGACGAGCATCTGCAAGGTCGGCTCTTTCAGCATCCCGCCTCTGGGCCCAGGCGGCTCCTGCAGGCGATCCAGGCCATCCAAAATCAGCAATGAGCGGGTCTGCTGGAACAAGGTGGTCACCTGGCGGCATCTTTCCCACACCGAAGCCGAATGCGAGCCCTCCGCACCGAAGAAACGGAGCGCGGCATCGATGAACTGGTCCGAGGTCGCAAGCTGGCCGCCATCCGCCTGATTATCGAAGCTCCAGGCAAAGATATGGTCGGCGCCTTTGTACTGGCTGGCGGCCATCTCGGCAATCCAGTGATTTACCAGAGCCGTTTTTCCTGATCCGCCCCAGCCAACCACGGTCACCAAGTTACGCCCACGCGTACCCCAGCATTCTCGCAGCGTATCTAGTTCACTTTCTCTGCCGACTAAAGTGCTGGTACTAGCTGGCAGCCGCCAGACTTCTACGGCTTGCGGGCCCGCATCCATCGGATCGCTCCGAGGCTGTGCCGAGGCTATGGCCTTCCCCGGCACCGGGAAGGGGGCCGGGAAATCTTCTATCTGATGCGGCTCCATGGCCGCCAGCAGCAGGGCCTTGGCAGCTTCCTCTGGTTTATCAAAGATCTCTATTCTAATGATCGCTTTCCACAGCCCGGGCGGATCAACGGGTTCAACAGCGACTGGGATGATCCGCCGGTTTATCCCGAGTGGGTCGGCAGCAAAGGCAGCCGCCCACTCGGCCGCCCCGAACCCAGATGCAAGGTATCGATTGGAAAGCACCACAACCGTATGGTCTGCCGCTGTAGCCGCTTCTTGCATACGGATGACAAAATTCTGCCCTGGCGGAAAGTCGGTAGCCTGCACGGTGACCGTATGGCCGGCCTCCCGCAGAATAGCGGATATCCATCGCGCCCAGGGTTCATCCGCCACTGTGTAGCTGATGAAGCAGTTAGCCAAGGCCATGTCCCCTTAGAGTGCAACGCTGTCATTCCGTATATCAGAGATGCATCTCTAAGGCAACCCTAGGCGTTGGCCTTTACGTTAACCGAAGAACACTTCCGCCTCGGCATATCGCTCCGGCGGGACCGTCTTGACCTCGCGGGTTGCATCGGCCAGCGGGATCCGGACGATGTCAGTGCCGCGTAGCGCCACCATCTGCCCGAACGCGCCATCCCGGACGGCGCTGATCGCGTGCATGCCGAACCGGGTGGCCAGCACCCGGTCGAACGCGGTCGGCGTGCCACCGCGCTGGGTATGGCCGAGGACCGTGCAGCGCGCCTCCGCTCCGGTCCTCTTCTCAATCTCGTCGGCCAGCAGCTGACCGATGCCGCCAAGCCGGAGGTGGCCGAACGAGTCGTACTGCTGCTCGAACCCCACCGCGCCACCTTCCTCGGCGGGGTGTGCTCCCTCGGAGACCACTACGATCGGCGCGTACCTGGTCTGGAAGCGGTGCTGCACATAGGAGCAGACCTTCTCGATACTGAACGGCTTCTCCGGGATCAGGATCACGTTGGCACCGCCGGCCAGACCGGCGTGCAGCGCGATCCAGCCCACGTGCCGGCCCATCACCTCGACGATCAGCGCACGGTGGTGGCTCTCCGCCGTGGTGTGCAGCCGGTCGATGGCCTCCATCGCGATGTTCACCGCGGTGTCGAAGCCGAACGTGTAGTCGGTCCCGCCGAGGTCGTTGTCGATGGTCTTGGGCACGCCGACCACGCTGACCCCCTCGGCGTACAGCCTGGTCGCGACGCCGAGGGTGTCCTCGCCGCCGATCGCGACCAGCGCGTCCACCCCGAGGCCGGCCAGGTTGTCCTTGACCCGCTCCACGCCGGGCACGCCGGCGCCGTCAGCCTTCAGCGGATTGGTCCGTGACGAACCCAGGATCGTCCCGCCACGCGGCAGGATGCCCCGGACGGCCTGGACGTCAAGGGGAACCGTGTCCCCCTCCAGCGGCCCGCGCCAGCCGTCGCGGAACCCGACGAACTCGAACCCGTACTCCTGGACGCCCTTGCGGACGACGGCACGGATGACAGCGTTGAGGCCCGGGCAGTCCCCGCCTCCGGTCAATACTCCCACTCGCATGGGGCAAGACTAGACCCCATGAGTGTCCTCGCGATTGACGCTGGAACAACCGGTGTGACCGCAATGGTCATCAGGCCAGACGGAACGGTCGCTGGACGCGGTTACCAGGAGTTTCGCCAGTTCTATCCACAACCGGGCTGGGTTGAGCATCTGCCCGAGGGCATCTGGCAAGCGGTCTTGGGTGCCTGCGGCTCGGCGGCCGAACGAGCTGACGCCAGCGACTCGGTGGGTGAGATCACCGCCATCGGGATTACCAACCAGCGTGAGACCGCGGTGATCTGGGATCGCGGAACGCTGACCGCGCCGCGGCGGGCCATCGTCTGGCAGGACCGGCGCAGCGCCGGGCTGTGCCAGCGGCTGCGCGAGGGCGGGCACGAGCCGCGGATCACCGAGCTGACCGGGCTCCGGCTCGACCCCTACTTCACCGGGACCAAGCTGACCTGGCTGGCCGAGAACGAGCCGGACCTGTGGGCCGGTGTGCTGGACGGCTCGCTGGCGGTCGGCACCGTGGACTCCTACCTGATCGCACGGATGACCGGCGGGCGCCGCCACATGACCGACGCCTCCAACGCGTCGCGGACGCTGCTGTTCGACATCAAGCATGGGCAGTGGTCGGCGGAGCTGTGCGAGCTGCTGCGGGTGCCGCCGTCGGCGCTGCCCGAGGTGGTGCCCTCCTGGGGGATCGCCGGGCAGACCGACCCGGCCGCGTTCCTCGGCCTGTCGGTGCCGGTGGCAGGCATCGCCGGCGACCAGCAGGCGGCGCTGTTCGGCCAGGCCTGCTTCGCCGGGGGGGACACCAAGTGCACCTATGGGACCGGGTCGTTCGTCCTGGTCAACACCGGAGCGACCGCGCCGGACCCGGGCTCGTCGCTGCTCGGCACGGTGGCCTGGATGGACCCTGCAGGCGTGCTGACCTACGCGCTGGAAGGATCGGTGTTCGTGACCGGTGCCGCCGTGCAGTGGCTGCGGGACGGGCTCGGCCTGCTCGACAACGCGGCGCAGAGCGAGGCGCTGGCCGGTTCGGTGCCCGACAGCGGCGGCGTGGTGTTCGTGCCCGCGCTGACCGGCCTGGGCGCGCCGGACTGGGATCCGGACGCCCGCGGGGCGATCTTCGGCATCACCCGGGGGACCACCCGGGCGCACCTGGTCCGGGCCACCCTGGAGGCGATCGCGTTCGAGGTGCGGGACGTCTGCGAGGTCATGGCCGGTGCCGTGCCTGGCGGGCTGCGGGTGCTCAAGGTAGACGGCGGGGCCAGCGCGAACAACCTGCTGATGCAGCTCCAGGCCGACCAGCTCGGGCTGGCCGTGGAGCGCCCGGTGGTCGCGGAGACCACGGCGCTCGGCGCCGCCTTCCTGGCCGGGCTGGCGACCGGGGTCTGGTCCTCGCAGCAGGAGCTGGCCGGGATCTGGCAGCTCGATCACAGGTTCGCGCCTGGCGAACGCGATGACACCGGTTACGCCAGGTGGCGAACGGCCGTCACCCGGAGTAAAGGCTGGGCTGGGCCTGTTCGGTGATTTTCTTTCCTTTTCAAAAAGAAATTAAGATTTGAAAAAGAAATTAAAATCACGACTCCTGGCCCTGGCGATCGGAGGAAGCCTTGGTACCGCGGGAGCGGCGCAGGTGGTGGTGACCCGCCCCGTTGGCCTTGGCCGCTGCCTTGGCGTCGGCGGCGTAGATGTCCACGTACTCCTGGCCGGCCAGCTCCATCAGGGCGTACATGATCTCGTCGGTGACCGCGCGGAGCACGAGGTGGTCGGACTCCATGCCGTAGTAGCGGGAGAAGTCGAGCGGCTTGCCGAACCTGGCGCCGGGGCGGAACCGCAGCCTCGGCACGACCGTGCCGGGCGGCTGCAGCTCGAAGGTGTTCACCATGGCGCACGGGACCACCGGGGCGCGGGCCTCCAGGGCGAGCCTGGCCACGCCGGTCTTGCCACGGTAGAGCCTGCCGTCCGGAGTGCGGGTGCCCTCCGGGTAGATGCCCAGCAGGTTGCCCTCGGCGAGCACGCGCAGCCCCGTGCGCAGGGCCCGCTCGCTCGCCTCGCCACCCGAGCGGTCCACCGGGATCTGGCCGACGCCGCGGAAGAACGCCTTGCTGACCAGGCCTTTGATGCCGCGGCCGGTGAAGTACTCCGCCTTGGCCAGGTAGACGACCTTGCGCGGGAGCAGCAGCGGGCCGAAGAAGTGATCGGAAAACGACAGGTGGTTGCTGGCCAGGATGGCCGGTCCCTCACGTGGGACGTTGCCGGTCCCCTCGGCCCAGGGCCGGAACACGACCCGCAGCACAGGGTAGAGAATCGCCTTTACCACCCAGTAGAACACGCCCATATATTCGCACGTGGCCGGAGAATCGCCACCACACACGCGACGGAGGGACGGTTTCGATGTCGGTACTGCCTGGTGCTGAGGCGTTCGAGCACGACGGCGGACGGGTCGGCGTGCTGCTGTGCCACGGTTTCACCGGGTCGCCGCAGTCGCTGCGGCCGTGGGCGGAGTTCCTGGCCAAGGCGGGGCTGACCGTGTCGCTGCCCAGGCTCCCGGGTCACGGGACGACCTGGCAGGAGATGAACCGGACCCGCTCGGAGGACTGGTACGCGGAGGCGGGGCGGGCGTTCGAGGTGCTGCGCGGGAAGACTGATGAGCTCTTCGTCATGGGGCTGTCCATGGGCGGCTGCATCGCGCTGCGGATCGCCGAACTGCGGGCCGGTGCGGTCCGCGGCGTGGTGGTGGTCAACCCTTCGCTCACGGCGGACACCAAGCTGTTCATGCTCGCGCCGGTGCTGAGGTTGTTCCCCGGCTCGCTGAAGGGGATCGGCAGCGACATCAAGAAAGACGGCATCGCCGAGGTCGCCTACAGCCGGGTGCCGGTGCGGGCCGCCGCCACGCTGCCCCGGCTCTGGGGTCCGACCCAGGCGGAACTCGGCCAGCTCAGCGCGCCTGTGCTGGCCTACCGCAGCACCGTGGACCATGTGGTCGGCCCGGCCAGCCTGGAACTGCTGCGGGCGGCGGTCCCGGCGGACCGGCTGACGATTCGGGATTGCGCAAACAGCTACCACGTGGCCACTCTGGACAACGACGCGGCGGCAATATTCTCGGGCAGCCTGGAGTTCGTACGATCGAACAGCGCCGCGCCGTAGGGCAAGGTTCCGGCAAAGCAAGCACGTAGGGCAAGGTTCCGGCAAAGCAAGCTCTAAGACAGGGGTGAGTGCGGCAGACGTGACCGATGGCAACAGCGAAGAAGTAGCCCGCGGCGACGGCGAGGAAGAGGCCGCGTGGCTTGAACTGGTCGGGCGCTTCGATGCCCCGGCCAGCTTCCCCGACTCCCCGCCACCCTGGCCGGAGCGGGAGAACCTGGGCGGGGACCGTCCAGCGGAGGGCGGCCCGGCTGAAGGCGGCGGCCCGGGTAAGGGCAGTCCGGGTAAGAGCAGTCCGGCTGAGGGCGGCCCAGCTGAAGGCCGTCCAGCTGAGGGTGGTCCGGCTGCGGGCGGCCCGGCTGCGGGCGGCCCAGCTGCGGGCGGCCCAGCTGCGGGCGGCCCGCCGGCTGGTGGCCTGGGGCCCGGGTCGATCGTGATCTGGCGGTCGGACGCGGCCGGGGACGGGCACGGTCTGACCGGCGGGCATGAGACGGCGGGCGTTCCGGCCGGGCCGGGCCCGCCCGGTGCCGCGGGCCCGCCGGGAGGCACGGGCGGGCAGGGGCCGCCCGTTCCCTGGCGGGCGGGGCCGTCCAGCCTGGACGACGACGAGGAACACTACGTCCCGCCGCCGCCACCGCCGCTGCCGAACCTGTCCCCCATCGCCAAGGGTGCCTGGCTGGGGCTGTTCGGCGGTCCCGGCTACCTGGTGGTGGCGACGCTGGCCGGCTGGTCGATCGCCGGCCTGTGGCTGTTCCTCGCGATCGGCGCGTTCATCGCCGGGTTCACCATCCTGGTCCTGCACCTGGGCGACCGGGATCCCGGCTCAGACGACGACGATGACGGTGCCGTGGTCTGAGCTGGTCACCGAGCCTGGGCGGGTCACCCCGGGCCACACTGGTTACCCGGGCCACACTGGTTACCCGGGCCTGGCCAGGTCGGCGGCGCCGACCAGGCCGGCGTCCGGGCCGAGTTCGGCGATCTTGACATCGGCGAATGGGCGGTGGCCGCGGCCGGTCAGGGCGCGCTCGAAGGCCGCGCGGGCCGGGTCGAGCAGCAGGTCGCCCGCCTCTGACACACCGCCGCCGATGACGAAGCAGGCCGGATCCAGCACCGCGGCGAGGTCGGCCATGCCCTGGCCGAGCCAGCCGCCCACCGTCTGGAAGCAGCGCAGCGCGGCTGGGTCGCCCTCCTGGGCGGCCTGGGTGACCTGTGGGCCGCCGATCCCCTCCGGGGACCCGCCGCCGAGCTGAAGCAGCCTGATGGCTCCTTCTGGCCGCCGCCGGGCGAAGTCGCGCGCCTGCGCGACCAGGGCGCTGCCGCTGGCGTACTGCTCCAGACAGCCGCGGTTGCCGCAGCCGCACATCCGGCCGCCGGGCACCGCACGGCTGTGACCGGGCTCCCCGGCCATCCCCGAGCTTCCGTGGTAGAGCCGGCCGCCGATGACGAGGCCGCAACCGATGCCGGTGCCGATCGCGAGGAGAACCACGTTGTCGTAACCGCGGGCGGCGCCGTACTTGAGCTCGCCCCAGGCGATGGCGTTGGCGTCGTTGTCCATGATCACGGGCAGGCCCACCAGGCCCTCGACCCGCTCCCGCAGCGGCTCGTCCCGCCAGGCCAGGTTGGGCGCGAACATCACGGCCGAGCGGGCAGAGTTGACGAAGCCCGCCGCGCCAAGGCCCACTGCCTGCACCTGGTGACGGCCGCACAGTTCGGTGATGACGGACGCGATGACCCCGGCGGTGTGCTCCGGGTCGGCCGCGGGCGTGGAGCGCCGGAGCTTCTCGACGATCCCCCCGCTTTCGTCGACGACCCCAGCCGCTACCTTCGTGCCGCCGACATCAAGCCCGATGATCAGGCCCACCGGGCTCCGCTCTCTGGGCCTGCAGGCGGCTCGAGGGCCCGCCTGCGTCCTCGCCCGGCCAGCCGGTCCCCTCGTGCTTCCTGGACGGCTCAGGCGCTGCCTGAGGCGTGTTGAGGGGCGCCGCCTGGGACACAGTGGGGGGCGCTGCCTGGGGAGTGGCTGGTGGCTTGGACCCTGGTGCCGCCGGGGAGCGAGCTTGCAGGGTGGTCTCGAAGGCGGAGAGCGTGTCCTGAGCCATGCCGAACAGCGCGTCGCCGGCCCCGGCGACCTGTGAGGCCAGGCCAGGCCCGGACTGCCGGACCCTGCGCGCGGCCCGGCAGATCGGGCACCAGGCGCACTCTGGGGACTCCCCGGGCATGGGTGGCTCGGCGGTAGCGGTCTCCCACACGTCGGCGTGGCTCTGGCTGCTGCCACCGGCCGCCCGGCGGAACTGGCCCTTCAGCTCCCGGCTCAGGCTCTTCGCACTGGACCGCATGAGCCAGCGCTGGAGGTCGGCGATCGGGTCGCTTCCCGATGATCCGTTGCCGTCGGTCACCTGGCGCCTCCCGCGTTGGTGCTGTGCCTGACTCTAAGTGTCGCGCGATTCAACTAGCTGCCTGATTGCTCTGGCCCTGATCTTGCCCGGTCGTGTGCGCGGACCCGGGAAGGGGCCCGCACTCACGATGTGGTTTTGAGTCACGCTCGGCCCTGCTGAGGGACTCGGCCCGAGCCTTGAGCCCCTTGAGCGCGGTATCGATGATCATTTTCTCCGCTCTGCGCTTGAGCAGACCGGGCATGGGGATCCGCACGTCCACGGTCAGCTCGTAGCTAACCGTACTCATTTGGCCGGAGAGACCCGCTATGGCAGCACCGCCGGGATCACGGTCGGCCAGCTGGTACCCGCCGGTCATCTCCGAGATCACCGAGCCGGGCTCGGCCAGCCGCCAGGTCACCTGCGTATCGCCGTCCCAGGTGTAGGAGAGGACGTAGGTGTCCCGCAGCACACCGGCGTCCAGGGTGAACCGCACCTTGCCCGCCCTGCCGTCAGGCCCGGTTTCAAGCACCTCGGCCGACCGCAGCGCCGTCGCCCAGCGCGGATACTCGGCGAAGTCCGCGATCACGTCCATCACGTCAGCGGTGGGCGCCGCCACCTGGATGCTCGACGAGGTCTTGCTGCCCATGCTCGGAGCGTACCGCCATCGCGGCACTACTCGATGAGGCAGTACTGGCGGTAAAGCCTCCGCTACGGGCCGGAGATCTCGTTAATCTTGGCCACTGGCCGTGAGACAACGATGCCGGAGGGATTTCTGGTTATGGTGCTGGGCACCGAGTGTGACCGGTTGCGAGCGAATGGTAATCACTGGCGGGCGGCCGCCACGGCCGTGCTGATGGCCGGCGCGGCGCTGATGCCCGCGAGTGCCGCGGCAGCGGCTGCGACCGCCGCTGCGGCTCCCCGGCAGGTCATGGACCCGGCGTCGCTGGTCAATCCGTTCATCGGCACCTCGAACAACGGGGACACCTTTCCGGGTGCGGACGCGCCGTTCGGCATGGTGCAGTGGAGCCCGGACACGACGCCCGATCGCCCGCGTGGCGGCGGCTACTACTACCGCGACTCGTCCATCACCGGCTTCAGCCTCAGCCACCTGTCCGGGCCCGGCTGCTTCGGGGAGGGCGACGTTCCCGTGCTGCCGACGACCGGAACCCCAAGCATCACGGCGGCCGAGGGGTTCTCGCACGCCAGCGAGTCGGCGTCGGCGGGGGCCTACCGGGTGAGGCTGAACAACGGCGTCACCACCGCCCTGACCGCGACCACCCGGACCGGCATGGCCCAGTTCACCTTTCCCTCGACCACTCAGGCCAACCTCATACTCAAGCTGGACGACAGTCAGAACGGGGACACCTCGGCCAGCTTCAGGGCGCTGAGCCCTACCGAGGCCCAGGGCTCGGTGACTTCAGGCGACTTCTGCCGAACGCGCAACTCCTACACGCTCTATTTCGACATGCGGTTCAGCCGGCCGTTCACCACATCGGGCACGTTCACGGCGGGCGTGCTGCACCAGGGTGCCCGCCACCTGACGGTCAAGGCGCACGGCTCTGCGCGGCCCACCACCACCGTGCCGCCGAACGTCGCTGAGCGGCCGGATCACCCCGTCTACCACGGCCCGCTGCCGCCGGGGCGCACCGCTGTCACCCCGGCGATCACCGGGCCGGCCGGCGCCTATCTGACCTTCAGCACCAAGCGCAACACCACGCTGCTGGCCAAGGTCGGCCTGTCGTACGTGTCAACCGGTGGCGCCCGGGCCAACCTGGCCGCGGAGAACCCCGGCTGGGACTTCGGCTCCACCCGGGCGGCCACCCAGAGAGCCTGGAACCACCTGCTCGGCGAGATCCGGGTCACCGGCGGCACCGGCGGCCAGCGGACCGAGTTCTACACCGCGCTGTACCACGCGCTGCTGTCCCCGAACGTGTTCAGCGACGACAACGGACGGTACCTCGGCGCCGACGGGAAGCTGCACACGGTCGGCCGGGGGCACTCGGCGTTCTACACCAACTTCTCCGGCTGGGACATCTACCGCACCCAGGCCCAGCTCGAAGCCGTGCTGGATCCCCGGGTCGCCGGCGATACGGCGCAGTCGATGGTGGACGACTACGGCCAGCACGGCATGCTGCCCAAGTGGATGCAGAACAACGGCGAGACCTACATGATGGCCGGTGACCCGGCCGACTCGATCCTGGCCGACTACTACGCCTTCGGCGCCAGGAACTTCAGCACCTCCGCCGCCCTGAACGACATGGTCGCCGAGGCCCGCAAGACCAGCAACATCCGGCCCGGGCTCAGATACCTGACCGCGCCCGGCTACCTGCCGATCAACGGAAGCTACGGCTGCTGCAACTACTACGGCCCGGCGGCCACCACGCTGGAGTACGACACCGCCGACTTCGCCATCTCCGCGATGGCCGGCGCGCTCGGCAAAACCAGCGTCCAGCAGACCTTCCTGAACCGGTCGCAGGACTGGCGGAACGTGCTGAACCCGGACAGCGGGTTCGACCAGCCCCGCAACCCCGATGGAAGCTGGTACGGCGGGTTCAGCCCGGCCGGCAGCACCGGGTTCGTCGAGGCGGACTCCTGGGTTTACACCGGGATGGTGCCGTTCAACCTGGCCGGCCTGGCCGCGGCCAAGGGCGGCGACGCCGCGATGGCCGCCTACCTGAACACCACGCTGCGCAGCTTCACCGGGGCCGACGGGTACGCGTGGATGGGCAACGAGCCCAGCATCGAGCTGCCCTGGGAGTACGACTACATCGGCCAGCCCTGGCGGGCCCAGAACACCATCGCGCAGATCCAGAGCAAGCTCTGGAGCAACACTCCGTGGGGCCTGGCCGGCGGCAACGACGACCTCGGCGCGATGAGCTCCTGGTTCGTCTGGTCGGCACTCGGCATGTACCCGATGACACCGGGGACGGCGAACCTCGCGCTCAGCTCGCCGATGTTCAGCCAGGCGGTGATCAGGCCGCCGTCCGGCAACGCGCTGACCATCGACACGACCGGGACCGGGCGCTACGTGCGGTCCGCGACCTGGAACGGAACAGCGTGGGCTGCCGCCCACGCCCCGCCGGGAGCGATCACCAGCGGCGGCAGGCTCTCCTACACCCTGGGCACCTCGGCCAGCACCTCCTGGGGGTCGGCGCCCGGCGAAGCGCCGCCGTCCTACAGCGGCAGCACGGTGCGGCCGCCACAGCCACGGACCGGGCCGATCGACGCCGGGGTCAAAGCCGGCCTGTGCATCGACGACCGGGAGAGCAGTGTCAGCGACGGCAACCCGATCCAGACCTACGGCTGCAACGGCAGCGATACCCAGGAGTGGACGATCGCCCCGGATGGGACCATCCGGGTGCTCGGCAAGTGCCTGGACGTGCGCCACAGCGGGACCAGCAACGGAACGCTGACCGACCTCTACCAGTGCAACGGCACCGGCGCCCAGCAGTGGACCAGGGGAGCCAGCGGATCGCTGGTGAACCCCGAATCAAAGCTCTGCCTGGACGATCCCAGATCCGCCACCAAGCCAGGCACCCAGCTCCAGATCTACGCCTGCAACCGCACGAACGCGCAGAACTGGACGCTGCCGCGGGCTCCGGGCGCCCCGGTGGGCGCCATCGTGTCCCGCGTCTCGTCCCGGCTGTGCGTCGATGACCGGCAAGGCGGCACGACCAACGGCAACCCGGTCCAGATCTGGACCTGCAACAAGAGCAAGCCGCAAAACTGGACGATCGAGCCTGACAGCACGCTGCGCGTGCTGGGAGCCTGCATGGACGCGGTCAATGGCGGTACGACGGCGGGGACGCACATCGGCCTGGCCCGCTGTAACGGCACCGGCGCACAACAGTGGCGGATCAAGACCAGCGGGGCCGTGGTCAACCCGCAGTCCGGGCTGTGCCTGAACGATCCCAGGTCGGCCACCAGGCCCGGCACCCAGCTGGAGCTGTATAGCTGCAACGGCACCGACGCCCAGGCCTGGCGGCCGCCGGCCGCGGGATCGCCTACCACTCGAGGACGTACGGCGTCCCAGTCGCCGCGAAGTGCCCGACGTTGACACACTCGGTCCGGCCGACCCGCACCCGCTGGGCGAGCGGCTGATGCACGTGGCCGAACAGGGCGAGCCTGGGCTGGGTCTTCTTGATCATCTCTAGCAGCATCTCGCCGCCGCGCTCCAGCCTGCGGGCCACCGTGTCATAGAGCAGCTCGGGGATGGCGGGCGGGATGTGCGTGCAGAGCACGTCCACCTCGCCCACCGCGTCCAGCTTGGCGGCGTAGGTGTCGTCGTCGATCTCGTTGGGCGTCCGGTAGCGGGAGATCAGCCCGCCGCCGACGAACCCGAACGTCCGCCCGCCGAGCTCGGCGCACTCGCCGTCGAGCACCCGGTGCCCGGGTTTCAGGTTGGCCGCCCACATCCGCGGCAGGTCGACGTTGCCGTAGGTCAGGTAGGCGGGCTCGGGCAGCGCGGCGAACAGCCTGGCGTACTGGCGGGCCGCGGCGGCCTGGAAGTGCTCGCCGGGATCGCCGTCCAGCCCGGCCAGCAGCTTCCTGGAGAACGCCCGCGCCTCGTCGAAGCGCTGCGCCTTGCGCAGCGCGATCAGCTCGCTCTCCCGGCCGGGCCCGAACAGCTCGGCGAAGATGCCACCGCCGCCGCCGGAGTAGTCCAGGAACTGGAGCAGGTCACCGAGGCAGATGACCGCGTCCGCGGCATCGCCGGACCGGGCGAGGGCGTCCGCCCTTCCGTGCACATCGCTGACCACATGGACCCGCACCCCTCAAGGGTAAGAGCCCCAAACCAACCCGGTAGATGTGACATTGCTGGGGTCTGGTGCCCGGTGATGTCACATCGACCGGGTTGCAGGCCGCGGGGGCGGGTCGGAGCTACCGACTAGTAGTCGGTGGGCGGTAACGTCCAAGGTGATCGTGACCACGTGCTAGCGAGGAGGCGCCGTGCGCGAGTACAGCACGCCGGCCCTGGTAGACATCCCCGCGACGGCCAGCCTGGCCGACGTCGTGTTCCGCCGGGCGGAGGAAGAGCCCGAGGCCGTCATGATGCGGCGCAAGGTCGCGGGCGACTGGGTGGACGTCACCACCCGCGGGTTCCGCGACGAGGTGGTCCCCCTCGCCAAGGGGCTGATCGCGGCGGGCATCCAGCCCGGCGACCGGGTCGCCCTCATGTCCAGGACCCGGTACGAGTGGACGCTGATCGACTACGCGATCTGGTCGGCCGGGGCGGTCACCGTGCCGATCTACGAGACTTCCTCCGCCGAGCAGGTCGAGTGGATCATCGGCAACTCGGGCGCCAGGGCCGTCTTCGCCGAGACCGCCGCGCACGAGGCGACCATCGGCTCAGTCCGCGCCCAGCTCCCCGGCCTGGAGACGGTCTGGCCGATCGAGGCCTCCCTGGCGTCATTGACCGCTCAGGGCGGCGGGATCGGCGATGCCGAGGTGGACCAGCGGCGGGCCGGTGTCGCCGCGGGCGACCTGGCGACGATCATCTACACCTCGGGCACCACCGGCCGGCCGAAGGGCTGCCGGCTCAGCCACGCGAACCTGCTCGCCGACACCCGCAACGCCACCGAGGGTGCGCTGACCGAGGTCTTCGACATGGGCAGCGGCTCGACGCTGCTGTTCCTGCCGCTGGCGCACGCGTTCGCCCGGGTCATCCAGGTGGGCTGCCTCGACTCGGGCGTCGTGCTCGGGCATACCCCGTCGATCTCGGATCTGGTGCCCGACCTGGCCTCCTTCAGGCCGACGTTCCTGCTCGCGGTGCCCAGGGTGTTCGAGAAGGTTTACAACACCGCGGTGCAGCAGGCCTCGGAAAGCCCGGCCAAGAGCCGGATCTTCAAGGCCGCCACGGAGACGGCCATCCAGTACAGCCAGTCGCTCGATGCCGCCGCCCGCGGCGAGAGCTGGCCCGGCCTGGCGCTCTCGCTCCGGCACGGCCTGTTCGACCGGCTGGTGTATGGCAAGCTGCGAGCCGCCGTCGGCGGCCAGGTGAAGTTCGCGGTGTCCGGCGGCGCGGCGCTCGGTGAGCGGCTCGGCCACTTCTTCCGCGGCGTGGGTATCACGATCCTCGAGGGCTACGGGATGACCGAGCTGACCGCGGCCGCGACGGTCAACCGGCCGGACCGGAACAAGATCGGAACGGTGGGGATGCCGATACCCAGCGTCAGCGTCAGGATCGCCGACGACGGCGAGGTGCTGGTCAGAGGGCCGATGGCCTTCCCGGGCTACTGGCTCAACGACACGGCGACCGCGGAGGTGCTCGATTCCGGCGGCTGGATCCACACCGGGGACATCGGCTCGCTCGACGACGAGGGTTTCCTGCAGATCACCGGCCGGAAGAAGGAGCTGATCGTCACCGCCGGCGGCAAGAACGTCTCACCCGCCGTGCTGGAGGACAGGCTGCGCGCACACCCGCTGGTCAGCCAGTGCATGGTCGTCGGTGACAACCGGGCCTACGTGGCCGCGCTGGTCACCATCGACGAGGAGATGCTGCCGCACTGGAAGCAGCAGCACAGCAAGCCCGACGACGCGGCGATCGCTTCGCTGCGGGATGACCCAGACCTGCTCGCCGACATCCAGCAGGCGGTGGACGACGCGAACAAGGCAGTCTCCCGGGCGGAGGCGATCCGGCGGTTCCGCGTGCTCACCATCGACTTCACCGAGGCCGGTGGCCAGCTGACTCCGTCGCTCAAACTGCGCAGGAGCGTGGTCGCCAAGGAGTGCGCGGCCGACATCGAGGCCCTGTACTCCTGAGTCAGTTTTGGCCTGGGGCGCTGGCCTGGGGTTTGCGGGCCGACCCGGTTGTGAGCTGGCCTGGGGCCGTGCGTAAGACGTGCAAGAGCTGGGACAGGCGGTCGATCACCATGTCCCAGCGCCACTCCCGCTCCACCCAGGCCTGCCCCTTCTCCCCTATAGCCTTGGCCTTGGCCGGGTCCATGAGCAGGTCGATGATCCGGACGGCCACGTCGGTGACGCTGTGCCCAGGGACGATGTATCCCGACTCGCCCTCCCGGATGGCGTCGGGCGCACCGCCCGAGTCGCCGCCGATGACCGGCAGCCCGGTCGCGGACGCCTCCAGGTAGACGATGCCCAGGCCCTCGACGTCCAGGCCGCGACGGCGGGTCCGGCAGGGCATGGCGAAGACGTCACCGGCCGCGTAGTAGGCGGGCAGGTCCTCGCCGGGCACGGCCCCGGCGAACCGGACCGAGCCCGCCACCTTGAGCCGCTCAGCGAGGTTCTTCAGCGACTTCCCGTACGGACCGTCACCGATGAGCAGCAGCATCGCGTCGGGGACGGCGCCGAGGACCATGGGCCAGGCGTGGATGAGCGTGTCCTGGCCCTTGCGGGGCACCAGCCTGGACACGCAGACGACCACGGGACGGTCGCCGAGACCGAGCTTCTCCCGGACCATCCCGCCACCCGCACCGGGGCGGAACTCCCAGGTGTCGACGCCGGGCGCCAGCCGGACCATGCGCGCCGCCGCGTCCGCGGACAGAACATGGGCCAGCCGGACCCGGAAGTACTCGCCCAGGTAGGTCAGCACGTCGACGCTGTCCCCGATCCGGCGCAGCAGGTTGCGCGCCCCCGGCAATGCTGCCCACCCAGCCTCGTGCCCATGGGTGATCCCGACGAGCCGCTTCGCCCCGGCCTGGCGCAGCGCCGGGGCGAGCAGGCCAAGCGGCGCGGCCGCGCCGAACAGCACGCTGTCGCAGCCATACTCCTTGACCGCGGCCACCGCGCGCCTGGCCACCGACGGCACTGGCAGCATCAGTGATGTGGGATGGCGGATCACCCGCATCTGCTGCCGGGCGTCGAACTCCGCGGCACCGTCCCAGGACGGTGCGTAGACAGTCACGGTCCCGGGTGGCAGCCGGGAAGCGAGCGCATGCACAAACGACTGAATCCCGCCTGATCTTGGCGGGAAGTCGTTGGTCACCACGAGTGTGTTGCCCATTTAGGGCCAGATACTAGCGGGCTGCGGGCGCGTATCCTGCCCGGTCACGCGGATTCCACGTCACCTTCCGAAACCCGTTCGGCGCTGCCTTGCAGGTCGCCGTGTATGTCTCCGCTTTCATCCGGTTGGCTGCCGTCCCGGGTGAGAGCCGCCGCCAGCGCCCTGAGGGCCGGTCGGCGAATATTGCCAGCACGCCGCCGGGGTGGTGACAGACTCGGCGGACATGACCGTGAAACTTATCCGCAGCTCCCGGCTGTACGCTGGTGCGCCCTACGCCTACGCCGCCACCGCTCCCGGGACAGGGTTGATCTTCACTGCCGGGGCTTGCCCACTCGACGAGCAGGGCACAGTCGTCGCGCTGGGCGACATCGCCGCACAGATGCGGCAAGCTCTGGGCAACCTGCGGATCGCCCTGGCCGAGTGTGGTGCCACCGTGAGCGACGTGGTCAAGACGACCGTGTTCGTCGCCAGCGCCCGCCGGGACGATCTGGTCGAGGCGTGGGATGAGGTGGCTGCTGCCTTCGGCGACCACGACCCGCCGAGCACGCTGCTCGGCGTCGCCGTTCTCGGCTACCAGGATCAGCTCGTCGAGATCGAAGCGGTAGCCGTCGTCACCCCTGAGGCGCCAGGGCCGCACTAAATACAGCGTGCCCGGTCACCAGGACCGGGCACGCTAGGGCGGATGACGGCTACGGGCGGGCGGCGCCGTCCTCGGTCTGCTGGTACCAGGATCCGGACAGGCTGACCTTCTCCACGTCCATGCCTGGCTGCGGGGCGTCGATCATGTAACCACCGCCCACATACATGCCGACGTGGCTCTCGCCGTTGAAGTAGATCAGGTCGCCGGGCTCCAGGTCGGACAGCGGGATGTGCGGCAACGCGGCCCACTGCTCGTAGGTGTCACGCGGGATAGCCACCCCGGCATAGGCCCAGGCCGCCTGAGCAAGCCCGGAGCAGTCGAACCCCATCTGGCACGGCCCGGTGCCGCCGAAGACGTAGGGACAGCCGAGCGCCCCGTAGGCGAACTGGACTGCCCTGCCGGCCGCACCGCTGACCGGGATCGGGTCGTGAGCAGTGGTCGTCCCCCCGCCGCCTTCGGTGGCCGTGGTGGTGACGGTCGCCTGCTGCTCAGCGGTGAGCGTTGCCAGGATGGCCTTCTTCTGGTGCAGCGTCTTGCCGATGGCGTCAGCCTGCGACTTGCGCTTGCCGCGCAGCGCGGCGATCGCCGACTCGGCCTGCTTCGCCTGCTGCTCGGCGCTGTTGAGCTGCCTGGCGGCGGCGATGAACTCGCGCATCTCGGTGTACCTGGCCGCGGACAGCTGGACCAGCATTGAGGCCTTGCTGAGCACGGTCTGCGGGTCGGCCGCGGTCATCAGGGTCACCATCGAGGTCATGTTGCCGTCTTCGTAGGCCGCGGCGGCGACCTGGGCGATGTTCGTGCGCGCGGCATTGAACTGGGCCTGGTCCTTGGCCTGCTCGGTGTGGATCTGCTTGAGGCTCGCGTTCGCCGAGGAAAGCTGCTGGTTGACCAGGTCGTACTGCTGGATGGCCTTGTTCTCTGACGTTGTCAGGCCCCGGACCTGCGCCGTCACCTGGTTGATCGTAGGCTGCGGCGAGGCACTCACGCCTCCCGCGTAGCTGACCAGCCCGCCAGCCAGTGCCACTCCGGCGACGACGATGATGCTGCGACGCGCCAGGAAAGGTTTTGTAGATGGCCGCGTAACCACTAGCGTGACACGCTCCTTCTTCCACTCCGACTACCGGGTGAGCATACGGGCCGTGCGGTGGAAGCCACGCCCATCGACTGGCGCCGGCGTGGCGCATGCCAGCTCACCCTGGGCATGGCACTCGCGCCTGACACTAGTGAAGTGCAAGGGCCGTTTCCACCGGTTCGCCCAGACTCGGCTCAGGCGCTGGGGCATCGGAGAACCGGAGCGGTGGCACCATTCCCGCGTCAGCGAGCACCCGCAGCGCCCGCCACTCGGCCGGGCCGAGCCCCGCCTGCCCGCCGGGCAGCGCGGTGATCACGCAGTCTGCACACGCGATATCACGCAACTCGCACCGGTCGCAGTCAGCCAGCATGGCGTCCTCCACAGACACAGGATGGCGGCATTTGCTTACGGCACGGAGACTAGGAGTGGGTGCCGACATTTCGACGCGCCGCGCGGCCGGTG
>DASXMU010000155.1:0-22650 GCA_036495485.1 Streptosporangiaceae bacterium
AGCGTGATCGCACGATGCGCCCAAGCCGTGCCGGGTGTCCGCGGACGCACGGCCCGCCCCTGTGCATTATCCATTGCGGATAGGGTTCTTCGGTTTCCTCGCCATGAGTTCCATGTTAACGGATCACATGACTTGTGAATCACATTTCCTGAAATGAGCGGAGCTGCTCGCAAGTGAAGCCAGGCGAAACCCAGATATAGATATACGAACCGGGATAAGCAATACCAATCCGGATATAGCCGACCAATTACCTGAACCCAAGTGCACCTATGTGCCGGGAGAGGTGCATGTTTATGGGCTTTGTTCTGGATTGACTATGCGGTAATGAGAATCCCTGGCCGCCGACCGAAAGGTCCGGCGGCATTGAAGTCCTGGGCTGTTGCTCCAGCGCGCTCGGATCTGGCCAGTCAGCGCAGCCAGGACCAGATCCGGCTTGTCCCGGATCGGCGGCCCCGCTGGCTCCTGGCCGGCGTTGCCGGGCGCGTATCACCGCATGGGCGATGATGGGTGCCCCGATGGCGGAGGGAAGCAGCAAGAACGCGAGGGGCGGCAGGTGGTCCCACAGGGGCAGGTGGGGACCGTTGTCGACGTAGAACGCGGTGAGCATGGCGACGTAAGCGGCTCCCATGCCGGCGATGTGGCCGGTGTCGCCGGGGCGCCGCCGCCGCTGGTGCTGGTAGCCGATGGTCGCAGCGGTGAACGCCACGGCGCCGATGATGAACAGGCGGTAGTCCTGGCGCCAGCGCATCGCGGCCAGGACGGTGGCGGTGGCGAAGAGCACCGTGATCGCCCGGTAGTACCAGCGGCCGGCCCGGACGTGCCGGGGGCTGCCCTTGCGGGTGAGCGCGGCGATCGCCCCGGTGGCCACCGCGGTCAGCCCGGCAAGCACGTGGATGGCGAGGAATGCCAGGAACAGCGGCGCTGTTGAGCCCACTTCGTCGCCCAGGATGCGGCTGGCCGTGATCATGTCGCCTGCTTTCCTGCCGCAGTGGGCGGCGGCTCATCTCATAAGTAGTAACGCTACTTATAGGGATGACCTTACTCTGCGAGTTGCCTGGCGGGAAGCCACAGAGTAGCGTTGCTACCTATGCGGGCTGAGCAGCTGAAGGGTCACCTGGACACGCTGTTGCTGGCCGCGCTGGAGGACGGGCCGCGTCATGGCTATGCGGTGATGGAGGCCCTGCGCCGGGCCACGGGCGGGCGGCTGGACCTGCCGACTGGGACGATCTACCCTGCGCTGCGGCGGCTGGAGACGGCGGGCCTGATCAAAGGGTCGTGGTCGGTGGTCGGCGGGCGGCAGCGGCGGGACTACCGTCTCACGGCGGCAGGAGCACGGGCCTTGTCAGGCAAGCGGGCCGACTGGCGGGACTTCGCGGCCATGATGAGCGCCGCCCTGGAGCGCAGGCCATGCCCGGACCCTGCCTGATCAGGGACTACCTTGGCGAACTGTCCGCGCAGCTGCCCGCGGGAATCGTCGCGGAACTGGCCAGCGGCCTGGATGAGACCTGCGGGCATTACCTCGGGCAGGGCCTGGACCCGGACGCTGCCACCAGGGCCGCGATAGCCGAGTTCGGCGACCCGCAGGTAGTCGTGGAGGCGTTCACCCGGACCAGCCCTGCCCGGCAGGCCGCCCGCAGGCTGCTGGCCACTGGGCCGGTGGCCGGGTTGTGCTGGGGTGCGGCTTTGGTCGGCGGCCGGGCGTGGACCTGGTCGGTCCCGGTCACCGCCCGCGTCCTGTTCGGTGCGGCCCTGATCACCGTCGCCGGCCTGCTGGCCGCTGCCGCGGTCGGGAGGCGGTACCGGGCCGTCAGCCGGGCAGGAACTGCAGGATGCGTCGGCATCGCCGCGCTTGACGCCGCGATGCTCGCCGCCGTGACGTTCGCCGCTCCGGTGGTGGCCTGGCCATTGATCCTGGCCGCGGGAGCCAGCGCGGCCCGCATCTCCTTCACCGCGTGGGCACTGCGCCCCGTCCTGGTCAGCTGACATCCTTTCCCAGAACGTTCAGCGGTGCTGCCAAGTCCGGCGTGGGGTCCGGACCAGGGAGTCAGCCCAGCCCGGACGACAGGTAGCGGGCACCGACAGCGACCACCAAGACGCCCATTACGCGCCGGATCACGACGTCAGGAAGGTGATGCTGGATGCGGGCGCCGGTGTAGGCGCCTGCCAGGCCGCCGATCCCGAGCGCGATGCCGGTGGGCCAGTCGGGGGCGACAGGTCCGTGGTGGTGGATCGAGAGGATAAGAAAGGTCGCCACGCCCGCCACCGAGGTCACGAAGGTGGATGCGAGCGCGGCTGGGGCAACCTCCGATGGCGGGCGCCCGGTTCCGGTCAGGATAGGGGCGAGGATCGAGCCGCCGCCGATGCCGTAGATCCCGCCGATGCAGCCCACCGCTGCGGCCAGCAGGATCAGGACTGGCCGGGGGATGCTCAGGATCCGCCGGGGACCCTGGTCCGGGCGAGCGGCCCGGGTGAGTGTTAGCCATAGTCCGAGCGGAAGCAGGACCGCCGCTATTACGAGGTCGAATAGCTGGGGTCCTGGCAGCAGCCTGACCCGGATGATCGATCCGGCGATAACTCCGGGCAGGGTCCCGGTGACGAGCACGAGGGTGAGCCGCCCGCCTGTCTGGCCCTGCCGCCAGTACCGGTAAAGCGCGCCCGGCGTTGCGACCACGTTATAGAGCAGGTTGGTGGGGGTGACTGCTGGGCTGGGCGTGCCCAGGACGCTGACCTGGAAGGGCAGCAGCAGCACGGCACCTGAGATCCCGGCAGGCGTCGCGAGCACCGCGAGGGCGAATGCCGCCAGGAGAGCGGCAATCTCCGTCCAGCCGGTCCCAGGCATCCCGCAACGCTAGCGGACTGTCCCGCCGGGGGCTGGACGCCAGTGCGTCACGGGTGTGCGTCAGATTCGTAGGGGTTCTGGATCGTGGCTGGCTGTGGACTTAATCTGAGAGTAGTAATACTCTCAGATTGGGGATGCCGTGCCTGACGAGCCTGATGAGCTGGCCGAACTCGAGCATCGGCGTGCTGGGCTTTACGCGGAGCTGGGGCAGCTCGGGGACTTCCGCCGGGGGTCGCTGAACGAGGCCCGCCGCAAGTGCGGGAAGCCGAACTGCGCGTGCGCGGCGCCGGGGCATCGCGGGCACGGGCCGCAGTGGAACCTGACGCGGAAGGCGGACGGGCGGACCCGGACGGTGCGCCTGCGGCCGGGGCCGGAGCTGGACAAGGCCCGCCGGGAGGTGGCGGCCTACGAGCGGTTCCGGGACCTGGTCGGGCAGGTCACGCAGGTGAACGAGGCGATCTGCGTGGCGCGCCCGGCAGCGCCGGGCCAGGCAGCCGCCGATGCCCCTTCTGGGACGGAAGGGGAAAAGGGGGGCTCCGCGACGCGCTCACGGCGCAGCGGGCCGCTGAGCTAGGCAGGCTGGCTGGCGAGGCGGCCAGGGTCCTGGGCATCGGCGCCGGCCAGGGCGCCACCACTGCGGCCCTGACCGCAGCCATCGAGATCATCTGCCGTGACGTCACCGCGCACCCGCTGCGGTTCGTCACCGCCTGGCGGCCCGGGCGGCACTACCCCCGCTTCACCATCAAAAAGGTGCGGGCCCGCAAGAGCAACGACATCGTGCCCGCCGCCACCCGGCTGCACCTGCTGCCGCTGCCCGCGACGCCAGGATCGCAGCAGCCCAACGCCCCGCCGGCCGCCTGACCCGCGCATGCCCTCCCGGCCCGGCAAGCGCCGCGCGGGGATCCTGGTATGCGCGCAGCCGCCGCGGCCCCGTCCGGCCCCGCCGGTCCCGGGCGCTGCCGGCCGCTGACCCCAGGCATCACATGCCGATCTCACCGAACGTAACGAATCTGCCGCCGAAAAGCCCGCCCAGCATCGCAAGAGCAACCACGCAACGTCACTGGATCTGAGGACACCACGAGGAGCCCTCGCCAGGACCGATTCACAACCGAACGCCAGTGGGTCGGAGCGGCCGTAGACGATCTGGCGGGCGCGCCATCGAGTGTAGTCCCGGTGGAATCGCATACCTGAAGTGGTCACGATCTGACCGCCTCGGTTCGGATGCTGTTTGGTAGGCGCGGCGGAAGGCGGCGGCGTTCCATTGCCGGATCGCGGGCGAGCGTCGGATCGGTGGGCTCGATGCCGACGGCAGTGAGCCGGGCGGCTATTTCTTCGGCCAGTGAGGGTCGCGATCGCTGCGATACCGGGTCCAGCAGCACTTCTCGCGGGATGGATGGGGATTCGCCTGGCTTCTGCGTCTGCTCGACTGTGTGCTCGATGGCGCGAAGGCGCTTGTCCCAGAGAGCGGTTCGGGCAGGGTCGAGTTGCTTGGCGAGCTGGAGGACCCGTTTGGCACGGTCGAGGTCGCGGGATCTCCAGGCCATGCCTGCCTCGTGATCGGCTTGCTCGGCTAGGAGCCCGCTGAATAGATCCTGGTGGCTAATTCGTGACGTGTCGGCCGATGTGCCCGGCTCGGGTCGTTTTATGGTCCATGATCTTGCCCGCGGCCGCTGTTGTCGCCTTCTGTCCCTGTCCCGGCCGCGGAATCGGGTATGTCATGTGCATGCAGCCGGTGCCCTGGCCGGAGCCGGAGCCGGATCCGCAGGTCGCGGCGGCGATCGCGGCCATGTACGGCGTCAGGAAGACGAAGCGGCCGCTGGCGGTGCTGATCCGCGACCGGCTGGGCGAGTGGCTGGAGGACGGGGAATTCGCCGCCGCATTCGGGATCCGGGGCCGGCCGGGCTGGTCCCCGTCCCGGCTGGCGCTGGTGACCGTGCTGCAGCGGGCGGAGAATCTCACCGACCGGCCGGCGGCCGATGCGGTGCGGACCCGGATCGACTGGAAGTACCTGCTGGGCCTGCCGCTGGATGACCCCGGCTTCGATCACACGGTGCTGGCCGAGTTCCGTGGCCGGGTGGCGGATGCCGGGCTGGAGCAGGTGGTGCTGGACGCGCTGCTGGCCAAGCTGGCGGCCGGTGGGCTGGTCAAGGCGGCCGGCAAGCAGCGCACCGGCTCCACCCACGTGATCGCGGCGGTGGCGGCGCTGAGCCGGCTGGAACTGGCCGGGGAGAGCGTGCGGGCCGAGTTCTGGCTGGGCTGCAAGCTGCACGTCACCGAGACCTGCGACGACCCGCCAGCCTGCACCTGCCCCGCTGCGGAGGCCGTCACCGCCGGGGCGGGCGGGCACGGCCGCGAGCATGACAAGGGATGCGCGCACCTGGTGTTCCCGAACCTGATCACCCATGTGGCCACCACCGGCGCCACGGTGACCGACAACCAGATGACCGGCCCCATCCACGACGACCTGGCGGAAAAGCATCTGGCCCCGGGACGGCACTACCTCGATTCCGGGTACCTCAGCGCCGCCCTCGTGGTCGCGGCGCTGACGACCTGGGGCATCGCGCTGACCGGGCCGCTGCTGGCCGGCACCTCCGCACAGGCCCGTGCCGGCAAGGGGTACGCCCGCGCCGACTTCACCGTCGACTACCACACCAAAACCGTCACCTGCCCGCAAGGCAAGACGGCCAGGTCCTGGTCACCATGCACCCAGCACGGCAAGGACGCGATCGTGGCCATTTTCTCCATCACGACTGCGGCCCCTGCCCGGCCCGCAGCCTGTGCACCGCCGCCAAGCGCCGCGTGCTCTCGCTACCGCCCCCCAGCCTGGCCCAAGCCCAGGCAGCCGCCCGGACCGCAGAAAAGACCATCCCGTTCCAGGCCGACTACGCCCGCCGCGCCGACGTCGAAGGCACCATGCACCAGGCCACCAGCCACGGCGCGCGCCGGGCACGCTACCGCGGCCTGCCCAAGACCCGCCTCGACCACGTATACATGGCCTGCGCGCTCAACCTGCTCCGGCTGGAAGCATTCTGGACCAGCACCCCACTGGACCGCAGACGAACCAGCCACCTGGCACGCCTCGAACCCGGCCTCGCGGCATGATCCAGAATTAGCCACCAGGATCGCATCTGCGCGCTCGACTTCCAGCAGCTGCCTGTACCCGAGGGCGATGTCCTCGGCGGTCGTCTTCGGGCCGGAGGTGCGCAGCAGGTTCTTGCCGTCGAGGTCACCGATCTCCCCGGCCTGATCGCGGCGCTCTCCCCGGCCCAGCCGCCGCCGGGCACGTGCTTCGCGCCCTTATCGCGCAGGCTCAAGAACTCGCTGTCGCTCCCCAACCGAGGCCAGCTCCGACCTGGCCTGAGACGAGCAAGCCCAGCCACCTTAGGCGCGGGTGGGAGTCGGCGCTACGAGTTGCCGTCGTCGCCGGGAACGGATGCCTGGGCTTTAGCCTGCGCGACAAGGTCGCCGAGCACGTGCTCGGCGGCTTCCGGGTCGGGACAGTGCCGCTCGATAAGACCGGGCAGGTTCGTGCCTGGGATGTCGCCAGCCTGGCGGCACAGGTCCGCCACATCGGCGGGCGGGACGTCGCCGCCACCGAATCTGCGCAGGTCGGCGGCTGCCGCCTCGACCGATTCGACAACGTCGTCGTTGCCGGTCAGAGTGCGGATGAGGGCGGAGGTGAGGTGGCTGACGAAGGCCTGGAAGGGTGGGCGGGCCTGGCCAGCGAGGTGGTTGCCGAGGTTGTGGTAGCCGATCGCGATGCCTTCCGCGTCCCCGGCCAGGTACGCGTAGCGGAGGCCGTCGCGTTCCAAGCGGATGGCCGCGTCGCTGTAGCCGCGCGCTTCCTCGACGTCGGCGAGGGCGCTGAGGGTCTTGCCGAGCATGAGGGTGTCGCGAGCGTCCTGGAAGGCCTGGCGGCACTCCCGCAGGACCGCCAGTGCTTCCTCGGTGCGGCCCAGGCGCAGCAGCGGATAATAGTCGTTGTACCGGGTGCGGGCGATGACGGCAGCGGGAGCGTGGCGGTCGCGCTGGCTGGCGGCCACCTCGGCAATGAGCGGGAGGGCATCGGCATGCCGACCAAGCAGCATGGCCGCATAGCGGCCGGTGTCGAGGATCGCCTCGCGGACGTGCCACGGGGCCTCACCTCCCCCCGCGCCACGGGCGGCGGGCAGGGTGGCCATACGGGCGCGGAGGCCGGTGACCTCGTCCAGGATCTGATCGGCGCGCCCCATCGAGGCCAGCACCTGCAGCCGCCAGACCTCGTCCGCCAGCTCGTCCCAGGGACCGAGGCCAGCCTGGCGGGTATAGCCGACCTTCTGCTCGGCCGCGTCCAGGGCCTCGGCCAGCCGCCCGGTGTTCCGGCACAGGTCGAGCAGCCGCCCGGCATTTGCTGACGCGGCCCGGTAGTCGCCGCGGGCCGCGGCGTCGGCCATGGCAGCGCGTAGCGTCACGACAGCGGCGGCCTGGTTGGTCACCGCCAGCACCTTGCCAAGCACGCCCGCCCACCGGGGTTCGTGGCGGGTGATCTGCTCGATGGCAGGCAGCATCGCCGCCGCGTTGGCCCGCGACGGGTCCCGGACGAATGCGCTCTCCAGGAGGGCGCCGGCCCTGTCCCACTGCTGCTGGCGGAGCAGGTAGGGGACGGCGGCGAGCCCGGCCCGCACCAGCAGACCTGTATCCACGCTCCCGCTGTCCGCCTGCGCGTACTCGGCCAGGTGGACAGCCTCCCAGAACTCGGCGGCCACGGTGTCGACGGTGTTCAGGAAAGACTGGCCGACGTGGCCGCGGGCCGCTTCAGCGACCCCCGGGTGCAGCGCATACGCCTCTTCGGCGCCATTCGCTGCGGACCGTGCCGTGGCGAGGCTGGCAGCCGATAGGACAGCCAAGGCCTGGTCCAGGTCGGGTGGCTCGCCGTCGAGGCCGAGTCGCTGCCACAGGTCGGCCCAGTTGGCGCCGAAGACCCACCGCACCCGGTCGAGCTCTTCCAGGCAGCTCAGGAACCAGAACAAGACCCGCTCACCTGGCGCCAGCTCGTCCGCGACCGACTTGGTCCATGCGGCGAGGACCTGCCAGTAATCCACGGTCGTGGCCGCGGGCCCGGTCTCGGGTACCGCGCCGGCCTCGACGAGCGCGGCCAGCTGGGCCGGGCGCGCCACTTGGCCGTCGGCGAGTTCCAGCAGCTTCGGGTGGCCGCCGGCGGCATTCAGCACGCCGCGAGCCAGCCGCCGCGACGTTATGTGGTCCATTCCTGGCAAATCGTGTTGAATGAGCGCCTTCAGGTGCGGGAGCTCCCGTGCTAGCAGCAGCGCCTCGTCGGCCGACAGCTCATCAACGGACAGCACCTCCATCCGCTGCGTAGGCCCGGTCAGCCCCGAGGGCATCCGGCGGCTGGTGAGGATCAGTCGCCCCGGGCCTTGGCTCGTGGTCAGCGCGTCGATCACGGCGCCCCAGCGCCCGTCTCGCCACTCGCCGCCCGCAGAGATCAGCGACTCGACGTTGTCGATGACGATCAGCAGCCGGGATTGCCCCATCAGTTCGGTCAGGCGAAGCAGGAAGCTGGCCCTGTCGTCAGCTGACGCGAGCAGATGGGCCACCTGGAATCTGTCCAGGGACCGCTCAAGCGTCAGCGCGAAGTCGGTCAGCGCGCCGTTGATCGCCATGCTGTCGTCGGGCGCCTTGTACCAGACAAGCTGCTCGAAGGTGTGCTCGAGACCGTAGGCGAGTTCCAGGGCGCAGGCGGTCTTGCCGCCACCGGGCATTCCGTGCAGCAGGAGACCGGGCAGGCCACTCTCGACGGCTAGCACCGCGCTGGCCTGGGTCATCACGCCAACCCGGCCGACGAAGCGCTCTGGCTGGGGCGGGAAGCCGGCCATCTTCAGCGCGCCGGCGCCGGCCGCGTCCGATCCGGCGGTGGTCCGCTCCGGGGCGGCGAGCGTGAGGTCAACGGCGCGCGCGCCGAACAGGGCAGGTGTCGCCACCGAGAGCGCCGAGTAGTCCGGTGCGAGGTGCCGCAGTGCCAGCCCGACCGCGCCGGGCAGCGGCTCGGTCTGCTCGGCCAGCAGCTCGTACAGTTTCTCACTGAACGCGATCGCGAACTCGTCGCTCACCGGGTAGCGCATCGCGAGGACGGCGCAGTCCAGGTGGCCGGCGACAGCGGTGGCGAGCGTGCCGTAGTCAGCCTCGGCAGGACGGGAACCACGGAACCGTTCGGGATAGGGGGTCTGAATTTCCTCGGCGGGGACGGGAAGACCGAGGAGACGACGCTGCTGCACGACTGTGAGGGAGGCTGACCAGCAGGCGGAGAAGGTCACGAGCCTGACGCGCGCCCTGGCCGACCCGAGCAGGCTGGACAGTTCGGCGGCGGTGACCCGGTCCGGCAGGCCGCCTGCGGTCTCCAGCAGGAGTTCACCCGGGGCGCCGTGGCCGGAGATGTGGATGATGTCCCAGCCCTCGGCCTCTTCGAGGACATCGCGCAGGCGGTCACGGGTCACCCCGTACTGGAGGACCCGCACGTCGGCGGCCTGGCCGTTTGCGGCCATCCGCTCGATGAGCCTGACCAGCGCCTGCCTCTCGCGGCGAAGGTTGAGGGACTTACCGCCCGCGGGGAGGCTGAACAGGCCGAGCACGCGGAGCCGGTCGCCCATCGGAGCTTTGCCGCCCGGGCCGACACTCGTATCGGTGCCCGTGTCCATGACAAGGGTGACCTCCTGGGCGGCTAGCGGCCGGCCGCTGGCGTGCGCGAGTTCCAGGGGACAAAACGCCAGCAACTCCGCGTCCTGTGGCAGGATGACGCGGATCGTGGCGGGGGCCGCACCCGCCAGGGCAGCGGCGACCGGGCCGAGGACTTGCTTCCCTATCCATTCGCCGAGCTCACCGGTGATGCGGGCCTCATCCCGCACTCGCTGGTCCTGAGTGACATTCCAGGACAGGTAGCCGAGCAGATCGGTGAACGCCTCGCGCTGCCAGCACGTGGCATCGAGCCGCACCTCGTGATCGGCGATTAAGGTCCCGGCCGCGTCGGTCAGTACCCACCGCCACCGGTCCGGCCCCGCCCAGTCCACTACCGTCAGCCGTAGTCCCGCCACCGCAGCGAGCCTCCTCCCCGGAAGGCATTACCCCCGCGCGGCCACCGCAGCGCGTAACGCCACAATAGGCATTCAGCGGTGACCGGACGGCGTCGCGACGGGAGCCGGCGAGCTCGTCGCAGCCGGCGTCGTGGTAACCACCGGGACGTACGCTGGCCCGCCGCTGCCCGTTGAACTGAAGAACAAGACCGCTCCCGCGATCACCAGCACTGCGCCGGCCATCGTCCACCTGCGGGACAGTTCCAGGTCCGCCTTGATTTGCCAGGCAAGCGCCAGAGCAAGCAGGTACCGGACGTAACCGCCCACCCGCTCCCCGTTCTCTTCCACCCGGCGGATCTGGCCCCGGTACATCGCCCGGCGCTGCGGATCCTTCTCCCGGGCGGCCTGCCGCACGAGGCTGGCCGCATTCTGGCGCAGCCCCTCTTGCCGGGTGAGCAGGCCGTCCACCGATGCTGCCGCGATGCCGAAGAACTCCGCGGGCTCCTCGTCGATCAGTTCCATAAGCGCGGCCAGCTCACGTTGCCCGGTCGGTTGCAAGAACGCCTGAAGGCGTACCCGCAGCGCTGATCCTCGCGGCGGGGCCGACGCAGCCCGCCCGGCCTTCTTCAGCACTGCCGGGGTTATCAGGCGCGGCACCAGCACCTTGCTCGTGAACCAGATCGCCGTCCCGACTCCGCCTAGCGCTATGGCAAGCCCTAGCCCGGCCAGGACGGCGTGCAGGACGCCGTGTACCTGGCCAACCGCGACAAGCGGCCCGCCGCTGATGAGAGCAGCCCCGACGGCCCCGGCCGCCGCCAGCATCCACTTCGCCGCGGCCCGCATGTCGCTGACGGAGTCGAGCGGCGACGGCAGCGCAGTCGGCCCGCTCACGGCGTCAGCGGCACCGTGATCGACGCCCGTAGGTATCGCCATCAGGCATCTCGCATCTCCGTGTTCGGTCCAAACATGGGGATGTCCTCGAACGGCATCCACTGCGTCCCATCCCACGTGTACAAGTCGCCTGCTTCATCGACCCAGGCGTCATTCAGCTTGGGGTTCTCCGGCGGGTTTGGGCTCGTCATGCCCGAAGTATGCCACCGCTCACCCGGACGCGCCTCGCACCCGATGCGAGCTGAGAGGGCAGCCGGTTTCTACGGCGAGGCGGGCTCACCGGACGATCCGGCCATTTTGCTGCCGCACAGCTTCACGTCCTCCTAGGGCAACGGGAACCGCCGTAGCGCAGCCGACACCCGGCCGCAAACTCAACCTCCGCGAAAGTTGACGACGGAAAGCAGCAGCTCCTACGAAGAACGGATGACTCCGACCGAGTACGATTCCCCGGCCGGATGACCAGCACCTTGACTATCGACGCGCAGATCATGCTGTGATGTACGCGCGAACTGAGGAACGCTGAGTGCGCCGGAGCCGCGCATTGCGGCGGCTCGGCGCGCGGTTATCAAGCTCGCCGCGTGGTCGGCGATCTCGATCGCGAGCATGTGAGCCATTCACGCCGGATCCTATTCGTGGTCAGTGCCAGGCGTGACTGCTCTCTCCTGCCGCTGGAGGCATGGACGTGTCCGGGTGGCCCCGGCCCGCACGCCGAGGGGAACAAAGGCTTCCGCCTGGCCCCGTCCGCGGAAAGCCGACGGCCGGGTGAACTGTCGGCTCCACGGGCGGCCACGGACGGGCTCCTGAGGGGATGGCTATGCCAACCGTCCCCCTCTGGCTTCTGGCCGCTGACGCGAAGATTCCCCTTCGCGTCAGCGGCCGAGGGGGGCTTTGTTCATCCGGCCGGGTCGAGGGTGGTGCGGGAGCCCATGGCTTCGACTTGGTGAATCGCTCGCAGGTCGGCCTCGCGGAGCATGACCGCCTCGGAGGGCTGCCAGTCCCGTACGTTCCCGCCAACCCGGCCGCAGGGGTCACTGAGTCACATCACCAACACTGCGCCGGGTTCGCGCCCCAGGACGGGACCGTGCGCGACTATTGCTGTGTGATGAATTTGTGGGCGAGCGGGACAGCCATGAGACCCGATGATCATCTCGGCGTTCTCATGTTCTCCGGCACGGGGACCATGGGCCGCGGGCGGTACGCCAACGGCCAGTGGGAGGTCTCCTCCGCGGGCCGGGCGACGGATGCCGCGGTTCGCATGGTCAGCCTGCACGAGATTATGCATGCGGAGCTCAACGATTGCACCGCCTGGGGATCGCTTTTTCACGCCTATGCCGCACTGGTCCAGCATGGGCCGGTCCCGGATGTCTACCGAGAGGTATCGCTGAGCGTGATCAAGGCGTGCCGCCGGGCCCACGAGACGTTCGCCACCTACACGGGCGCGTTCCTCGCCGACCGGGCCATCGGGCGGACGCTGCTGGTCGGCCGACCTGAGTACCTGGCGCACTACGCCGATGCGTGTCAGCTCGCTGGGCCCCTTCCCCGCGGCTCCCAGCTGGAGTGGTACCTGGTCGTCAGCGCGGTCAGGGCCTGCATGCAGTCACGGGGACTGCCCGAGGCACTGCGCATCGGCTTGGACAGGTTCCGCCTAGCCGACCTGAGAGAGCGCGACCTACCGGACACCCGGCTTAGCATGCTGATCGACGAGCATAGGGACCTAGCCGACAGCATTGCCGAAGACATTGTGGCCACGCTGGAGCCAGCGGATCGGGACGCGGCGCTGCGCTGGCTTACTGCTCCGCCTAGCGAAGCCATTGACGAGGACGAAGCGCTTCAGGACCGGGCGGCAACTGTCGCGGAACGGATGTGCTTTGATCGGTCAGCGGCGGCGCTGGAACGCCGGGGCGGCCGGGTCCTAGGCTACAACGCTCACCAGGAATACACCGATGAGACAGTGGCGGCGGTACACCGGCTGGCTCCTGGCGCCCAGGTGATGTTCTCAGCCGCCGCCGTCGATTCGGCCAAGCCGGACACGGTCATGCAAGACTTCGGCCTGGAACGGCTGCGCGTCCGGGACCAGCCGCTAGCCGCCCGCGTCCTGCCGCTGGCTAAAGTCCCGCGCCGCCAGCGCCAGCACGCCGTGCGCATGCGGGACCCGGCTGGGCCCTACGCCTTCCTAGTCGCCCGTAGTGCCGGGACGCTCCGGTCCCAGCACGCCATAGCGGACGAATTCAGTCCGCTGCCCGCCACGGACGATGTGCCCGTGGTGGCGATCCGCACTCCGGGCGGTACACCCGAAGCACCGGCGCTGCGGCTGTGGCAGGTGACCAGACCACGTGAGCTGCTGGCTCTAAGGCGCCGGATCGGCGGCATGGGCATCGTGTCCAGCGTGTCGATGTCGCTGCTGGCTGACACCTCATGGGAAGAACGCTGGATGGAGCCGCTGCTGGAATGCGGGCCGGTCACCATCCTGATGGACCTCAACCCGTTCGCCCACTTCGAGCACTGGGCCGACCAAGGCGTGCAGCTCCGCTACATCAGCATCGAAGCGGGCTCCACCACCGAAAGCTGGATCGGCTTCGCCTGCATCTGCCGCGACCCCCCGGGTGTCGAGTTCGGCTACGAACGGGCGACTTTCCTCACGGTGTGCTCGGACACGCAAGCTGACGCCCTCACTTCGGTCCTGCGCAAACGCTGGCCGCACATGTCCCACGAAGACCCCGACGCGGTTGGCGACCGTATCGATCTGATTCAGGTCGTGCTGACCCACCTCATCACCGAGGAAACCTACTTCACGTTCACCGGTGCCCCCCCGGATCGGCCATAACAAGGGAAACGCCCAATAATCCAGCTTAAGTAGAATGCCGGTACAATTACATTACCAGAAAATGCTGCACCGTTCCCAGTCGCATGCCCAACTGGTACGCACCTGCCGCATCGACGGAAGACCTGTAGGGTGCCAAAATTGCGCCTATAGCCTCATCACCATCTGAGAATTAGATGACTCTTTCCGGCCAGCAGCGAATTGAGCTGACGCATGGCGTCTTCGTACGCATACACCTGCTCGGAGACCGTAGGGCTCCGAGACTCAGCCTCGATTCGAACTTTCCTGGATTTGATCATAATTACTCGAGATCCGTGAATGACGTCTCCTGGTACAAGGGGTACCCATTGTGCTTATCGTTGCGATGTCGGGTCACGCGTGCATGCCTGTATAAGACTAGCCAGGAACTGCCGCAGGTCGGGATTGCGCTCGTGCTGTAGCCTCATGCTGATTACTTGTGGCAGGCCTCCGCAGGAGGGTGCACTGTTCAGGCGGCATGCATGGCTTCATGAAAAGTGACTACTAAACCCCAAATCTTCGCGCTGTCATTTCCCGCCTCGGCTGTCCATCTGTCATGGCGGAACGTGCGGATGAGATCCCTGCACCGTTGAGCATACTGAAACTCAGAATGTGGCTGCCGGGAGATTCACGGTGCCTCGTCATAGGATGAATTGCTCGACGCCATTGTACCGCGCGGCCTTCGGGATCGTGCTACGTTCAGATCCGGGTCTGGCAGCTTGGTCTCGGGGGTAGTCGCATGAGCGGTGGAGACGCCGAGCGCGGCCACGGTGCGGTTGAGGACGATCATTGGGTGACACTGCGCTTCTCGTCGGCTGGGAACGGCAGCCGCGGTATCTGCCAGCCAGGAGTCTTCGATCTGCATCTCCGTAGTGGTGAGGAGCTCACCGATCAACTGGTTCACCATCACCAACTGCAGACGGCCGGCGCCGACTGGAGCGGTACAACCCCTGCGCTGCGGCTGGTCCTGCTCGACCTGATGCGCACCGAGTCATACGTGGACCCATGCGCATGGTCAGATCACCGGAGCTGAGGCCGCCGTCGTGCCAGGGATCTTCATCAGCTACCGCAATATTCACCGCTCGTATGCTCCCATGCTCATCGACCGGGAGCTGGGACGCCGCTTTGGCCCCGACAGCGTGTTCCAGGCGGGCCGGTCCAA
The DNA here is from genome assembly GCA_036495485.1 of Streptosporangiaceae bacterium. Taxonomy (GTDB): domain Bacteria; phylum Actinomycetota; class Actinomycetes; order Streptosporangiales; family Streptosporangiaceae; genus PALSA-505. The sequence goes on from DASXMU010000155.1 coordinate 14,796, forward strand.
CCTGCCGGGCACCGCCTTTCCCGCCGAGATCGGCCGGCGGCTGCGAGAGTGCTCGCTGCTTATCGTGCTGATCGACCCACCGTGGGTAGACGAGGATCTCGACCTGCTGTTCAAACCCAGGGATTGGGTCCGGCGGGAGATCTCCCATGCACTCAAGCACGGCAAGCAGGTGCTGCCCGTGCTGCTCGACGGGGTATCGATGCCCAAGTCCGCGTTGCTGCCTGAAGACATCGCACCATTGACCCAGCGGATCGCCCTTCGGATGGAGGCACGTTCGGCCGACACCGACCTGCTGCGGCTGATCGGCGAGGTGGAAAGGCTGATTCCGGATTTGGTCCTGGCCACTCTGACCGACCCGCCGCCTCCTGCCCCGGATCCGGCTCAAACGGCCGTGCTGCTGCGCGCCGAGTACGAGATCTTCCCGTTCCGGCCGCGGCGCGAACTCGATCAGCTGACGAGTTGGTGCACCGACCGCGTCGGCCCGCCGGTGCGGCTGGTCACCGGGCCGGCCTCTGCTGGCAAGACCCGGCTCGCGCTGCGCCTAGCCGCGCTGCTGCGCGGCCAGGACTGGTCAGCGGGGCTGCTGTCGGAATCCGCTCCGGAGCGGGCGCTGGAGCGGCTGAGCGAGATCGCCACGCCTTGCCTGGTTGTCATCGACGATGCCGAGACTCGCCCGGGGCAGGTCCAGGCGGCGCTGCGGTCGCTTGCCACCGCAGATCACGCGCCCGGCCGGCTGCTGCTGCTGGCCCGGTCCACCGGCAACTGGCTGGACCAGCTTCATGATGACCGCGACGACCGGGTGGCGGCAGTCGTAAATGGCGTCGTTCCGCTGCCGCTCGAGCCGCTCCTGCCGGTGGCGGAGGATTTCGGGATAGCGTGCGCCTCATTCGCAAGCTGGCGGAAGCTGCCGATCCCGCCGCTACCCGCCGAGCTCCCTGCCTTCGCCACCCTGCTGGAGCTGCAGGCCGCCGCTCTGACCCATCTGCTGTCGCCGCGCAGTGCGGCTGGGCCACCTTTGCAGCGGATACTGGAGCTAGAGCGGAACTACTGGAAACGGGCCGCAGCCACGTTTGGCCTGACCACGCTGAGGCGCCGCAACCTGGAAGAGATCATGGCGGCGGTGACCTTGTTCGGTGCTGACACCGAGCAGGAAGCGAACGAGCTGATCGCCTCCATGCGCGCCCTGCGGGGTCGCCCGGTCAGCGACGTCGACTCCTGCCGTGACCTGCTGCGTACCGCGCTCCCTGGGCCAGCTCCGGTGAACCCGGTCCAGCCCACCCAACTCGGCGAGGATCTCGTCGCAAGTTTCCTCCGCTCCGGCGGAGCGCTGCCGGGCGCCATCGCGGTGGCTACCGATAGGCAGGCCGAACGCGCCCTCGTCGTGCTGGGTCATTGCCTTGACCGCCACCCCGACGTGCGCAATCCCGTCATCGCGTTTCTCGCCGAGAACCCGGCCCGCCTGCTGCCGCTGGCGATGTCCGCCCTAGCGGCGCTGCCCAAACCGGAGCTGCTGGCAGGGCCGATGAGAGAGATGCTCGACCGCGTGCCGGACGCTGATCTCAGCGGGCTCGTTGCGGCCTTGCCGCAACGCAGCGAGGTCCTGGCGGACTTCGCCGTGGCCGCCACCGAACGGGCACTGGCGATGGTCCGCCAGAGCGGCGCTGGCGGTATCAGCACCGCTCGGCTGGCCCGGCTGCTCGCGACCCGCCTGGCGTATTCGCGGGAGCGTCCCGCGGATGCCGCCGAGGCGGCACGCGCGGCCATTCGCGAACTGACCGCGCTGGCCGGTACGGCCCCGGAACTACCCGCTGAGCTGGCCGAAGCGCACGCCGCGCTAGCTCTGGCGCTCGACATGGCGCCACGCGGCGAATCCGGAGCCCTCGGCGCCGGCGCAGAGGCAGTCGCGGCCTACCGCGCCCTGCCCGGCGGGGACCGCCACAACGCCGCGCTTGCTACAGCACTGAACAACCAGGCCAACCGGCTGAAGCGGGCCGGCCAGCTCAAGTCCGCGCTTGCCGCGGCGGCCGAGGCCCACGGATTGACCACCCCGCTGCACGAGGCCCGGCCGGGCCGGTTCGGGTCGTTGCACGCCGACGTCGAGGACACCCTGTCGGTGCTGCTGGCACTCAACGACATGCCCGGACCGGCGGAGCGCGTCGGGCGCGAGGCGCTCGCGCTGCGCCGCATGCTGGCCACGTCGAGACCCGACGCCTACCGGCCGCAACTGGCTGGCACGCTCTACAACCTCGGCCTGATCCTTGCGGGGCACCGCGAAGACCAAGCCGAGGTGCGGGCGCTGTGGACGGAGTCGGCCGTGGTCTTTGGCGATCTCGCCGCCCGGCAGCCGCGCCGGTTCGGCGATCAGCATGACCGCGTGCTACGTCACCTCCGCGACCTCGCGCCGGCCAGCGATGACTGACCACCTCGCCCGGCTGTGCTTCGACGGTCCCGGCAGCAGCGGCAGCTATACGACGCATGCGTTCAGCCTGCGCCTCAGCGGTGTCCGCCAGCCACTTGATCACGTGGTCTATCTGCACGAGGTGCACCACGCGGCGCTGAACGACGTGACGGCGTGGGGCAGCGCCCTGCACGTCTACGCCCGGCTGCCCGGCGATGCTGGCCAGCAGTTCATCCCGTTGCTGGACGCCTGCCGGACAACACACGAATCGCTGGCCACGTTCGCCAGCGTGCAGATCGCGTCCGCCCGCCACGGGGCGCTGGATGGCGTCCTGGCCGCATACCCCAGTTATGTGCCACTCTACGAGGCGGCCGTCCACCTGCTCTCCCCGGTGCAAGGGCCCAACCGGCGGCAGCTGATGGCCAACGCGCTGGCGCGGCTGTGCATGCAGACTCCGGTGCTGGAGGAGATCGCCGCGGTCGGGCTCGGCACCTTCCGCCTCGCCGCGATCCGCGACATCGACCGGCCGGACGCCCGGTGGAACTGGTTCGCACGCCAGGGCCCGGCGCTGGCCGGGGTAGCCGCCGCAGCCGCGGACCGCGCGCTGGTCACGAACTTCGACCGGGCCACGCTGGACAGTGATGAGTCCGGCGGCGACCTTTACACCTCAACGGACCGCAGTCACGACGAAGCCTGGGACTACTGGGAAGCAGCAGCGTACGAACGGCTGCGCGCGGCGCTCAGCGCGGGAGGCGCCCGCACGCTCAGCTTCAACGGCCACCAGGACGGGTCAGCAGCGCTGCTGGCGCTCGTCGCGGCCGAGCACGGCGACATCGGCCTGCGGGCCGCGATGTCCGGCGAGCAACGTCACAACGACGCCGCGCTGGCTAGTTCCGTCCTCCAGCAGGTCAGGCACGACCTCAGCGGTGGTGAGCCCTATTGCGCCGTGCTGCTTCCCCCAGCCGGTATCGCGCAGGTGGCTGAGCTGGCGGGCGGCGATGGAGACGCGATGATCGTCGACGCAAGGCCCGCAGAGCGGCTGGCCGCCCTGTACCGGTGGCCGGGGGAAGCGCTGCCTGAACGGCTGCGTGTGCCGGGCGGACCTGTCGTCGCCGTTCGCGTGCTGACCGACCACCGTGAGCCCGGCAGCGTCATCGGCCATGCGGTGCTGGAGACACCGGACGACCTGACCGCGCTGTCTGGGTTCTGGAACGGCCGCGGCCCGCTGGCTGTCTGTGTGAGCGCGAGTTGCCTGGCCGACAGGGGCTGGGCAAAACGCTGGCTACCTGCGTTCACCTCGGCCGGCCCGGTGTTCGTGCTGGTTGATATCGAGCCTGATCGGTTCGTCCCGGCCTGGGCGCGCGACGGGCGCAACGTCACGGTCGTCGGGCTCGATGTCAGCGACACAGCCGCGCGCAGAACCGCGCTGATGTTCACCGCCGACGCAGGCACCATCTGGTGGCTCGTCGTCGCCGACGACGTCACCGTAAGGCTGATGGCGGAATACCTGCGCGGCCAGCTCGGATCCCTGCTGTCCAGTGATGCGCAGTCGCTGCGTGCGGTGCGCGACGCCATGACGGCTCTGGTCAGTCATCTGCTGGCGACCGAATCCTTTACCAGCTTCGACGCTCTGGGGGGCGGGCATGACAACCGATGAGCTTGACGCGATCCTGGCGAGCGCCAACGTCAAGGGCTCCCAGATTCAGCGCACCGAACTGGAGGCGATCTGCCGCAGCGTCTGCGCGATCCCCGCAGCGGAATTCATCGAGGCTGTCACCCAGGCGCCGGGGCTGTCCTGGGATGACGGGCAGACGCGGCCGGCCGGCTATTTCGAGATCCACAGCCGCCACTGGTGGATCGACATGTCGGACGCTGGTAACCGTCAGCACCTGCTCGCCGTCACCACCGCGGCGGCGCTCGTCGATGCCCTGCGCCTCAACTTCAGCATCAGCTGGGTAACCCGGGTCTGGCCGGCCGTGCTCGCCATACAGTCCATCAGCCGGCGCGATGACGGACTCCATCTGGGCCTCGTCCGCCAGGGCGTGACCCCTATACCGCTGAATCTTGCGGCTTCTGTCAACCCCAGCGACTACGCCGACTTCACCAAGGCTGTTGACGGCGCCCCGGCTGTCCTGCCCTTGGAGGGTGGCGGCACGATTACCTTCACCTGACCGTCATAAACTGGAATTCTGATGGACGGTGACAGTAGTGGCGTGATCGTCATCTTGACCGCCCTCAATCTGGAATTCCTATCGGTCCGTCGATTTCTCACGCCGCTGCGCCAGCTCGGCCACCCAGCGGGCACTGTTTTCGAGATCGGCCGCCTGCCGGGCCGCCAGGGGTTGATCGCCCTGGCCGTGACCGGGGAGGGCAATACGGCTGCGGCGGTCCTGGCGGAGCGGGCGATAGCGATGTTCCGCCCCCGTGCGCTGCTATTCGTCGGTGTCGCCGGTGCGCTGCGAGACGATATCGCGCTGGGTGACGTCGTGGTCGCCACCAAGGTGTATGCCTACCACGGAGGTGATGTACAGCCGGGCGGTTTCCGGGCCCGGCCGCGCTGCTGGGAGATCCCACATCAGCTCGACCAGGCCGCCCGGCGCATCCACCGGACAGGTTCATGGATCTCGTTGCTGCCAGCCGGACCGCCGCAGCGGGTTCCCACGGTCCACTTCCGCCCGGTCGCCGCCGGGGAGGTCGTGCTCAATTCGCGCCACGGCTCGCTGGCGGAGCATCTGCGCAGCAGCTATGGCGACGCCGTGGCCATCGAGATGGAAAGCGCGGGGGTCGCCCATGCCGCCCACCTCAATGACGGGCTGCCCGTGGCCTGCGTCCTCGGGATCAGCGACAAGGCAGACGGTGCCAAACGCGAAGCCGACCGCCAGGGCTGGCAGCGAACAGCGGCCACCAATGCCGCGGCGTTCGCCGTCGCCGTTGCCGCTGGTCTAGGCACATCGGCGGATGAACGGCTCACGACGCTACTGCAGGCCTGGCCCGGCCTGGCCGATCTGACGGTACCGCGTCAGCTACCGGTATCGGGGCAGCAACTAGTCGGGCGGGCAGGCCTGCTGTCCCGGCTGGACGAAGTCCTGCGGCGGCCCGGTGGCCAGCAGGCGCGGATCGTCGTTCTGACCGGCATGGCCGGTGCCGGCAAGACGGCGCTCGCTGTCCGGTGGGCGCACGCAGCAACCGATGCCTTTCCCGATGGGCAGCTCTACGCGGACGTGCGGGGATTCGGGCCGGACCCGCCCTTGCACGCGCAGGAAATTCTGGCTGGATTCCTCCGGGCGCTCGGCCAGTCCCAGGCGGCCGAGCGAGGCACCCTTGATGAGCGTGCCGCCCGGCTCCGGACAGCGCTGAGCGAACGGCGGATGATCATCGTTCTTGACAACGTCGCGTCCATTGAGCAGATCCGGCTTTTGCTCCCCGGCACCGGCTCGTGTGCCGTGCTGGTCACCAGCCGGGAGCGGCTACGTGGTCTGGCCGTTCATCACAGCGCTCAGGTGCTCGAGGTCGACCGGCTACCGGCCCGGGATGCGGCCGCACTGCTATGCGCCGCCATCGGCGAACGGGCGGCGGCTAAGCCTGGCCAGGTCGCACTGCTGGCCGCCCGGTGCGGCGGCCTGCCGCTGGCGCTGCGTATCGCCGCGGAGATGATGATCTCGCATCCGGGCCGCGGTCTCGCTGTCCTGGCTGACGAGCTGGGCGATGGTGACACCGCGCTTGACCTGCTCGACACCGGTGATGACCCGTACTCCGCGGTTCGCACCGTTTTCTTCTGGTCGTACCGGGCACTGGAGGTCCCGGTCGCGGCCGCGTTCCGGCTGCTGGGACTGCACCCCAGTCATGCCTTCGCCCTGTCGACCGTCGCGGCATTGCTCAACGTGCCCGCGGCACGTGCGCGAGCGATGCTGCGGGCGCTAGTCAACGCCCATCTCGTGATCGAGACTGCGGACGGCCGCTTCGAGATGCACGACTTGCTGCGCACATACGCCCAGGAGCTGTGCACCCGCACGGACGACCAGGCCAGCCGGCGGGCCGCTGTCAACCGTATGTTCGATCAGTATCTGCATACTGCCGACCTGGCCGACCAGGTGATCATGCCGTACCGGTACCGCGTCGCGCTGGACGGCGCGGCCACGATTGAGCCGGGGTTCGGCAGCCGCCAGCTGGCGGCGCGCTGGTTCGACCAGGAGCGGTACAACCTGGTCGAACTCTGCAGGATCGAGGCCCCTGAATTCGACAGCCGACGCTGGCAGCTCGCGTATGTGCTGCGTGACTACTTCTATCTCAGCAAGCACTTGGATGGCTGGGTGGAGACTCACCGGCTGGCTGTGGCCGGGTGCCAGAGGCTGGGTGACCGGCGGGCAGAAGGGATCACCCGTAACAACCTGGGCCGGGCGCTGCTGGAGATCGGCCAGGTGGAAGCGGCGGCGGCGCAGTACCGTTGGGCGGGCAGTCTGCTTCAGGAAGCCGGTGATGAGCACGGCGTAACCGACGCGCTGGTCAACCTCGCATCGATCCTGCGACGCCAGGGCGCCTGCGATGAGGCGCTGCGCGATCAGCTGACGGCGCTGGCCTTCTACCAGCGCGCAGGGCTCAGCCGGAAGATCGGCATCACACTACGCAGCATCGCACGCACCGAGCTGGCGCTTGGCCGGCTGACTGATGCGGCCGGGCACGCCGAGGAAGCTCTGGCCAGGTTCGTTGACCTTGGGCTCGATCTCGACGCGGCCCAGTCGCTGAACGCCCTCATGCTGATACAGCACGAGGGCGGTGACGCTGATAACGCCGAGGCCACCGGCCGCCGCGCCATCGATTACAGCCGACGAGCCGACAGCGACTACGAGGAAGCCCAGGCGCTGCACCAGCTAGGAACGGTTGCCGCACGGGCAGGCCGACCTGAGGTGGCTCGGCAACGGTGGACCGAGGCCCTGGCGATCCTGGGCCGGCTCGGTGCGGTGATGGCCGAGACGGTCAGATCGGAGCTGCGTGATCTCGCGGAGCAGTAGTTTGTGGGTGACAGAACCCGCCGAAGTGACACTTTCACCCCGGCCGCTCCGGTGCGCCCCACAAGATCCACTTCGGGGACAGCGTTACCGGATTTCGTCGTCGGTCCATTCAGATCGGTCACGCTCCGGGCGAGCCCAAACATGAGCCACGGCGGGGTGCGGCGGTTCGATGAGGCCATCACCGCCTACAAGGACGCTGCCGCCATCTTCCGAGAAACCCTCGACCAGCACAGCGAGGAGAGAGCGCTGGAAGACCTCGCCAGGACCCAGGCCGCGCAGCATGCCTAACAGCGCCGAACGCCCAGGAGACATGTTCGGCCGCTTCCCTCGGAAGCCAGGCACGGAACCGCCAGGACTGCGCGACGGTGAAGGGCGGGCGCTACTCCCCCATCTGGCGTGCGCAGCATCGCGATCGTGCCGCCGAGGGTGAAGATGGCGACGGTCGGCT
>DASXMU010000156.1:0-5147 GCA_036495485.1 Streptosporangiaceae bacterium
GTCGGGCTGGAGGCCGAGTGCGGTGCAGTAGTGGAGGCGGTAGCGTTCGGTGATACCCATCCGGCCGGTTTCCCAGCGGCGGACGTAGGATGCCAGGATGGCGGCGGTGGTGACGGTGTGGTCGCCGGTGGTTTTGGCGGCTTGCTGGAGCTGGCGGCCCATTTCGGCGATGCTCCAGTGGTGGGCGAGCCGCTGGTTGCGCAGCCAGGATGGCAGGGTTTGGGTGGGTGCGGGGGTGCCCTGGGTAGGGGGCGGGGGGCATGGTGGGTGGGGTCTCCTGGCTGGGGGGCGCGGGTTGTGGTGCTGAGGGGCCTGGCGGGTGGCCGGGTGTGCTGGTGGGTCCCGGCCTGTCCCCCGGGCGCGGCATGGCTCGCGTTGTGGGGCGGGCCAGGTGGGTCAGTCCCGGGCGGGGGCTGGGTCGGTTGCTTGGTGTGCCTTGGTGAGTTCGGCGAGGGTGAGGTGGCGCAGGTATGTCATGCCGTTTCCCCGATCCCTACGAGTTTGGCGAGTTGGCGGGCTGCGCCTTCGGGGTCGGCGGCGGGCCATTGGGCCTGTTCGTGTTTGGTCTGCCAGGTCAGTGTCCGCCCGTCTGACCAGGCGGTTACTCCGCGTGCTATGGAGATGAGGCCGATCGGGGGGGATGCGTTCCGGTAGAGGCGGGTGAGGCCGAGGTCTCGCAGGACGATTTCCACGGCGGCCAGGACGTCGGCGGGGTGCCGCCGGTATGGGGCTGTCTGGGGTCCAGGTTGGATACGTGTCGCTGTCGACATGGGACAGAACGTTAGAGATGAATGTCAAGATCAACTTTCACTCGAGTTTCACCTGTGTTACGGGCGGTAGTGTCGTTGGGGAGTGGGCGTGTGCAGCCGTAAGAGCCCGCTTTGGGAAGGGGCTGGATGCCAGTTCGCAACGGTGTGGGTGCGCGTATTGCTGAGGTGCGCAAGCTGCGTGGGATGACGCAGCATGAGCTTGCGCGGGCTGCGTTTGTCTCCTACAGCCTGTTGACCAAGGTTGAGTCTGGGAACAAGCCGGCGACGCCGGCGCTGATTGCGTCGGTGACTCGTGCGCTGCGGGTGAGCGTCGCTGAGCTGACGGGGCAGCCCTACCGTGGGCAGACGGCGGGTGAGGATGCTATTCATGCGCCGGTTGCTGAGTTGCGCCGTGAGGTGACTGTTTACGATCTTGCGCCGGACGTGTATGAGCGGCCGGTTCCTGGGATTGCTGAGCTGGCCCGGCGGGTGGCGGAGGTTTCCCGGCTGCGGCAGGCGGCGAGTTATGTGGGTTTGGGTGTGGTGCTGCCGGGGGTGCTGTGTGATCTTCGGGCGGCTACTGCTGAGTATGAGGGTGTGGATCGTGAGCGGGTGTATGCGCTGCTGGCTGAGTCCTATGATGCTGCTCGGGCGCTATCCTACAAGCTGGGGTATCTTGATCTTGCTTCGCTGCTGGTGAGTCGGCATGCCTATGCTGCCGGGCGGTCAGCGGATCCGCTGGAGTTGGCGGTGGGCGATACGATGCGCGCCCACGAGATGATCAGTGTTGGTGAGGTCCGGGCTGCTGAGAAGCTGATGAACGCTACTGCTGTGCGGGTTGAGGGTGAGGTGACCGAGGATAACCCGGCTGCGGTTTCGGTCTACGGTTACCTGCATCTTGAGGCGGGGCTGGCGGCTGCTCGCGGTGGTGATGGTGATTCGGCTGGTGAGCATCTCGCGGAGGCGCGTGCGGCTGCGGATCGTCTGGGCGCTGATCGTGATGATTACCGGCTTGCTTTCGGGCCGTCCAACGTGGATATCTGGTCGGTGGCGCTTCCTGTTGAGCAGGGCGACGACGCCATGATTGCCGTGGCGCTGGAGCGGGCGGAGACTATTCATCTGCCTGCGGGCACTCCGCGTGAGCGATCGTCTCACTACTACATTGATCTGGGCCGGGCATATGTCCAGCAGAACCGGCCTGGGGAGGCGCTGGATGCGCTGTTGACGGCGCGGAAGCTGTCGTCCCTGCATACGAGGTATCACCCGATGGTGCGTGAGACGGCCCGGGCTATCGCGCGTCTTGAGCACCGCCCGGGTGAGTCTTTGCGGTCTTTCGCTTCGTGGCTGAGCCTGCGTATCTAAGGCTGAGAGCTTTGGCCGCCGGCCTGGGCGGTCTTTGTGGCATTCAGCACGGCACCCAGACGTAGGTGTCTGGCCAGGTGGCGGGGTCACGGTGCGCTGGTGGGGTGCGGGTGGTACCGCTCATGCTGCGATGGCAGTCCTTGCACCGGATGTGGGAACGCTACAGGTAGTAGCGGCCACGCCGGGTGGTGATGGACTAGCGGCAGGCAGATCCCGGAAAACGGGAAGAAAAATCTCGGAAATGCGGAATCTACTGCATGGGAATCCGGAAAAGTCCAGGTAGAATCCGGGTATGCGCGAGGTTCTAACTGGCTTGGCTCAGCGCCATCTGGTTGATGTCGTGGCGGCCCGGTTCGCGGAGGAGCCAGTCCTTGTCCTCAACGGCCCGCGGACAGTCGGCAAGAGCACCCTGCTCGGCCAACTGGCCGAACGCCTCGGCCGGACGGTGATCGACTGTGACGATCCTGCGACGAGGTCGGCGGTGCGCGCCGATCCCGGGAGGTTCGTTGATTCAGGTGAGCCTGTCCTCATTGACGAGTACCAGCACGTCCCCGAACTCCTTGATGCCATCAAAGCGCAGCTCAACCGGGATCTCCGTGCGGGCAGGTACGTCCTGGCCGGGTCGACGAGGTATGCCGCTGTTCCGGCGGCCGCTCAGGCCTTGACCGGTCGGGTGGATATCATCCCCGTGCTTCCGCTGACCCAGGGCGAGATCGATGGTGTCTCGGAGACGTTCGTAGCCACGCTTCTCAGCGATGACGGCTTTGACGTGGCGCCGTCACAGATGCCGGCCACAACCCGCGATGAGTATGCCCGGCGATCGACGTCCGGGGGGATGCCAGTGGCTCTTCGCCGGCCGCTGGGTGCTTCGCGTTCCCGCTGGTTCGCCAACTATATTGACCTGGTCGTCGATAAGGACGTGCTGGACATCTCGCGAGTCCGGCAGCGGGAGATGCTGCCCAGACTCCTCGGGCAGCTCGCCGCCCGGTCGGGCCAGGTGCTCAACATCGCTGCGGCCAGCGGAGCGATCGGCCTGGACCGGTCGACGGCGGAGAACTACGTCAAACTCCTTGAGGCTGTCTTCCTTATCTACCGGATTCCCGTGTGGGGTACGACACTTGGCTCCAGGATCGTCAAGCACCCCAAGGTACACATCGTCGATTCCGGAGTGATGGCCTGGCTGCTTAACCTCACCCCGCAGAAGATCGCGCAGGCGGCACCCGCGACCCTCACCGAGTACGGTCATCTCCTCGAGACGTTCGCCGTTGGGGAGATCCTCAAGCAGGTCAGTTGGTCGGACGCGCCAGTTGCGATTGGGTACTTCCGCACCGAAGTGGGCGACGAAGTGGATCTCGTCCTCGAGCGTGATGACGGACAGGTGATCGCCCTCGAAATCAAGGCAGGCACCCGTATCGGCCGCGAGGATCTACGCGGACTCCGTTTCCTGAAAGACCGTCTCGGCTCACGCCTGCAAGAGGCCATCGTCCTTTATACCGGGGAGCACGCATACCGGCATGGTGACTGGATTTGGATCCTGCCCCTCGACCGGCTCTGGGCGTGAGCCGACAGCAAGTGCGCGGGATGACCGTGCCAACCAGCCGTTCCGATCTGGAACAGCTCTCCGCGCTACTCGGCTAGAGCGCGTCTCCACCCGATCGGGCCACCGTTCTGGCTGCCGGGGCCGGTCACCCCGGCAGCCAGAACGTGGGTGGCTTGCGCGGGTCAGCCTGCGGGCAGGGCCTGCAGGATGGACTTGTAGGCGGCGCCGTAGGCGGTTGGCGTGCCGGTGTAGTCGGTGATCAGCCCGGGGCCGGACGAGCAGTTGAAGTCGGCGTTCCAGGCCCAGCCCAGGAAGCTGGTGTGCTCCGATTCCAGCCAGGCGGTCAGTGAGTCGATGTAGCCGCCGGCGCAGTCGTTCTCGCCGATCTCTCCGGCGATCAGGGGCACCTTGGCGATCACCGGCGCGACCTGGGAGGTCCAGCAGGACTGGTTGCTGCACGCGTTGAAGTTGTAGGAGTGGAAGGAAGCGGCCAGGTTGTGGTCCGGGTCGGTCGGCTCGAACTGGAGCCACTGGGTCAGGTCGTTGGAGAATTCCAGCCCGCCGAGCATGATCACGTTGCTCGCGCCGGTGGAACGGACCGCGTTGACCAGGGATTGCATGCCGGCCACCGGGTATCCGATGCCGACGCAGTCGCTGCCGCCGTTGAGCCAGCACTGCCAGCCCTCGGTCTCGTTGGAGTTGTCGGCGCGCTCCGGGTACGGCTCGTTGAACAGGTCGAAGACGACGGCGTTGTTGCCCTTGAAGGTGCTGGCCACCGAGGTCCAGAACGGGACCGATTCTGCCGCGTCCGGCATCGGCTTCTGGCAGACGGCCTGGGCGGACGAGCAGCCTGACGACGGGCCCGTGTACGTCCCGTCGGTCCAGTGCAGGTCCAGGATGGCCACGATGCCGTTGGCGTTCAGCAGGCTGACGTATGCCTTGATGGCGTTGATGTAGCTGGTTCCCGCGTCGGCGGAGTTGACGTAGGACTCGGCGTTCCAGCATGCCTCGTTCAGCGGCACCCGGACCGCGTTGACCGGGCCCCAGCTCTTCATCGCGGTGATCGAGGCCTGGTCGTTCGGGCCGTCGAAGATGCCGTTGCCCTGCACGCACGTGTACTCGGTGCCGGACCGGTCAACCCCATGCAGTGTCACCTGGTTCCCGTTCTGGTCTACCAGTTGGTTCCCTGACACCTGGAGCTGGGGCGCGGGCCCTGAACCGGCTGACGTGGTTTCGGTGGCGGTGATGGTGGCGGAGGTTTCGCCGCTGGCGGTGGCGGTGAAGGTGGTGGTTCCGGTGCCCGCGCTGTTGGCGGTGATGGTGATGGTTTGCGGGGCCGAGAAGTTGGCGGGGGTGAAGGTCAAGGTGGTGGGTGAGGCGGTCAGGCCGGTGTTGCCGGTGGCGCCGATGGCCACAGTGACGTTGGCGGCTGGGGCGGTGGACAGGGCCAGGGTGAAGGTGGCGGTGCTGGCCTGGGTGATTTGCAGGCTGGCTGG
>DASXMU010000157.1:0-18803 GCA_036495485.1 Streptosporangiaceae bacterium
CCGTGCATCCGCGCGTACTCGGACAGGATGGTGTCCACGGCCAGCTTGGAGGCGCCGTACGGGCTGGTCGGCCGGGTCGGGTCGGTTTCCTCGATCGGCGTGCGCTCGGGCTCGCCGTACACCGCCGCGGTCGAGGAGAACACGATGCTGCCCACCCCGGCCGCGCGCATCGCGGCCAGCAGCGCCAGCGTGCCGCCCAGGTTGTTCGACCAGTACAGCCCCGGCTTGGCCACCGACTCGCCGACCAGCGACTTGGCCGCGAAGTGCAGCACCGCGTCGATCCCGCCGGCCAGCACGCCCGCGGCGGCGTCCCTGATCGTGCCGCGCACGAAGGTGGCCCCGGCCGGGACGCCGTCGGCGTGCCCGGTGGACAGGTCGTCCAGCACCACGACCTCGTGCCCGGCCGCCAGCAGCTGAGCCGCGACCACGCTGCCGATGTACCCCGCGCCGCCGGTCACCAGCAGCCTCATCGTGCCTCCTCAGCCGCCGCGCGGCCGTCTGCCTGCCTCGCCGTAGGGTCTCTTTCCGGCCAAGAAAGAAGAACCCGGCCAGGACACTACCCGAGCCCGCTCACGAGTTGCTCGCGGGTGTGCCCGCGGGCTGCGTAGACTGTGCGGACGCACGCCGGGGGCCGGGCCGTCCGCCCCTCTGGGCGCCCGCCGATATCAGGGAACTTCTCGTGAGCCAGGTCCCGTGGGACATCCTCGTGGTCCTGCTGATCGTGCTGGTCGGCGGGTTTTTCGCGGCCGCCGAGATGGCTTTGGTCTCGCTGCGCGAAGGTCAGGTCCGGGCGATCAGCCAGCGCGGCAAGCGCGGCCAGAAGGCCGCCAGGCTGGCCGAGGACCCGCAGCGTTTCCTGTCTTCGGTGCAGATCGGCGTCACCATCGCCACCCTGCTGTCCGGCACCTTCGGCGCCGCCACCCTGGCCAGCGACCTGCGCACCTGGATGCTGCACCAGGGCCTGTCCGAGGCGGTCGCCGCCACGCTGTCGCTGGCCGCGGTCACCGTCGCCATCTCGTTCTTCAGCCTGGTGCTCGGCGAGCTGGCGCCCAAGCGCATCGCGCTGCAGCGGGCCGAGCGGGTGGCGCTGCTGGCCGCACCGCTGCTGGACCGGATCAGCGTGCTGGCCAGGCCGCTGGTCTGGCTGCTGGCCAAGTCGGTGAACCTGGTCGTGCGGCTGCTCGGCGGTGACCCGGCGGTGGGCCGGAACGTGATGACCGAGGAAGAGCTGCGCGACCTGGTGGCCGGCCACCAGGCGCTGAGCGCCGACGAGCGGCACATCGTGGGCGAGGTGTTCGACGCGGGCAAGCGCCAGATCCGCGAGGTGCTGATCCCCAGGACCGAGGTGGAGTTCCTGGCCGCGGACATGCCGCTGGACGATGCGGCGGCCGCGGTGGTCAACGAGCCGTACTCGCGGTTCCCCGTGTACCAGGACAGCTACGACGACGTGATCGGCTTCGTGCACGTCAGGGACCTGCTCGTGCCCCCCGGCGGGGAGCATCCGTCCCGGGTCCAGGACGTGACCAGGCCGGTGAAGCAGCTGCCGACCACCAAGCCGGTGCTGCCCGCGCTGTCGGAGATGCGCCGCGACCGGGCGCACCTGGCCATCGTGGTGGACGAGTACGGTGGGACGGCGGGCATCGTCACCCTGGAGGACCTGGTCGAGGAGCTGATCGGCGACATCTGGGACGAGTACGACACCGAGAGCGGCCAGGCCAGGCAGTTGCGCAGCGGCGAGCTGGAGGTGGATGGCCTGCTCAACCTGGACGACTTCACCGAGCAGACCGGGATCGTGCTGCCCGAGGGGCCCTATGAGACCGTGGCAGGCTATATGGTCGCCCGGCTGGGGCGGCTCCCGGCCGAGGGAGACGATGTGGACGCTAATGGCCACAAGCTCACCGTCACCGAACTGGACGGTCGCCGCATCGCCCGGATCCTGGTGGCCCCCAGGGCGCCATCTGGACCAGAGAGGCAGGTGACGCCGTGACCGCCGCCGGTGATTTCGACACCGTGCTCGTCGTGGACTTCGGCGCCCAGTACGCGCAGCTCATCGCCAGGCGCGTGCGCGAATGCCAGGTCTACTCGGAGATCGTGCCCAGCACCATGCCCACGGCCGCGATGCTGGCGAAGAACCCGAAGGCGATCATCCTGTCCGGCGGCCCGTCCTCGGTCTACGCCCCCGCCGCCCCACCGGCACCGGCAGGGCTGCTGGCGGCCGGGATCCCGCTGCTCGGCATCTGCTACGGATTCCAGCTCCTGGTGGCCGGGCTCGGCGGGACCGTTGAGCACACCGAATCCGGCGAGTACGGCGCTACCGGCCTCGACGTGCCGTCAGGCGGCACCCTGCTCGGCGGCCTGCCGGAGCACCAGCTCGTCTGGATGTCCCATGGCGACACGGCCGTGACCCCGCCGCCGGGATTCGCCGTCACGGCGCACACCGCGGGCACCCCGGTCGCCGCCATGGAGGACCCAGCCCGCGCCCTGTTCGGTGTGCAGTTCCATCCCGAGGTCGCCCACACCAGGCATGGCACCGAGATCCTGCGCCGGTTCCTGCGGGCCGCGGGCTGCCGCCCCACCTGGACGACCCGGGGCGTCATCGATGAGCAGATCCAGCGCGTCCGCGAGCAGGTCGGCGGCGGCCGGGCGATCTGCGGCCTGTCCGGCGGGGTCGACTCGGCGGTCGCCGCCGCCCTCGTCCAGCGGGCCATCGGCCAAAGGCTGACCTGCGTGTTCGTCGACCACGGCCTGCTGCGCGAGGGCGAGGCAGAGCAGGTCCGCCGCGACTTCGTCGCCGCTACCGGGGTCGAGCTGCAGGCGGTGGACGCGGCCGGGGACTTCCTGCACGCGCTGTCCGGCGTGACCGACCCCGAGGCCAAGCGCAAGGTCATCGGCCGCGAGTTCATCCGCGCCTTCGAGGCCGCGGCCAGGGACATCACGGCCGACGCTGGCAGCCGCGGTGAGTCCGTGGAGTTCCTCGTCCAGGGCACGCTCTACCCCGACGTCGTCGAATCGGGCGGCGGCACCGGCGCGGCCAGCATCAAGTCTCACCACAACGTCGGCGGCCTCCCCGAGGACCTGAAGTTCCGCCTGGTCGAGCCGCTGCGCCAGCTCTTCAAGGACGAGGTGCGGCAGATCGGCACCGAGCTGGGCCTGCCCGCCGAGATCGTCTGGCGCCAGCCGTTCCCCGGCCCGGGCCTCGGCATCAGGATCATCGGCGAGATAACCGCCGGCCGGCTCAGCGTCCTCCGCACCGCGGACGCCATAGCCCGCGCCGAAATGTCCGCCGCGGGCCTGGACCGCGACATCTGGCAGTGCCCCGTCGTGCTCCTGGCCGACGTCCGCTCCGTGGGCGTCCAGGGCGACGGCCGCAGCTACGGGCACCCCGTGGTGCTGCGCCCGGTCGCCAGCGAAGACGCCATGACCGCCGACTGGGCCCGCCTCCCCGACGACGTCCTGGCCAGGATCTCCACCCGCATCACCAACGAGGTCCCCGAGGTCAACCGCGTCGTCCTGGACATCACCAGCAAGCCCCCCGCCACCATCGAGTGGGAGTAACAGCCGGTTATCACGTCTTCGCGCTATACCGGCTCATCTTGACCGGCTGAACCAGCCACGAAGGCTACCGGCTCATACGAGAACGCGTGATGCCGGTTCTCCGCTGTGATGACACGATCCTGGAAAGCCGTCCCAGCAGAGTGGAGGATTCATGTCGGTGATCGAACAGAAAGTCATCAAATTGGTCGCCCGCCCAGTACGGCGCGAGGTCTACAAGAACGGCGGGGAGGACGTGAACCTGGGCGATCGTAGCGTCTTCACCCATGAACTCTCCCTCGACGGCGAGGTTGTCGGCTTCGACGGCGGTGCCTGCACCGTCGTGCGGCTCGAGGATGGCCACAGCCACATCGTCTGCAATGTGAGCATGAATCTGCCGGATGGGACGATCGCCTTTCAGACCTTCGTCGAAGAGGTTTTCCCGCCGCCCCCGTTCTTCGCCGCTATCACCGGTGGCACTGGCCTTTACCGCGGTGTGCGTGGTGAAATGCACATCGACCCAGCCAGCCCGGAAACCCATTTTTACACTCTTTACCTGGACGGGATGGGGGAGCAGGGACGATGACCGCCTCCCATGCAGACCGCCCGGGTCAGCTTCCCGCGTCGGTCGATGTCGTCGTGATCGGTGCGGGCCCCGCCGGGTCGATCGCCGCGCTCACGCTCGCCGAGGCAGGCCGTTCGGTGCTGATCCTCGAGCGGCGTTCGCTGCCGCGGTTCCACATCGGCGAATCACAGCTCTGCTACACGGCGGAGATTCTCCGGCAGGCCGGGCTGTACGACGAGGCCAAGGCGCAGGGATATCCGGTCAAGACCGGGGCGGAGTTCATCTTCCCCAACGGTGACTTCCGGCGGACCAACTTCGCCGATCAGGGACCGGGCCGGTTCCCGACGACCTTCCAGGTGGAGCGCTCGCACTTCGACCACTTCCTGGCCACGTCCGCGGTCAGCCGTGGGGCCATCCTCGTGCAGAACGCCGTCGTCCATGAGCTGATCACCGAGCCGGACGGCCGGATCAGCGGAGTCCGCTACGAGATCGATGGCGAGCAGGGCACGGTACACGCCTCCTGGGTGCTGGACTGCGGCGGGCGGGCCAGCAAGGCCGCGCAGCACTTCCGCACCAGGAAGGAGATCTCCTGGCTGCGGAACGTCGCCGTGTTCCGGCACTACGACGGGCTCGACGAGCGGCACAATCCGGGTGTGCCGTTTGACATCCAGGTCGCGGGTCACCCGGACGGCTGGATCTGGGCCATCCCGATCTGGCCGACCATCATCAGCGTCGGCGCCGTCATGTCGCGCGACACGCTGCGGGCCATCGGGGACCCCGAGACGGCGCTGGACCTGCATCTGGCCCGTGCGCCCCGCGTCCTGCAGCGGCTGACCGGCGCCACGGCGCGCCAGGACGTCCGGGTCGAGACCGACTACTGCTACTACTCCAACACCGTCACCGGCGCGGGCTGGATGATGGCGGGCGATGCGGGGAACTTCATCGACCCCATCTTCTCCGGCGGCACGTTCCTCGCCCTGGCCAGCGGCCGGGAAGCGGGCCGTACGCTGAACCGGATCCTCACCGCACCGCAGACGGAGCGTGAGCAGCGGCTCGCCTACTCCAACTTCTACAAGACCGGCTACGACTCCTACACCCGGCTGATCTCCGCCTACTACGAATCCGGCTACAAGCTGGGCGCCTACCTGCGGCAGCGGGGCTTCTCCGTGGAGGCGGACTCGCACTTCGCGCGGGTCCTCAGCGGGGACTTCTGGAGCGACACCAACGCTTTCACCCGGTACCTGCGCAGCCAGCCGCAGTGGGACACCTTCGACCCGTACGAGCCGGTGACCGAATGCCCGGTCTACCCGGAGCTCGACCGGGCGGAGCGGGCCGGGATGGCCAGGGACGCGGTCCTGGTCCCGGGCTGACCCTGCGACCTTCCGCAAGCGCCTCTGCACAGACACAGTGAGGACCGCCACCATGCCTGGAATCTCCAGCGTGCTTATCCCGCCCGCCCCGAACGGGGCCGGCGCCCACTCCCCGCCCGAGGGGAGAGGGCCCGCCCCGCTCCCGGCCGGCGTGAGCGAACCCGAGGCCGGCGTGAGCGAATCCGAGGCCGGCGTGAGCGAGCTCGAGGCCGCCTCGGCCGGGCCCGTCCACCTGCCGGGCAGTCCGGGATACGACGCAGAACGCCGCGGCCACAACCTGGCGATCGATCACCGGCCCGCCGTGATCGTCGAGGCGACCGGCCCGGCCGATGTGATGGCCGCCGTCGGCTACGCGGGCCGGCAGGGGCTTGCGGTCGCGGTGCTCAGCACCGGGCACGGAGCCTCGCTGCCGGCCGACGGAGCGGTGCTGATCACCACCCGCCGGATGCAGGGGGTGCGGATCGACCCCTACACCGGCGTGGCCAGAATCGAAGCGGGTGTGCGGTGGTCGCGGGTCATCCACGAAGCGGCCCCGTTCGGCCTGGCGCCGCTGAGCGGGTCGGCCCCGGAGACCGGGGCGGTCGGGTACACCCTCGGCGGCGGGCTGAGCCTGCTCGGACGCGCCTTCGGCTACGCCGCCGACCACGTGCGGAGCATTGACGTGGTTACGGCCAGCGGCACCCTGCGCACCGCCCACCCGGGTCAGTACGCCGACCTGTTCTGGGCGCTGCGCGGTGGCAAGGGCAACTTCGGCGTGGTGACCTCGCTGGAGATCGGGCTGGTCAGGGTCTCCCGCATCTTCGGTGGCGGCCTCTACCTCCCTGGCGGTTCGGCCCGCGCGGCCCTGCACGCCTACCGGCGCTGGGCCCGGGATGTGCCCGACGGCATGACCTCATCCTTTGCCCTCACCCGGTTTCCCTGGGATCGCGAGATCCCGGAGCCGTTGCGCGGGCGGTCCACCGTCCATCTGCGATTCGCCTTCAACGGGCCCGCGGCCGCGGGCGAGCGTCTCATCGCCCCGCTGCGCACGGTGGCGGTGCCGGTGCTCGACACGGTGCGCGACATGCCCTACTCCGCCGCGGGGACCATCCACAACGATCCACCCGAGCCGCTGGCGGTCCACGAGCGGGGGGCACGGCTGCGCGAACTCGACGAGGATGCGGCGGATGTGCTGATCGATCTGGCCGGGCCGGACAGCGTCTGCCCGTTGCGGCTGGTCGAGCTGAGGCATCTGGGCGGCGCCCTGAGCCGTGATCCCGAGGTGCCCAATGCCGTGCCCGGCCGGGACGCGGCGTTCCAGCTCTACCTGGCCGGGGTGCCGGGTGGTACCGGCGGAATCCCGGTCGAGCCCGTGGCCCAGGAGATCCTGGACCGGATGCAGCCCTGGACCAGCGGCGCCGCCAGCCTGAACTTCCTCGGCACGGCCGACGCCGTGCCCGAGCGGGTCCGCGCCGCGTTCGCCCCCGCCGCCCTGCGGCGGCTGGCCACCACCAAGCGGAACTACGATCCGGACAACCTCTTCCGGTTCAACCACAACATCCCATCGGCCCTGGACACTCACTGAGCCTTCCCCGGCTGGTCCTCCCGCCCGCTACCTCCGGGCGGGCGGGGGGACTGCATGTCCCAGCAGGGCAGGCAACGGCCGGCAACGCTGGGGTCCCGGCCGCGTCCAAATCCCGGCCACGTTCAAACCCGGCGACATCAAAATCCCCGGGCCCGGTGACCGGGCCCGGGGATTTGACGGCAGCGTCAGCCGACGTCCCGGGCGCTGCGGGGCGCACCCTCGAGCCCCCAGCTGACGATCCGCTCGGGGTGAATGATGATCAGCGCCTCGGGCTCGCTCTGGGCGACAGCATGGCCACGGACCTCGACCCCGCGCGGCCGGAACGGCGGCAGGACGTCGTCGATGACCACCGCCGCCCGCCCGGTGCGGGCGACGTCACGGAACTTCTTGGTGGCGGTCAGGTCGATCCCGCCGATCTGCACGACTGTGGCCTTCTCGTCCAGCGACCAGCCGACCGGGGCGATGTGCGGCATGCCGTCGGGGCCTACGGTGGCGAGCCTGGCCAGGTGCCGTTCTCCTTGCAGGAAAGCAAGCTCAGCGTCGGTGAACACAGACATGGTTCCTCCGGGGAGTGGGGTTTCAGATCAGCGCGGCGCGCGTGGCCGCGCGCCCCGGCTCGGATGAGTCGTATTCCATGCACGCTGCCCACGCCTTGTTCAGAAGCCTGAGCAGCAAGTCCAGCTCGGCGTCGGTGAGGCCGCTGAACGCGGGCATCTCGGCGGCGAGGGCCGCGTACATGTCCTCACGCAGCTGCCGCCCGGCCGGGGTGAGGGCGAGCGTCTTGACCCTGCGGTCTCCCGCTCCAGCTCCTCGCTCCAGCAGCCCGGCATTCTCCAGCCGGTCGACGACGCCGGTGACGTTGGATGGGTCGACCTTCAGCCGCCCGGCGAGGTAACGGGTCGGCACCGCGTCGTCAGGCGGAAGCTGGAGCAGGGCCCGCGCGGTCGGCGCGGACAGTCCCAGCCGCTCGAACAGCGGGTCGTGGTGCCGCGCCGTCCACAGCGAGACGGCCATGAGCTGGCGGGCGAGTTCACCCGCGAGGCCTGGGTCCAGGGCCCCTTCATCGTTCCTCCACACTGCCATGGGCTGAGTGTAGCAGGTGTTCCATCATATTTGAGAAAAACAATTGACTCTTGTCATAGTTGATTTTTACCTCTATTCTGAGCCCTGTGTTCCTGGCCTACCGGGAGTCACCCTCTGGAAAGGACTAGCAGATCATGGCTTCAACATCACTCCAGCGCTCGATCCGTCCTGGTACCTGGACGCTTGACCCCAACCGGAGCAGCGCATCGTTCGTCGTGCGAAGCATGGCGGGCAAGGTGACAGGGACGATCCCGATCGTCAGCGCCACCGTCAAGGTCGAAGCGGACGGCTCGGTGAGCGCGATCTCGGCCGCCCTGGACGCGGGTGGCTTCAACACCAGCCACGCGAAGCGTGACGCCGACGTGCAGGGCGCCAAGTTCCTCGACGCGGCCTCGTACCCGACCCTCACCTACTCGGCGACCGCGGCCGGGGCCGGCCCGGCCCCGGACGGCTGGACCGTCGACGGCAACCTCGTGGTCAAGGGCACGGCAGCGCCGGTTGAGCTGGCGGCGGAGATCGTCAACGTCTCCGGCGACGTCGCCTCGGTCCGCGCGACCGGCGTGGTGGACCGCAGGGCGGCCGGGCTGACCAAGATGCCCAACCTGATGATCGCCCGCACCCTGGCCATCACCCTCGACCTGACCCTCAACCACGTCTCCTGACGCATCCTCACTACCCCAAGGAGAACCATCATGTCCGTTACCACCGCAACCGCCACCGCCGCCAAGTCCGAATCCGGCTCCCGGCGCAAGGCACGCCTGCTTACGGTGGCCGCCGCCGTAGCCGCCGCTGTCATCGTCTGGGGGATAGCCGAGCTGGCCGGCATGCACCTCAGGCAGCCGGGCTTCGGTTCGAGGGCGACGACCCCCCTCAACGCCGGCTTCGTGATCGGCGTCAGCCTCATCGCCTCGCTAGCCGGCTGGGCCCTGCTCGCCGGTCTCGAGCACGCCACCACACGTGCCCGGGGCATCTGGACGACGGTAGCCGTCGTATTCGTGCTGCTCTCCCTGGGCGGCCCATTCAGCGGGCACGGCGTGAGCACGGGCAACCGCCTGGTGCTCGGCCTGATCCACCTGCTGGTCGCCGCGATCGTGATTACCGGCCTGCCGCGGGCGGGCACGTCCGCCCGCTGACACGTCCGGATCCATCCGCCGCACTTCCGCACGACTCCGTCAGGCACCCCCGGCCGTCAGGAGGAACGATGGCAACTCACCCGGGTCCGCCCGGACCCCGGCCCGTCCCGCTGGGGAAGCGGCAGGTTCAGGTCGTGATCGGCGCTCTCATGATCACGGTGCTGCTGGCGGCACTGGACCAGAACATCCTGGCCACCGCTATGCCGACCGTGGTGAGCGACCTCGGCGGGCTGGACCGCTACCCCTGGGTGATCACCGCCTACCTGCTTACCGGAACGGCGGCGATGCCGCTGTACGGCAGGATCGGCGACCTGCGCGGACGGCGCCCGGTGCTGATGTTCGCCATCGGCACCTTCGTCGCCGGCTCGGTGCTGTGCGGGGTTTCGCAGACCATACTCGAGCTGATCCTGGCCCGCGGCGTCCAGGGCATCGGGGCCGGCGGGCTGGTAGTGCTCGCCTTCACGATCGTGTCGCAGATCGTGCCGCCAGCCGAGCGCGGCCGCAGGCAGGGCTCGTTCGGGGCAATCTTTGGAGTGGCCAGTCTGGCCGGCCCCCTGCTTGGCGGCTACCTGGCCGAACACGGCTGGCGCTGGATCTTTTTCCTGAACATCCCGCTCGGGCTGGCGGCACTCGCCGCAGTGGCATGGGGCCTGCGCGCGCTGCCACGCCCGGCCGGGACGGGCCGGGTCGACCTGCGCGGCTGCGTGTTCCTGGTGGCGGGCACCGCCGGGCTGGTGCTCGCCGCGTCCTGGGGCGGCGGTCAGTATTCCTGGGGCGACCCGCACGTCACCGGCGCGCTCGTCTTCGCCGCGGTGATGCTGGCGCTGCTGGTGCGGGCCGAGCTTGGGGCGCGGACACCGCTGCTTCCCATCCGGCTGCTGCGTATCCGGTCCTTCTGGGTGGGCGGATCCGCCGCGTTCCTGCTGGGCATCGTCATGTTCGGCTCGATCGTCTACCTTCCCGTGTACCTGCAGCTGGAGCAAGGGCGCTCACCCACGGTCTCAGGCCTCATGCTGCTGCCGCTGATGGGCACGCTCACGCTGGTGTCGGTCGCGGCCGGCTGGGCGATCAGCCGGACGGGCCGGTACAAGTGGTTCATCGTCGCCGGGGCAGTGCTCACGGCTGCGGGCGTGCTGGCGGGAACCGGCCTCAGCCAGCACACGCCCCTGTCCTGGATCTACGCGATGATGGCCGTCACCGGGGCCGGGCTGGGGCTGTGTGTCCAGCCGCTGGTCCTCGTGGTTCAGGCCGAACTGCCGCCGCCCGACCTGGGCGCGGGCACTGCCACCGGTGCCTTTCTCAGGCAACTCGGCGCGTCGTTCGGCGTCGCCATCCTCGGAACGATCCTGACCGCCGGGCTCCGATCGCAGGCCGGCCACGGGGCCGCCGCGAGCCCGGTCACGTCGCTGCCGGGCCAGGCAGGTGGCGCCCCGCATGGCTCGCTCACCAGCTTTGCAGACGCGCTGCACACCGTCTTCGCGGTGGCTGGAGGCTGCGGGCTGCTGCTGGTTGCCATCACGCTGATCATTCCCGATCTTCCACTGCGGCGCCCGCCACGCGGTGGACCGGAAGCCGCTCCCAGCGCCGGGGCCGCGGCTGGGCTCCAGCACGGCCAGTTGCGCAGCGCCCCGCGCTGATCACAGCCCAGCTCTCTACCGGGAGTGAATGATCCCGCACGCTCTGCCGCAGTGAAAATTAACACCTTATATACGGCATAAGTAATAATTTGGCTAAACGTCCCGTACTCCACTTTTGCAGGGCTGTCACACGGAGGAAAACGATGTATTCGAACAGTAAGCAACTGATGGGTAGACAGATCACGCTGGCGGAGATCCGCAATCTTCTTTTGCGCGCACGGGCTGGCTCCAGCCAGTGCGTGGTGATCGAAGGCACCGCCGGCGTCGGGAAGAGCCGCCTGCTCCAGGCGGCGACCAGCGAAGCTCAGGCTCTCGGGATGACCATCGCGAACTGCCGGGCAACCGAACTGGACCGGGTGGCTCCGCTGAGCACACTGCTGTCGGGACTGCGCCGCGGGGGGCTCGCCGGAGTCGACTCGGCCACGCTCGGGGGGCACGGCAATGACCGGTTCTGGCTTGTCGACCGGATCCGGGAGCTGATCGAGACGCACGTTCATAATCGCCCTTTGTATGTCGCTATCGATGACGCCCATTGGGCGGACGAGTTCACCGCGCTGGCGTTGCGGACGCTGGTCCCCGAACTGGCCGCCGAACCGGTTTTCTGGATTCTCACGCTCAGCCCGCGGGCTCCGCTCTGCCCGGCGGCAGCCATTGTCGACCAGCTGGTGACGGAGGGAGCGCACCGGATAGAACTCGGGCCGCTCGGCGACGGCGCGGTCGCGGAACTGTGCGCTGAAGCGCTCGGTGCGGTGCCGGACGCGGCAACGCTCGCCCTTGCTGGCCGCGCCTCGGGCAATCCGTTCCTTCTGCAACTGCTTTTCAGCACGCTTCGCGACAGCGGCCAGCTCGCCGTGGCGGACGGCAACGGGACGGTGCTGCCCGGGAGCTTGCCGGCACCGTTTCTTGACGCGGTCGTGCTGCGGTATCAGGACCTGTCCGCCGACATGCGCGGACTCCTGGATGCCGGCGCGATCCTGAACCGCCCGTTCACAGTGCACGAAGCCGCCGGACTGCTCAGCCGCGGCACGGTTGAGCTGCTGCCGATCGCCAGGGAAGCGGTCCAGGCCGGAATCCTCGCCGCGGACGGCGGCAAACTGTGGTTCAACCACGACCTGATCCGCGAAGCGGTGCACAGCACCATGTGCGAGCCGATCAAGATCGCTTTGTACCGGGAGGCCGCCGCGTCGATGGGGGCGATCAAGGCCCAGTCTGCGGACGGCCCACTGAACCAGGTGCCCGCCGAAAGCGCTGGCCGGCCTGTCTGCAAGGCAGGCGAGGCGTGCCGGCCAGCGGCCCGGCGGCTGCGGGACACCACGAACCAGCTTGCCGCGCGCATCGGCTGCTACCGCAATGGGGCACCGGCCGGGCCGCCCACCGGTGTCCTGGATCCGATCCGCACACAGTTCATGGTCATTCAGGAGTACAGCCGGGTCTGTGCGGGGAAGAGCGCCGGAGCCGACCGGGCCGGAGCCGAAGCGGCTATCCGGGCCGGGGTCATCGGGGAACACCCGGCCGTGGTGTTCGGGAACGTGGCCCGCGGCGCGGCAGCCTATGACCAGGGAGAGCTCGACACAGCGATCCGCTGGACGCAGGCCGCCGTGGAAGCCGCCGCCGCGGCGGCGGACACAGCCGGCCTGAGCCATCCGCAGTTCTGGCTCACCCCCGTTCTGGCCGCCGCTGACCGGTTCGAGGAAGCCGAAGCCAGCTGCACCAGGGGACGCGGCCACGCGCTCCTGCCCGCGGCCGCCTGGTCGACACCGATGTGTCATTACCGTGCAGCCGAACTGCACCGTGCCCAGGGACTGCTGGCCCAGGCGGCGGACGAGGCGCAGAAGGCGCTGGAGAGCGCGGAGCGGCTGAACGTACCGCAGCTCAGCCTGCCCTCGCTCGCCCTGCTGCTCGAGGTGGCCGTGCACCGGGGCGATCTGGCTGCCGCCGGGCGCTACGCGGGACGCCTGGCCCACCGGACCGAGGGCAGTGCGCTGGACCTGCGCTGGCCGCTGGCCTTCTACCAGGACGCCATCGGCGAGCACAAGCTGGCGCTGAAGACGGCGATGCCACTCATCGAAGCACTCAGGGAACGCCCGGTCCTCACCGCCGCCCCGGCGGCAGGCCCGGCGCTGCTGAAGATTGCCCAGCGGGCCGGCGCCACGGTTCCAGCCGGGGCGATCATCGACGCACTGAACCGGCTGGCGGAGCTGAACCCCCGTGTCCCATCCCTGGCCGGGGCGGCGAAGCACGCGGCCGGCCTGCACAACGGGGATCTGGAGACCCTCCAGCTGGCGCTGCAGCGCCTAGCCAGCAGCCCCCGTCCCCTGGCCAGGGCCGCTGCGCTGCAGGACACGGCCTGCGCCGAGCACGAGGCGGGCTACCGGCGGGGCGCCGTGAGCCACCTGGAGGAGGCGCTTGACCTCTATATCAAGGCGGGGGCGCAGTATCACGCCGCTACGGCGCAGCGGCTGCTCCGGGACTACGGCCCGCAACGCGAGCCACGGGCGAACCGCAGCAACCCGGCTCTCTGTCCCAAGCTCACCCAGTCGGAGCTGCCGGTGGCGCAGCTTGTTACCGAAGGCCTGACCAACCGGGAGATCGCCACGCGGCTGTACCTGTCGCCACACACGGTGGACAGCCATCTGCGGCACATCTTCTCGAAGTTCGGTGTCAACAACCGGGTCGAGCTGACCCGCCGATTCGACCACCAGGACGCCGAAGCCGAAGCCGTGCTGGCAGGCCGCTAGGCGTAGGCGCAAACTCCCGGCACGACCACCCGATAGGCGCAGCCAAAGGCCGCACCGGCCACGTGCCGGTGCGGCCTGACGCCGTCAGGACCCGCCCGCCAGGACACCCCACGCCAGATCACGCGAAGACGTGATGTGCTGCCGGCGCGCTGGTCCGATGCTCGTGGAGTTGGCAGAATCCCCGGTCCACGACCCCGCTGAACATTGAGGAGCCATCACCGTGAGCACTCACACCTTTGACACCCCCGTTGTGGTGGTGGGCGCGGGTCCGGTGGGCTCGGCACTGGCTCTGGAGCTCGCCCGCCACGGCACCCCGAGCGTGGTGCTGGAGAAGTCAGCCAAGCCGCCCAGGTTCCCGAAGATGGACTACGTCAACGGCCGGAGCATGGAGCTTCTCGGCCGGCTGGGCCTCAGCGCGGAAATCCGGTCCCGCGGGGTGGCCGCGGACCAGCCCACCAACTTCGTCTTCAGCCGTGGGGCGGCGGAGCCGCCGGTCACGGTCTGGCGCTACCCGTCGGTCGCGGACGTCTCCCGCCGCAACGCGGAAACCACCGACGGAACGATGCCGGACCAGGCTTACCAGCGGGTGCAGGGCTCACTGCTCGAGCAGGTGCTGCGGCGGGCGGCCAGCGAGCATCCGCTGATCGAGCTGAGGCAGGGGTGCCGCGTCACGGGTTACACGCCCGCCGGGGCCGGTGTGACCGTCAGCGTCGCGGGCCCGCGCGGCACCGACTCGGTCACCGGCCGGTACCTCGTGGCCTGCGATGGGGCGGCCAGCACGGTCCGCGAAGCGGCCGGCATCGCGGTCCAGGCGACCGGGCCGCCGACCCAGCACTGCTCGCTGTACTTCACCAGCGCCGATCCAGCGCTGCGCCGCTACGGGCCTGCCTTCCTGACCACCACGACCCGGGGGCTGAACCTGGTCTCGCGCGACGGCGCGCACACCTGGACCGCCAGCTTCCTGGTGAAGGATGGCCAGCAGCCCGAGGACCCGGTCGCCGTGATGTGGGACAAGTTCGGCGGCACGTTCGCCATCGACGAGCTGCTCGACGTCAGTCACTGGCGGGGCACGCTGGCGGTAGCCGAGGCCTACCGGGCGGGGCCGGTGTTCCTCGCCGGTGACGCGGCCCACCAGTTCTACCCGGTCGGCGGTCACGGGGCGAACACCGGCATCGCGGATGCCGTCGACCTCGGCTGGAAACTGGCCGCCGTGACAGCCGGCTGGGGCGGGCCCGGGCTGCTGGACAGCTACCAGCCGGAGCGCCGCCCGGTCGCCCTGTTCAACCGGGAGATGTGCGCCAACCTGATGGAGGCCTGGCAGCGCTTCGCCCGGCTCGCCGCCATCGGCACGGCCCGCGAGGTGCTGGCCGGCTTCCTCCAGCAGGAGGTGTACCAGCTCGACAACGTCGGGATCCACTTCGGCTACCGGTACAGCGGCTCTTCGGTGGTAAGCGCGGCCGACGCCGCCGCAGGCCCGCCGCCCTGGCACTGGGGTGAGGTCACGCCGGTGCCCTGGCCCGGCGGCCGGGTTCCCTCCATCGCGCTGGACGGCACCCCGCTCTACCAGCTTCTCGGCACCGGCTTCACCCTCGTGGACCTGTCCGGGACCGGCGAGGGAGAGACGTTCGTCAAGGAGGCCGCGCAGCGCGGCATCCCGCTCGCCCGGGTCGGCTGCGACGACGCGGCCATCCGCCACCGCTGGTCATGCGACCTCGTCCTGGTCCGGCCCGACCAGCACGTGGCCTGGCAGGGCAGCGGCGTCCCGCCCAGCGTGGGAGCAGTGCTCGACCAGGTCTGCGGCCGTGACGGGGCGACAGGAGCAGGGCTATGACCGGCAACGGGCCGTCCCTGGACCTGGCCAGCCTGCTGGCTGGCCAGCACACCGCCTTCGCGCTCATCCACCGGCCGCTGGCCCCGGACGGCGCCGGCCTGATCGATGTGCTGGCGGGCGAGGTGACGCAGCGGCACGCCCTCGCCGACCTGCCGGCCGGCCGCCAGGACCGGCCCGCCGGGCCCACGCACGAGGCACTCGCGATCATCCCGTACCGGCAGATCACCGAGCGGGGGTTCGACTGCCAGGACGACGGCGCGCCGATTCTGGCCATGACCGTGCGGCAGCAGGCCCGGATACCCGTCGCCGAGGTGACCGCACAGATCGAGGACGTCCCCGTCGTGCTGGCCGATGACGGCTTCGACATCGACGACGAGACGTACGCGGATCTGGTCCGCGGCGTGCTGGCCGAGGAGATCGGCACCGGCGCCGGCTCCAACTTCGTGATCGAACGGTCCTTCATGGCCACCATCCACGGGTACTCGGCCCGGGCCGCCTTCGCCATCTACCGGCGGCTGCTGCTCAGCGAGACGGGTGCGTACTGGACGTTCCTGTTCCACACCGGAGAACGCACCTTCATCGGCGCCTCGCCCGAGCGGCACGTCAGCCTGCACGAGGGCGTCGCGGTGATGAACCCCATCAGCGGGACGTGCCGCTATCCCGAAGGCGGCCCGCGGACCGAGGACGTCCTGCGGTTCCTGGCCGACCCGAAGGAGACCGAAGAGCTCTGCATGGTGGTCGACGAGGAACTCAAGATGATGGCCCGGGTGTGCTCCAGCGGCGGCCGGGTCGTCGGGCCGTTCCTGAAGGAAATGGCGCAGCTCGCCCACACCGAGTACCTCATCGAAGGGCGCTCCACTCTGGACGTCAGGGACGTGCTGCGTGAGACGCTGCCCGCGCCGACGGTCACCGGCAGCCCGGTGCAGAACGCGTGCCGGGTGATCGCCCGCCGCGAGCCGGGCGGCCGGGGCTATTACAGCGGCGTCATCGCGCTGCTGGGCACCGACCCCGCCGGGGCCGCCACCATCGACTCAGCGATCGTCATCCGCACCGCCGACATCAACGCGGCCGGACGGCTGCGGATCGGGGTGGGGGCGACCCTGGTCCGCCTCTCCGACCCCGACTCGGAGGTCGCCGAAACGCGGGCCAAGACCGCGGGGCTGCTCGCCGCCCTGGGCATCGGCCGCCGCAGGCCCGCAGCGGACGGCACCAGCCAGCCGCGGATCGCCGACCTTCCCGAGATCGGCACCGCACTGACCGGGCGCAACTCCGCGCTCGCCCCGTTCTGGTTCACCCCGCCGGGGCTGCGCAACCGGGCGGCTCAGGGGCTGGCCGGACTCCGGGTGTTCATCGTGGACGCCGAGGACACCTTCACGGCCATGCTGGATCAGCACCTGCGGGCGCTGGGACTCAGCGTCACCGTCGCGCCGTACCACAGGTTCACCGGCTCCAGCGCACTTATCCCCGGCACGGATCTGGCCGTCGTCGGGCCCGGGCCGGGTGACCCCCGGGACCTGTCCGACCCCCGGATCGCCACCCTGTACGCCATCACCCGTCAGCTACTGGCCCGCGGCATCCCGTTCATGTCCATCTGCCTGGGCCATCAGGTGCTCAGTGGCGTGGCCGGCCTTCCGCTGATCCGCCTGGCCTCCCCCCATCAGGGAACACAGCGCACCATCGACTTCTTCGGGCAGACCGAGACGGTCGGCTTCTACAACACGTTCGTCGCCCACAGCGACACCGGCTCCCGGCCGGCCGCCGGCCCGTGCGGACCGGTCGAGGTGAGCCGGGATCCGGCAACCGGCGCCGTGCACGGGCTGCGGGGCGACGGCTTCATCTCCATGCAGTTCCACCCCGAATCACTGCTGACCCAGCGGGGGTCGGCCCTGCTGGCCGCGCATCTGACGGCACTGATCGGCGCGGGCGTTCCCGCCACGGTCCGCTGAGCCAGCGTTCCACCCCACCAGGAGGCAGCCCGCTCATGCTGACCGCAGACTCCACCGCGCCCCCGGCCCGCCGCAGCGCACCCGGCCCGGCAAGCCCGGCAGGCCCGGCGAGCCCGGCAGGCCCGGCGAGCCCGGCAGGCCCGGCCACGCCGTCCCGGTCAGTGCTGGTCTACCTGGGCCTGGTCGTCGTTCCTGCCGCGATAACGGTGGCCCTGCTGTGGCACGGCGGCCACGCCCGGTCTGGCCGTCCGGTCAGCGGGCACACAGCCTACGATCCATTCGCCGGCCTGCTGGTCGCGGTACCGCTGATCCTGGTGGCCTGCCACCTGGCCGGGATGGCGTTCCGCAAGCTGTCGCAGCCCGCCGTCATGGGGCAGATCCTGGCCGGAATCCTGCTCGGGCCCTCCGCGCTCGGGATCATCTGGCCGCAGGCCTTCCACCGGCTGTTTCCCACTCAGATCGCGCCGATGCTCAACGTCCTGGCCCAGTTCGGGCTGATCTTCTTCATGTTCCTGGTGGGCTACGAGCTCAACCTGCTCCTGGTACGGCAACGCGGCCGGATCGCCCTGATGGTCAGCAACGCCGGGATCGCCCTGCCCCTGCTGTGCGGGGTCGGCCTCGCGTTCGGTGCCTACCATGTGCTCGCTCCCGCCCACGAGAGCTACACCGTGTTCGCCCTCTTCCTGGCCACCTCCATGAGCATCACCGCCTTCCCCGTCCTGGCCTGCGTTCTCACCGACCGGCGCCTGACCGGCACCAAGTTCGGCACCACCGCGCTGACGTGTGCGGCGATCGACGACATCACCGCCTGGTGCCTGCTGTCGCTGGTGCTCGCCCTGGTCCACGGCGGCTCTCCGGTGGGAGCGGCGGTCACGGTGGCTCTCGCCGCGGGCTTCTTCGCGGCCATGGTTCTGAAGGCCCGCCCGCTCCTGGCCGTGCTGCTCACCCCGGCGCAGGGCCAGCGCCGCCGGCTGCCCGATGCCGCGGTGCTGCCGGTCATCCTGGCCGGAGTGATGCTGTCCGCTCTGATCACCGACGCGATCGGCATTCACCCGATCTTTGGCGCGTTCATGTTCGGCGTGGTCATGCCGCGAGGCTCAATACCGGTCGAGCAGGCCTCCGAACGGCTGCAAAGCGTGACCAGCACGCTGCTGCTGCCGCTGTTCTTCGCCTACACCGGGCTGCGCACCCAGATCGGCCTGCTCGGAACCCACCTCGAACTGTGGGGCTGGTGCGCGCTCATCCTGGCCGCCGCCGTCGTGGGCAAGCTGGTCGGCGGCGCGGCGGCGGCCCGCGCCACCGGCCTGGACTGGCAGGAGGCGGCATCCCTGGGTGTGCTCATGAACTGCCGCGGCATGACCAGCCTGATCGTGCTCAACATCGGGCTGAGCCTCCATCTGATCAC
>DASXMU010000158.1:0-7305 GCA_036495485.1 Streptosporangiaceae bacterium
CGGATCGACCGGCAGTACCGGATCGACCGGCAGTACCGGATCGACCGGCAGTACCGGATCGACCGGCAGTACCGGATCGACCGGCAGTACCGGATCGACCGGCAGTACCGGATCGACCGGCAGTACCGGGTCGACCGGGAACACGGGATCAGGCGGGAACACGGGATCGACTGGTAACACCGGATCGGGTGGTAATACCGGGTCGACTGGTAAGACGGGATCGGGTGGTAATACCGGGTCGACTGGCAACACCGGGTCGACTGGCAACACCGGGTCGACTGGCAACACCGGAGCGACTGGCAACACCGGAGCGAGTAACAGCTCCGGGTCGACTGGCACTACAGGGCCAAGTGGCAGCACTGGGGGCACCGGCAACGCAGGGCCGACTGGCTGCAACGGAACCACCGGAACCACCGGAACCACCGGGGCCACCGGCAGCACAGGGACAGGCAACATGGCTTGGGCAACCGGTGTTGCCTGGCCCACCGGTCTTGCCTGGCCGACCGGCGTTGCCTGGCCGACCGGCGTCATGGGAATGACCGGTCCGCCGCCAGCGCCATCTAGTTCGCCCAGCAATCCCCCTGGAACGGGTCCGGATTCTGGCAAGGTGACTTCGCCAGTGTGGCAGACCGTCGCCTTGAGATACCTCTGGACCTTCCGGAGATCCATACCCGCGGCCGGGCGATGGATCGCCGGGCTGCCCTGGGAAGAGTGGGCAGCAGCGGTCGGGGAGGCAGCTCTCGACGGGGGATGGTGCATACTCCTTTAGCGAGTAGCAGCCTGAAGCGGCTCCGTTCACCAATAGCCCGGTAATCCGCAGGGGCAATAACCGTTGTGCCCGCCGGGTCATCCCGGCGGGCACAACGCATTCAATGGGCTCAGATTAAGGTGCCGATGCGCTGGAACACGACCAGCGACCGCCCCGCGACCGCGACCGCGACGCCGCTGTCGACCGAGTCACCTTCCCGATCGGCACCGGAGGTGTCGAGCACCGCCTCCCAGCGTTTGCCCCACTGGATGGGCAGCGTCCAGCCGATGGTGTCGGCCTGGGCGTTGAACAGCAGCAGGAACGAGTCGTCGGTCACCGGCTGGCCGCGCCGGTCCCGGTCGGTGATCGCCTCGCCGTTGAGGAAGACGCCGACCGCGTTGACCCGGCCGCTGTCCCAGTCCTCGTCGTTCATCTCGGTGCCGTCCGGCTTGCACCAGCCGAGGTCGAGGGTGCCCCGGATGGGACGGCCCTGGAACCAGTGCTTGCGGCGCAGCACCGGGTGGTCGCGGCGCAGCGCGATGAGCTTGCCGGTGAAGGCGAGCAGGCCGGTGTCCACCGCCGACCAGTCGTACCAGGAGATCTCGTTGTCCTGGCAGTAGGCGTTGTTGTTGCCGCGCTGGGTCCGGCCGATCTCGTCGCCGCCCAGCAGCATCGTGACGCCCTGCGAGAGCATCAGCGTGGCCAGGAAGTTGCGCTGCTGCCTGGCGCGCAGCGCCAGGATCTGCGGATCGCTGGTCTCGCCCTCGGCGCCGCAGTTCCAGGACCGGTTGTAGTTCTCCCCGTCCTGGCCGCCCTCGCCGTTGGCGTCGTTGTGCTTCTCGTTGTAGGAGACCAGGTCGCGCAGGGTGAAGCCGTCGTGCGCGGTGACGAAGTTGACGCTGGCCGTCGGGTAGCGGCTGCCGCCCTGGTACAGGTCGGAGCTGCCGGTGAGCCGGGAGGCGAACTCGCCGAGGGTGGCCGGCTCGCCCCGCCAGAAGTCGCGGACGGTGTCCCGGTACTTGCCGTTCCATTCTGACCACAGGGCCGGGAAGTTGCCCACCTGGTAGCCACCCTCGCCGATGTCCCATGGCTCGGCGATGAGCTTCACCTGGGAGACCACCGGATCCTGCTGGATCAGCTCGAAGAACGCGGACAGCCGGTCCACCTCGTGGAACTGGCGGGCCAGGGTGGCGGCCAGGTCGAACCTGAAGCCGTCCACGTGCATCTCGGTCACCCAGTAGCGCAGCGAGTCCATGATGAGCTGCAGCGTGTGCGGGTGGCCCACGTTGAGGCTGTTGCCCGTCCCGGTGGTGTCGTAATAGAAGCGGGGGTCCTCCGCCACCAGGCGGTAGTAGGCGGCGTTGTCGATGCCCTTCATCGACAGCATGGGGCCCAGGTGGTTGCCCTCGGCCGTGTGGTTGTAGACGACGTCGAGGATGACCTCGATGCCTGCCTCGTGCAGGGTGCGGACCATGGCCTTGAACTCGGCGACCTGCTCGCCCCGCTGGCCGCTGGAGGCGTACTCGTTGTGTGGCGCCAGGAAGCCGATGGAGTTGTAGCCCCAGTAGTTCCGCAGCCCCCGCTCGACCAGGTAGGAGTCCTGCACGAACTGGTGCACCGGCATCAGCTCGACCACCGTGATGCCGAGCTTGGTCAGGTACTCCACGGCGGCCGGGTGGGCCAGGCCGGCGTATGTGCCCCGCTGTGACTCCGGGATGTCAGGGTGCCGGGCGGTGAACCCCTTGACGTGCACCTCGTAGATGACCGACTCGTTGAGCGGCACCTCGGGCGGCCGGTCGTTGCCCCAGTCGAAGTACGGGTTGTGCACCACCGACCTCGGCACGTTCGGGGCGCTGTCGTCGTCGTTGCGCGAGTTCTCGTCGCCGAAGTTGTAGGGGAAGCAGGCCTGGCCCCAGGCGACTTGGCCCTCGATGGCCTTGGCGTAGGGGTCGAGCAGCAGCTTGGCGGGGTTGCAGCGCTTGCCCTGCTCCGGCGCCCACGGCCCGTGCACCCGGTAGCCGTAGCGCTGGCCGGGTGCCACCGAGGCCAGGTAGCCGTGCCAGCAGGCGGCGTCGACCTCGGTCAGCGCCACCCGCCGTTCGCCGTCGTCGCCGAACAGGCAGAGCTCGACTCCGTCTGCGGCCTCCGAGAACAGCGAAAAGTTCGTCCCGCCGCCGTCATAGACAGCCCCCAGGGGGTAGGGGTTGCCCGGCCAGATCTCGGGGGGTTCCGTCATCTGAAACTTGGATCCTCTCTAATTTCTTTATTTGTAACCGAACAGTGCCATCGGACCCACCCGGCACCACGGCACCTTCGCACAGTAATCATGACAAAGGGGCTTAACGCAGGATCGCGACCGTGTCGGGGGGGAGGACGACGCCCTGTTCTTCGCTATTGAACTCCGTGCGGCCGACCCGGGAATCGGACGCCGCGAGAAGTACCACCTCCTGGCTGGCCGGGAAGGTCCAGTTCCCGGTGCCGAGGTTAGCGGCCACCACCACCGGCCCACGGCGCAGTATCAGCCAGCCGGCCTGCTGATCGTAGTCCGTCCTGACCCGGTCCAGCCGGGGATCGGTGAACTCCGGCGTGCGGCGGCGCAGTGCGATCAGCTCGCGGTACCAGGCCAGCAGGCTGGCCTGCCGGTTCCCGCTGAGCTCGGCCCAGTCCAGCTTGGAGCGCTCGAACGTGGCCGGGTCCTGCGGGTCGGGCACGTCGGCCGGGCCCCAGCCGAAGGCGGCGAACTCCTGCCGCCGCCCGGCGCTGACCTGCTGGCCCAGCGTGAGGTCGGCGTGCCCGGTGAAGTACTGGAACGGTGTGCTGGCGCCCCATTCTTCCCCTTGGAAGAGCATGGGCACGAACGGTGCGGTGAGCAGCAGGGCCGCCGCGACCCGCAGCCTGCCCTCGCTCATCAGCGCGCCGCTGCGCTCCCCGGCGGCGCGGTTGCCGACCTGGTCGTGGTTCTGGGTGAAGACCACGAACTGGCTGCCGGCCAGCCCGGCCGGCGGGCGGCCGTGGGTGCGCCGCCGGTGCGGTGAGTAGGTCCCGTCGTACACCCAGGCCTGGCGCAGCGCCTTGGCCAGCAGCGCGAGCGG
This sequence comes from Streptosporangiaceae bacterium, assembly GCA_036495485.1. GTDB lineage: Bacteria > Actinomycetota > Actinomycetes > Streptosporangiales > Streptosporangiaceae > PALSA-505. The sequence continues at coordinate 3,841 of DASXMU010000158.1, forward strand.
CCCGAAGTCCTCGTAGTAGCCGCTCACCTCGCCGGTCAGCGTCGCGTGCAGGGCGTGGTGCCACTCGTCGGCCCAGGCCGTGTCCAGGCCGTAGCCGCCGGCCTCACGGGAGCGGACGAACCTGGGCGCGTTCAGGTCGCTCTCGGCGATCAGGAACAGCGGCCGGTTCAGCTGCGCGGCCAGCGCGGCCACCTCGGTGGCGAACTGCTCGCAGATGTGCGTGGCCGAGCTGTCGGCGAACGCGTGCACCGCGTCGAGCCGCAGCCCGTCGATATGGTAGTCGCGCAGCCACATCAGCGCGTTGTCCACGGCGAACCGGCGCACCTCGTCGCTGCCGGGCCCGTCGAAGTTGATCGCATCGCCCCAGTTGGTCCGCTGGCCGGAGAAGTACGGCCCGAACCGGGGCAGGTAGTCCCCGGCCGGGCCGAGGTGGTTGTAGACCACGTCGAGCAGCACGCCGATGCCGCGGCGATGCGCCGCGTCCACCAGCCGCTTGAGCCCGTCCGGGCCGCCGTAGGCGTGGTGCGGGGCGAACAGGTCGACCCCGTCGTAGCCCCAGCCCCGATCGCCGGAGAACTCGGCCACCGGCATCAGCTCGATCGCGTCGATGCCCAGCCCGGCCAGATGGTCCAGGTGCTCGATCACCCCGTCGAAGGTCCCCGCCGCGCTGAACGTGCCCACGTGGCACTCGTACAGCACGGAGCCCGGCAGCGCCACGCCCCGCCAGTGCTCGTCGGTCCAGCCGAACGCCGCGTGGTCGACCACCCGGGACGGCCCGTCCATACCGCGGGCCTGAAAGGCGGACCGCGGGTCGGGCAGCGGCGGCCCGCCGTCCAGGCTGAACGCGTACCCGGTGCCAGGCCCGGTCTGCTGGTCGGTGTGCTCCCACCAGCCGTCCGCCGCCTGCGTCATCGCTGCCCGCCGCTCGCCCAGTACCAGGTCGACGTGCTGGGGGAGCGGTGCCCAGACCCGGAATGTGTGCATCAGGCGTTGTTACCCAGCACCGCGACCGGGAACCGGCGCAGCAGCGTCTCGACGCCGATGTCCCCGCCGCCCACCTGCTCCCCGGTGAGCACGTTGGCCCAGTCCCCGCCGGGCAGGGTGACCGCCGTGCCGTCCCAGGCGCCGTGGCCCCAGCCCGTACCGCCCAGCCTGACCAGCAGCCGGGGTACCACGACGGCCAGCTCACCGGCCCTGGCGAAGGCGACCACATGATCCGCCTTGGCCCCGGAGACGGGCAGCGACTGGTACCCGGACTCCGGTCCGTAGGGGTCGGGATGACGGCGGCGGTGCTGCAGGATCCGGTGTATGAGCCACAGCTTCGGCCCGCCTTCGCCCGCCCGGCGCAGTGCCTCCTCCGGCGGAGCCGGGGCCAGCTCGGCCAGCAGCCGCTCGCGGGCGGCGAAGTCGACCGGCCGCCGGTTGTCCGGGTCGACCAGGGACAGATCCCACAGCTCGCTGCCCTGGTAGATGTCGGGCACACCCGGGCAGGTCAGCAGCAGCGTCACCTGGGCCAGCGAGCTGAACCGGCCGCGCTGGACCAGCTCGTGGCCGGCCACGAACCGCTCCAGGCCGGCGATGAACTCCTGGTCGGTGAGCACGGCCGCGACGAAGTCGCGCACCGCCGCGTCGTAGGCCGGGTCCGGGCTGGCCCAGGACGTGTGGACCTTGGCCTCCTTGACCGCCTTCGCCACGAAGTCCTGCACACGGGCGGTCTCGATCGGCCAGGCACCGGCCAGCGTCTGGTAGAGCAGGTACTCGGTGTTGCGATCCGGCCAGCCATCCCGCTTGTGCCGCTCGTTGTCCGCCGCCCACCGGGTCACCGCCTGCTCCCAGGCTTCCGGCAGCTCGGCTAGCAGGCTGAGCCGGGCGCGCACGTCCGCGCTGCGCTTGGTGTCGTGCGTGGACAGGGCCAGCATCGTCTGCGGCCAGCGCTCCGCCGTGGCGGCCATGGCGTCGTGGAAATCCGTCACCGGGCGGCCGAAGGTGCCCGGGTCGCCGCCGACCTCGCACAGCGAGATCAGCGGCTGGTACCGGTAGAACGCGGTGTCCTCCACCCCTTTGGCCATGACCGGCGCGCTCACCTGGGCGAAGTGCACGGCGAACTCGGTCTCGGGGCCGCCGGGATATACCCCGGTGAGCAGCGCGCCGGTGAACGCCAGCAGTTCGCCGTCCAGGTCGTGCCGCCGCCACGCCGCCCCGGCCAGCGCCGTGGCCACGTGATCGCGGTCCGCCTGCGCCACCCGGCGGCCAGGCCGTGCATAGCTCCGGTACACCGGGAAGGCGGCGAGCACCTCGTGCAGCAGGTCGCGAAGCTGGTCGCGGGTGAAGTCGCGCACCCGGCGGTGCCCCTCGCAGACCCGGGCCAGCAGGCCGGTCAGCCGCTCCACGTCGGTGGCCAGGCTTTCCCGCATCACCTGGAGCTTCGCGGCACGGACGACCTCGGCATAGTCGGCGCTCTGGCCGGTGAAGCGGGTGTAGCAGCCGAGCATGGCGGCCCGGCCTGCCGGGTCCACGAAGAGCTGGTTGACCGCGTTCAGGAAGTCATAGCCCGAGGTCCCGGCCACCGGCCATGACGCCGGCAGCTCCTCGCCGGGTTCGAGGATCTTCTCCACCACCAGGTAGCAGCCGCCGGTGGCCTCGCGCAGCCGCCGCAGGTACCCCGCCGGGTCGGCCAGCCCGTCCACGTGGTCGATCCGCAGCCCGTCCACGGCGCCGTCGCGGACCAGGCGCAGGATGACCCGGTGCGTGTCGGCGAACACCTGCGGGTCTTCCGCCCGCACCCCGGCCAGCGTGGTGATGTCGAAGAACCGCCGGTAGTTCAGCTCGGCGGCGGCGGTGCGCCAGTGCGCCAGCCGGTAGTTCTGCCGCCGCAGCAGTGCGTCGAGCCCGCCGGGATCGGTGTTCAGGTCCTCGATGGCGGCCGGCGTCAGCCCGTCGAGCGTGCGCCCGGCCAGCGGCAGCTCGTGCTCGTGGTAGTGGACGGACGCCTCCTGGCCCTGCGCCCGCACGGTTAGCTCGCCGGCCTCGAGCACCCGGCCGTAGTGGTCGCCGAGCACCGGCACAAGCACCAGGCCGGCCAGCTCGGGCTGCGGCGGATCCCAGTCGATGTCGAAGTAGTCCGCGTACCGGCTCTGCGCGCCGTGCTCCAGCACGTCCCACCACCAGGCGTTGGCCCGCCCGCCGACGGCCATGTGGTTGGGCACGATGTCGAGCACCTGGCCCAGCCCCAGCCCGGCCAGCCGGGCGGTCAGCCTGGCGTGCCCCCCGGCCCCGCCCAGCTCGGCGTTCAGCCGCCCGGGGTCCACCACGTCGTACCCGTGCGAGCTGCCCGCGGCCGCCTGCAGCGCGGGCGAGCTGTACAGGTGGCTGACCCCGAGTGCGGCCAGGTACCCGGCGACGGCGGCCGCCTCATCGAACCCGAACCCGGGCCGGAGCTGCACCCGGTAGGTCGCGATCCGCGAA
>DASXMU010000159.1:0-3437 GCA_036495485.1 Streptosporangiaceae bacterium
CGACCTGCGCTGCGTTCCGGTCCGCGGCAACGCCGGCACCAGGCTGGCCAAGATCAGCGCGGGCGAACTGGACGCGGTGGTGCTGGCCCGCGCCGGCCTGGCCAGGATCGGGTACGCCACCGCCATCACCCAGCTCTTCGAGCCCGGGGAAATGATCCCCGCGCCCGGCCAGGGAGCTCTCGCCGTCGAATGCCGCACCGACCAGCCCGACTGGCGGCCCTGCTCGGTGCGGTGACCGACCCGGCGGCCATGGCCGCCGTCACCGCGGAGCGCAGCCTGCTCGAGGCCCTCGCGGCCGGCTGCAGCGCACCGGTCGCCGCATACGCCGTCGGCGTGGACCGGCTGCGGATGCGGGCCGTCGTCATCAGCGCCGACGGCAGCCACGCGCTGTGCGCGCACGGCGGCGCACCGGCCGCGATGGCCCGGCAGCTCGGCCAGGACCTGGCGGCGGAGCTGCTGCGCTCCGGGGCCGGCGATCTCCTCAGGGTCAACGGGGATCGCCTGCGGTGAGCGTGCGGCAGGTCGGCAGGCCAGTCAGGGCCGCCGGGAAGACAAGAGCACCGGGCGGGCACCTGCCATGCACATGAGGAACCTGCCGATCATGCGCTGAGCGCCAGGAGACCTGCCAGCCGACCCCAGAGCGCCGGTGCATCGCACGCTCCCGTCCCCGCTATCCGGGCAGGGATCGTCTTGCGCCGCGCGCAGGTCCTGATCCCGCAGACCGAGGCCCGGCGCCTGCTGGCGCCGGGCCCCGGCCGTGTGGAATGGCCGCCGGTTAGGCTTGGCCGTCGCGGACCCCCTTCTCGATCCGCTCGCCGAGGGTCTGGTCGACGTTCTTCCAGTACTGGAAGGCACGCTCCAGGACCGGCTTGGACACCCCGTTGAGCAGGTGGCCGGTGATGTTGGACACCAGCCGGTCACGGGCGGCGTCGTCGAAGACCTGGCGGACCAGGGTGCCGGCCTGGCCCCAGTCGTCGTCGTCACGACGCAGGGTGTAGGCGGCGCGGACCATGTCGCCGTCGGTGTGCCAGCCCGGCTCGGCGGTCAGCGCCGGGTCGGCCTGCGGGCCGCCGTAGGAGTTGGGCGCGTACACCGGGTCGGTCGCCAGCTTGATCCGCATGGCGCCGGCGGTGGAGTAGGAGTTCACCTCGGCCTTGGCCGCGTTGACCGGGATCTGCTTGTAGTTAACGCCCAGCCGGGCGCGGTGGGCGTCGGCGTAGGAAAACCCCCGGCCCAGCAGCATCTTGTCCGGGGACAGGCCGGTGCCGGGCACCTGGTTGCTCGGCTCCAGCGCCAGCTGCTCGATCTGGGTGTGGAAGTCGACCGGGTTGCGGTCCAGGGTCAGCCTGCCGACCTCGTGCAGCGGGTAGTCGCCGTGCGGCCAGACCTTGGTCAGATCGAACGGGTTGAATCGGTAGGACTTCGCGTCGGCGAACGGCATGACCTGCACCTTCAGCGTCCAGGACGGGTACTCCCCGCCCTTGATCGCCTCGAACAGGTCGCGGCGGTGATAGTCGGCGTCCTGGCCGGCCATCTGGTCGGCCTGGGCCTGGGTGAAGAACTCGATGCCCTGGTCGGTAATGAAGTGGTACTTGACCCAGAAGATCTCCCCGGCCGCGTTGATCCAGGAGTAGGTGTGGCTGCCGTAGCCGTTCATGTGCCGCCAGGTGCGTGGGATGCCCCGGTCCCCCATCAGCCAGGTCACCTGGTGCGCCGACTCGGGGGACAGGGTCCAGAAGTCCCACTGCATGTCGTTGTCGCGCAGCCCGCTGTCCGCGCGCCGCTTCTGGGAGCGGATGAAGTGCTGGAACTTCAGCGGGTCGCGGATGAAGAACACCGGGGTGTTGTTCCCGACGAGGTCCAGGTTGCCCTCGCTGGTGTAGAGCTTGAGCGCGAACCCGCGCGGGTCCCGCCAGGTGTCCGGGCTGCCCTGCTCCCCGGCCACGGTGGAGAACCGGATCACCGCCTCGGTGCGGGCGCCGGGGGCGAACACCGCGGCCTTGGTGTAGGCGCTGACGTCGCCGGTCACCTCCAAGGAGCCGAACGCCCCGGCGCCCTTGGCGTGCGGCTGCCGCTCGGGGATGCGTTCGCGGTTGAAGTTGGCCATCTGCTCGATCAGGTAGTGATCGTGCAGCAGGATCGGGCCGTCCGGGCCGACGGTCAGCGAATGGTCATCGCTGGCGACCGGGATGCCCGCATCGGTCGTGGTCGGCCTGGGCTGCGTGCTTGTCATAGACATATCTCCTTCGGTGGATGGGACCCGGGCCCGGGACGGGCCCGGGGCTTTTCTGGGGTTGTCCGGTCAGGTCACTTGTCGCCGGGGTTGAGGGCCAGGAACGCCAGCCCGGCCACCACGCCGGCGGCGAGCTCGACGAGGATGTAGACCCAGATCGTCGACCAGCCGAACAGGCCCGCGGTGGCGCCGCCGAGCGCGACAGCCGGGTTGAACACGCCACCGGAGATCCCTCCGACGGCGAACGCGCCGGCTGCCACGGTGAATCCGATCGCCAGCCCGAAGAACCCGTTGCCCGGTTGGTCCTTGCTGGTGGCGACGTTGAGCACCACATAGCACAGCGCGAACGTGATCAGGATCTCCACCACTGCGGCGGCTGCCTCGGAGTGCCCGGACAGGGTCAGGGCCTTGACCGTCGCGGGGTTGACCACGGCGCGGGCGATCACCCCGGCGACCACGGCGCCGATCACCTGCGCGACCCAGTAGGCGGCCGCGTCGGCAATCCCGATCCGGCGGCGGACCAGCGCCGCCACCGTTACCGCCGGGTTGTAATGCCCGCCGGAGATGTGCCCCCCGGCGTAGATCATCACCATCAGCATTCCGCCCGCCGCCAGCGGCACGAACACGCTGCCCGACAGCACGGCCACCCCGACGGCGAACGTCAGGAAGAACGTGCCGATGAACTCGGTCACGTACTTGCGAGCCGCCACCGCCCGTTCGGAAGTGATCGCTTGCATTTTTACTTGTTCAGTTGTGGTCACTCCAGCCATGAAAAGACTCCTGCTATTGGAATGGATTGGCAACATGAAGCATCAGCCCCGGCATGGTGAACCAGCGTCACGTTGATCTGGTGGTCTTCGCGACGGGTAGGCCAGAGCTCAGGTGCCCGACCGCCCTGACCTGGTCAGACGCTGGCCATACAGGCCATACGCGGGAGCGGAAGCGGCGGCGTTCCCCGGAATTGGTGAAGCTCGTGTCACGCGATCCTGGTGAATCGAGGGCTGGAACCCTGTCCAGTCAGGGGAAACGGGAATCAACAGTGACAATCATGAGCTCCGGGGTGTCCCTGCCGTGCTCGGCGCGGACCGTGAACAGCAAAGCTTGACGACCTGCAGGCCGCGGTCAAGGTGCTCGCCCGGTCTTCAACGACTCTGCCCGGTAACGAACATCGCCTGGCTGTCCCAGGCTTCCTGCCGGAGGCGAT
>DASXMU010000160.1:0-13583 GCA_036495485.1 Streptosporangiaceae bacterium
TTTGCCGGCTAGCGTGCTGGCGCCTGTTACCGTCGGCTGAGGGTGACGTGGGTGACGCCGGCGGGGCTGTTCACGGCCTCGATCCGGAAGCGGTCTTCGAGCGCCTCCAGCCCATCCCACAGCCGCTCCCCACGGCCCAGCACGATGGGCACCACGACGATGTGCAGGTAGTCGATCAGGCCAGTGGCCAGGAACTCGCGGATAGTGGACGGGCCGCCGCCGATGCGGATGTCGCGGCCAGCGGCGGCCTGGCGCGCCTGCGCCAGGGCCTGGGCGGGGCTGGCGCCGAGGAAGTGAAACGTGGTATCGCCGTTCATCTGGACCGGGGGCCGGGGATGGTGGGTGAGAACAAAGACCGGGGTGTGGAAAGGCGGGTTGTCTCCCCACCAGCCGTTCCACTCCTGGTCCGGCCAGGGGCCGTGGTGGGGGCCGAACTTGCCCCGGCCCATGATCTCGGCGCCGATGCCCAGGTTCCAGGCGCTGGCAAAGGCGTCGTCGATGCCGGTGCTGCCACCGGGCTGGCCTTGCATGGCGTGGAACGTGCGGGTCGGGAAAAACCACTCGTGCAGCCGGGTTCCCGCATGACCGAACGGGGCATCCAGGCTTTGCCCCTCACCAGTGCCAAACCCATCCAGCGACACCGAGAAGTTGTGCACCCGGACCTGCGACACAGTGACCTCCTCATACGTTGGCTGACCGCGAGCGAGGCCATTGCCGCATGCCCGCCCCAGTGAAGACGATCCGCCGGGCCCGAAATCATCGCCAGCGACTGGCCTCTGAGCGCCACCAGCTGCAGGTCACCAGGCAGGGCCACGATGGCCTGGCCCACCCCTCCGGACGATCACAAAATGTTAACCGACTTTGCCGGGCCCTGGCTGCCTGTCCGGTCTTTGGGTTTGACAGGACTCCTGGCAGTTGCAGCGTCAGGCAGGAGGAGTCGCCTGGCTGGCCAGTCGGGCAGTACCGGGGCATACGAGCAATCACCGAGCAACCATGATGATCGTTTGGTTGCTCGTGACATCCTCCGGTTCGCTCCTGCGCCGCGCCGCCCTCGTCGGTGGCTGGATCTGGCTGAAATCCTTGGTCGGCCCGAGAGCTATAACACTATGAGCTGGCTGCATGCCGCACCGTTCGTGGACCTGCGATTGACCTGCGGTGTACCTGGCGCAGTCGCTGCGGGCGGGACCTGAGCAAGTCCTGTGTGACCCGTGTTAGCTTTTTTCGGGCTTGACCGTGTATGTCGGGATTCTGTACTATATTTGGGGACTAGTCTCCATTGAGAGGCCGGCAGCAATGGATGGTAAATCGGTGCGGCAGTGGGTAACCGAACATCCTTGAACGGATCCCAACTCGTGCTGCACCTCGCCCTCTAGCTGGTTAAGGAGGTGGACATAATGGCGGACACCAAGAAGTCAGGTCCGGTGAAGGGCAAGAAGTCGCGCCCCGTGATTTGCGGTTGACCAGCGACGAATTAACAGTCGGCAGTGCGGTCGCTGGCTGCAGGCTGGAGGCCGCACTGCCGCAGACCTAGGGGATGAGATGACCGCCGTAGCTGAACCTACGCTCTATCGTCCACCCGAGCGGCTGAATGACCTGTCCGAGGCACGTCACTACATCGAAAGCCTCGACTTCACTGGCATAACGGATAGGATGGCCGACGTCAAGTTCGGGGGGATTGGCTGGAGCCGGGAGAAGCTTGAGTATGTGGAATGCCAGTATAAACGTTGGCTTTTCTTGCGCAGGAGGTACGAAGGCTTCGTGCTTCCCCCATCAGGGGACATAGACGAGTTCTGGCACCATCACATTCTCGACACGCGAGCCTACTTCCGGGACTGTCAGGTCATCTTCGGTTATTACCTCCATCATTTTCCCTATCTGGGAATTCGTAATGCGGATGACTGGGGAGAACTGGAGCGGGCGTGGGAGAATACTGAACGCTTCTACCTCGAAGAATTCGGCGAGGAGATTTACGACTACGACTAGGCGGCATGATCGGGAGGTAAGAGATCACCGCACTAGATGCCCCCGGGAGGGAAATGTGGCAAAGAGGGAGGTCACTGCCGAAGATCTACCCCTATATATCCACATAAACAAGGCGGCAGGACATACCTTGCGTGCGCTGCTGCACCACAACTACACCGGTCGGCCCTGTATCGACGTCATCGTGCGCGGCATAGTATCAGAAAGCGGCTTGGTTCGCACTCCCGCCTCCGGTGACTTCGACATAACATGCTTGGTGGCTGAGATCAGGAGTCGGCAGTATGAACTCGGTTTCGTAGCGACCAATCTGCCCTACGGGGTGCACGAGTACCTTAACCGGTCGACCGCATACTTCACTTTTATGCGCGACCCAGTAGAGAGATGTGTTTCGTATTGGTATTTCGCCTACGCGCAGCGTGACACCAATCCTGCGTGGCGGAATTTCGAGCGTCACGGGTTCGACCTGGATAGCATTCTTACGAGCGCAGATGGGGCACAGCTAAGCGACCACCAAACCCGTTCTATTACGGGATCGGTGCGGCTTGAGGTGCTTCCGTCGGACGTAGAGTGGGCCAAGCAGCGCATACAGCGTGATTTCGCATTCGTCGGTGCAGTCGAGAGATTCGATGATTGCCTCAAGAAGCTAGCCGGGATGTTCTCATGGGGGGAAATAGAGAACTTCGCTTTGAATGTTGGTGACAAGACTGACCAGTCGCTCCTGCCGGCAGGTTTTCGTGAGCGGGTCCTCGACGCCAACAGGCAAGATGCCGCACTCTACCAATGGCTCATCCAGGAATACCTCCCCCGGGAACTAGATATTGTATCAGCGTAGCACCCTGACTAGGCAGCCCACTGCAGAATGCTAACCAGCAAGCGCCGAACCCGGAGAACCCCCGGCAACCCCGCAGAATCAGGGATTGCCGTATACGCACGCCTGCTGCGGAAGAAGTCGGTAACGTCGCTGCTGGCCTCCGCATTCATTACATATACCGGGTTCTCGGGGCGGAGCCTGGCGCTGCTGCTGTACGTAGACCGAGAGCGCGGATCGCTCGCTGTTGCGGGGGCAGTGGTGGCAGTCTCGACCCTTGGCAGTGCCTTGGTTGCCCCGGTTCGTGGCCGCCTGCTGGACAACTTTGGCCAGACCCGGGTCACGGTCCCCCTGGCCGCGGCGTATGCGGTTAGCTTCGCCGCTTTCATAGCTGTCACCCGCTCGGGGGCCCCAGCAGAGGCGATGTATGCGATAGCCGCGATCGGCGGCGCGTGCTTTCCGGCAGTGTTCGCGTCCATGCGGTCGATATGGTCGAAACTATTTGAGGGGACCGCGCTTCTGAACACGGCCTACTCCCTCGAAGCGGTGACGCAGGGGGTGGCGGTCATGCTCGGCCCCCTGGCGGTCTCGGCGGTGGTCACGGTCGCCACACCCGCAGCAGCGCTGGGCGTCAGCATTGGGCTGACGAGCGGCGGAGCCCTTCTGTTCGCTGCATCTCCATTGTCGCGGACCTGGCGGAACCCGAGGCCAGCTGGCGGGAGAGCATGGGTGCTGGCCAGCCAGGGAATGCGGTTCCTCATTCCATCGATCTGCCTCTTCGGGATAACAGAAGGCGCAGTACAGGTCGCCGCGCCCGCCTTCGCGGTGCGGGCCGGCTGGTCGTCTGGCGCGGGAGTCCTGCTCGCCTCGATGGCATTCGGAAGCATGATTGGCGGACTATGGTTCGGCGTCAAGAAGCGTCAGATCGACGAGCGGCTCTATACCGGCCTGCTGGGATGTTCTGCACTGGCCCTCGTTACGCTTCCGCTGATCAAAACCACCATATTGCTCATCCCCGCGCTGGCAATTGTCGGGCTGTGCATCGCCCCCGTTTTTACCTGCGTGTTCTCACTTCTGGATAAGCATGCGCCGGTGGGTACCGGCACCGAGGCGTTCACCTGGGTCGCCAGCGGGAGCGTGGGCGGTGCGAGCGCGGGAGCGGCACTGGCGGGGGTGATCGCGCAGCACGTGGGAACCTCCTGGGCATTCGTGTTCTCGTTCGCAGCCACCGCAATGGCGTTTGGCGTGGCCGTCACATGGTGGTTGGTGCTGGGCAAACAAGGCGCAGTGACAGCTCAGGAGGCCGTGATGAAGAAGGCAGGCAAGTGACAGAGGCAATGGGGGTGGCTGCGCTGCGAACAGAGTTCGAAGGCAACACCGGAATCCTGCGGGGCGAGGTCTGGGTGCCACCGCATCGCGCTGCACGCGGGCTTGTGCTGTGGAATCATGGCAGCCGTGGCCGAGGTCGCGGCCTTAACGCGCCGCGCGGCCATGGGCGTACTGCGCTCGACGTGTGGCTGGAACTGGGCTTGGCTGTGTTCGCATCGTCAAGACGCGGATACGATGACTCAGCCGGGCAAGATATCAATCATATTCTGGGGCATGAAGAATTTGGGTCTACCGGATACTACGAATGCCTCGCCCAGCGTGTCTATTCGGAGCTGGCAGATGTCCTTGCGGCGGTGGGCTATGCCCGGATGCAGGACTGGGGGAAAGGCTGCCCGATCATCTGCTCGGGGTATTCTCTGGGCGCAATTCTTACAATCTTGGCACTCCGTGAATCCGATGAGCTAGCGGCCGGGGTCGCCTTTGCGCTTGGTGCGATCACATGGGATTCGTCAGCAAGGATGCGAGACCAGATCGCAACAGGCGCCGCGAGCGTGGACAAGCCCGTCATGCTCATTCAGGCGGCGAATGACTACAGCACAGCGCCGGCTCGTCATATCGGGCCCATCCTGCAAAAAAACAACTCACTTTCGCGAAGTCTGCTCATGGGAGCCTATGGCGATACGCCGGACGATGGTCACGTAGTATCCGCACTTGGCGCCGACGACTGGTACCCGGACGTGCGCGAGTTCCTGCGGGACATATCGATCGTCAGCTAACGATGGCCTGGCCTGGTCCGGGCGGGCGCTGCCTTACATGTCCAGGACAATGTCGGTGCCGGGGCGGGCGCAGCAGATGAGCTGTAGGTGCGGAAACTGTGCCACCTGGGCGGATGCACCGCTGGACGCAAGGCGGGCCGGTCCCGCGTCCGGTGCAGGGCTGGCCGGGGTCGGCCCTGCCAGAGGTGGGATGATCTTCGGTTTGTGGGCTTGAAGCTGATCTTCCTCGTCGTGGCGTGGGCGAGCAGATTATCTGTTCGGATTCGGGGTCGATCCGCGCTTATGGCGGCGGCGCCTGACCGTGGGCCGCTCCGCGGCAGATCGGGCTATGGCATCGTGCTGAGCTCGTTGATGAGAGCGGAGAGCATGGGCCGGGCGCGGTTCTCGATGTCGTTGGTCGGGTAGTTGCGATAGGCACACTCGACAGTCATGACGAGGTAGAGGTAGAGGTCGTAGAGGCGACGACGTGTGACGGCTTCTGGCCCGTCGAGGAGCCGCTGGCCGTAGGCATCGAGGATCGGGTCATGAGACCGCTTGCCAGTGAACTGCGCCTCCATGAGCGGGTCTGCCCAGAGAACCCGTTCGAAGTCGATGAGGCCGACGACCTCGAGCCTGTCCGGGTCAATGAACACGTTGGGATCCCAGAGGTCCCAGTGCACGAGGTGCGGTTTGGTGACCGGGTCGAGCGCGGCACTCTGTGAGGCCACGAGGTCGGCGATAGCTGTAGTTGGGACGGGGAGCTGAACGCCGGCGTCAGTGGCGTCAGCGAGGACGTCGTCGACGAGACGAGCGAAGGCAACGCTCCACACGGAGTCGTGGGGTGCCGTTGAGTCGGGTCTGCCGAAGGTCTGGCCGGTGATGTCGTTCATCGACGCGAGGTGGCGAGCGAGCTGCGCGTCGATGGCTTGTTGCGCATCGGCGTCGAGGGTCGGCCGGAGAGAGCTGAGGAGTTTGCCTGGGCAGTGCTCCATGACGAACCAGGGGCTGGGCAGCAGCTGGCAGGAGTCATCCCAGGCGAGTACCGCCGGGACGGGCAATCCGGTCCGTTCGCGTACGAGCCGGAGAGCCCGGACCTCGGTGGTGATGAGGTCATGTTCGTACCGGAGCACGCGAACAGCTGGAGGCGGTGCGATCTTAAGGATGTACTGAGAGCCGTCATCGAGCTCCAGGCGGTGGACCGCGTTGAACCAGCCCTCGTCGCACTCTTCGAATCGTTGAAGCAAGACGCGATCCCCGAACGCGAGGGCCACGATCGCCTCGGCCTGCTCGCGGGTGATTCGGGTCTTGGAGATGCTTTCGACCACGCCATGGACTCCTTACCGTTTGCCCGCCATTGCGAAACGACGTTAGCTGCGCACCCCGGCACCCGCCGTACTGAATGGTGGCCACCTCGAACGCGTGCCACGCTAACCCGAGCCGATCCTTGGGGTGCGGGAAACCCCCGGTCAGAAACGGGTGGTAGTGCCATTAACCCGGCAGGCCACACGCCCATAGCGTGATCTTCGATACCAGTGAACACGTGTGGGAGGAGAGCTACGGTGCCTGAGTTCGGGAAGTGGGTCAGCCGCTGGCGGCCGGGGGGCAGGCTGCTGGCCGGGGTGACATTGTCCGGGGTGGTGGTGACCGCCGCGATGGCGATGCCGTCGGCCGCGACCCAGGCCGCGACGGCCGGTGCCAGCGCAATGCCGGGCCGCGCCGTGCCGTCGTACGTGCCGCTGTGGGCGACGGCGAAGGCGGACGGCGGAACGGCCGCGGCGGACCTGGGGCCGGCCAAGGTCGGCGCCCCGGTGGCCGCGCGGGTGTACCTGGCCGGGAGTGATTCCCGCGGGCTACGTGCCTACGCGACCGCGGTCTCGGATCCGCGCAGTGGGCTGTACCGCCATTACCTCACGCCCGCGCAGGTGCAACGGTGGTTCGGCCCGGACCGCCAGCAGGTCGCGGCGGTGCGGTCGTGGCTGACGCTGGCCGGGCTGCGGGTGACCGCGGTCACCCCGCGCTATCTGGCGGTGACCGGGACCGCCGCGCAGGCGGGCCGCGCCTTCGGTGTGGTCTGGCACAGCTACCGGGTGACCTCGGGCCTGCCCAATCAGGGCACCCGGGTCGCCACTACGCTCCAGCAGGCCCCCGCGCCGACCGCGCGGGTCACCGCCCCCGGGCTGACGGGCGCGGCGGTGCTGACCGTGGCGCCAACCGAGACCGGCATCCCTGGTTACGCCGACACCGCCCAGGGCCCTCTGCGCACCGCGCCCACCACCGGTGCCACGGTGGCGGGCAACCCGGCCGCGTCCCAGCCCCCGTGCTCCGGGTACTACGGGCAGCGCATGGCAACGACGCAGCCGAAGGCATACGGGAAGACGGCCCCCTACGCCGTATGCGGCTACACGCCGCAGCAGCTCAGGTCGGCCTACGGCGTGCCATCCGGCCTGACCGGCAAGGGCGAGAACGTCGCCATTGTCGGGGTGGCGCGGACGCCGACGACCCCGCAGGATGTGGCGACGTACGCGCGCCGCCATGGGCAGCCGCTGCGGCCTGGCCAGTTCACCGAGGACTTCCCGCCTGGCCTGGATGCCACCTGCAAGACCGAGCCGTCCCGCTTCGCCGAGGACTTCGCCGACGTCGAGCTGGTGCACGCGATGGCCCCGGGCGCGGGCCTGCGCTACCTGGCCGCCAAGTGCGACGACGACGGCGAGGCGCTGCCCATCCTGGATGGGTACACCGCCGTCACCGACCGGGACTCGGCCAGCATCGTCAGCAGCGCATGGAACGCCAGGTACAACGAGGCCACGCTGTCGCCGGGCCTGGTCGCCGCCTACGAGCAGATCTTCCAGCAAGGCGCCGCCGAGGGCATCGGCTTCTATGTGGACTCCGACGACGAGGGCAACAACTCCTCCGTCTCTCCCACCCACCGGCCGACCGTCAGCTTTCCCGACGTGGACCCCTGGGTGACCGGCGTGGGCGGCACCAGCCTGGCCATCGGCCCACACGGCCGGTACGAATGGGAAGCGGGCTGGGGCGATCACCTGGCCCGGCTCAGCTCCGGCCGCAAGACCTGGTCGAACCCGCCGGGCAGATTCGTCGGCGGCGGCGGCGGGGGCACCAGCACGGTGTTCGGCCAGCCGTCCTACCAGCGTGGCGTGGTGCCCAGCGCGCTCAGTCACACCCGCGGGTCCATCGCCGCGATGCGCGTGGTCCCCGACATCGCCACCGACGCAAGCTTGGGCACCGGCATGGTGGCCGGCGTCACGGTCAGCCTCAAGCACGGCCAGCCGGCCAGCTACCACGAGTTCTCTTTTGCCGGGACCAGCTCGTCGGTCCAGCTCATCGCCGGCATCCAGGCCGATGCCCAGCAGGCGGCAGGCGGCAGGGCGATCGGGTTCGCCAATCCGGCCATCTACGCCAGGTACGGCACACCCGCCTACCATGACGTCACCGGATCGCCGCTGGGGCGGGGCACCCGGCTCGACGCGGTCGGCCCCGGCAGGACCACGGTGCCCAGCACCGCGCCGTTCCTGATCACAATGGGGATGGACCAGAACCTGGCCGCCACACCCGGCTACGACGACGTGAGCGGAGTCGGTACCCCGGCCTCCGGCTACTTCACGTCCTGGCGCAGCCACTGGCCAGCGCGGTAACGCGGAGCAACGCGCCGGCGACAGGGGTTAACGTGGTCCCCTGTCGCCGGCGCGTTGCGAAACACGAAGACAGGGGGCGTGGCCGGGTGCGGAAGTGGCGATGGTCAACCTGAGCGTCTCGGTCGGCCTGGCCACCTGCGGTGTGGGGATTGAGGTGCCGTTGACACCCGGACAGGCGGTCTCCGTATGCGCAATCGGCGAGATGAGCGCTGCAGTTCATGGCTGGCACGCTGGGGAAGGCTTCCGCCGTTTGAGTGGCGGCTGTGGGTTAGGGACGGGCAGGCGATGACGCCGGCGGCGTTGTGTGCAGTGCCGGGTGGATCTGGCGAGGCGGAGGTGGCCGGGTTGAGTAGCTGGCTGCACGAGGCCCTGTTCAAGCTGGCCAGCGGATCCGGCTGTGACTGGCGGCAGTTCGTCGGCGTAGCGTCGTGACGTCGCTTCCGGCGTCAGCGCCAGTAGCCTCGCCAGCGGCCGGGGCCTGGCACCGGATCCCGCTGGAGGGGACGACGTGGAGCGTATGGCGGGACGTGGCCCTGCGCGGCGCTGGTTTGCCTGCGGACATGGTGCTGGCCCTCTGCGATGAGCCGCTCGCACACAGCGCGGACCTGGCTGGAGCGGGCCCAGCCGGGCGGCTGGCGTATGACATGGTGTATGCCGATGCTGTCGGGCGGCTGTCCTGTGCTATCGCCGGTACCCACGCCGACCCGGTTTTCCAGGAGGCGCTGACCTGGCAGAACCCCGGGCTAGCGCAGTTCCTGCACGATCACGGCATCAGCCAGGGGGCGGCGCGGCGCACGAAGGACCGCGACCGGGAGCTGGTGATCGCGAACTACCTTCAGCGGTACTGCCTGAAGAACGACACGATCGGCTTCTTCGGACCGGTCGGCTGGGCGTCCACGAACCCCAGTACCGCTGGCCTGGTGGTGACGCCAGGGGAACAGCTGACAGCCCGCCGGACTACCTACTTCGAGGTGTGGGCCATCGACAAGGTGGCGGCCGCGATCGCAGGGCAAGGGCGGGTACAAGGCTGGCTGCGGCCACGGCGGACACGGTCAGCATTCCTGGCCGGGAACGTGCTGCACCGGCCGCATCGTCAGCCGGTGGTCCTCACCGATGCCGAGCTGCGGGTCCTGCTGGCGTGTGATGGCAGCCGGACGATCAGCGACGTGCTGGACAGCGCTGGCGGGCCCGGCGCTTCCGCCGTGCTGGCCCGGCTGGCCGAGCTCGGCGCGCTGCGGCTGGACCTGGAGGGCCCGGTGGATGCCTGGCCGGAAAGGCTGCTGCGGGACAAGCTGGAGCTGATCGCCGATCCGGCGGCCAGGGCCGCAGCGCTCGTGCCGGTGGACCAGATGATCAGGGCGCGGGACGCGGTGGGCGCCACGAACGGGGACCCGGCCGGGCTGCGGCGGGCGCTGGCGGGCCTGACTGAGACGTTCGAGCAGGTCACCGGGGTCGCCGCTACCCGCAGGGCGGGCGAAAACTACGCCGGGCGGACGCTGGTGTACCAAGATGCCGTCCGCGATGTGCGGGTGGAACTGGGCCAGGCAGTGACCCGGGCGCTGGCCGCGCCGCTCGGCCTTGTATTGGACAGCGCCCGCTGGCTGGTCAACGACATCATCGACAGGTACCGCGTGTTCTTCGCGGACCTGCTGGACCGCGAGACCGCCCGGGCCGGCGGCGCGCCCGTGCCGCTCCTGCGGCTGCTCACGGTGGCGTCACCCTACCTGTACACCCTCGGCGGACAGGGCGAGTTCGCCATGGCGGGCGTAGCTGAGCTGCAGCGGCGCTGGCAGGAGGTGCTCGGGCCGCCGTCGTCTCCTAGCAGGCACCAGGTCAGCGTGGACGCGATCAGTACGAGGGCCGCCGAGTGCTTCCCCGGGCGTCCGGTCGCCTGGAGTGGCGCCCGGCAGCACTCACCGGACATCATGATCGCTGCGGCCACTCCCGGCGAGGTGGAGCGCGGCAACTTCCTGCTGGTCCTCGGTGAAATACACCTGGCCTGTAACACTCTGGAGGGTCGGCTCTTCGTCGAGCAGCATCCCGACCCGGCCAGGCTCATCGCCGCCGAGCAGGCCGACCGCGGCCCACGGCGGATCGTCCCCATCCAGGCGAAAGACCACCCGACCGTGACATCCCGCGTCGGGCCCTCGTCCGTACTGGGGCCAGGCCAGCTCTACTGGTCCTACGCCATCACTGACTCGCTCGACCCGCCAGAAACGGACACCGTCATGCCCGGCGCCGCGATGACCGTCGCACGCTGTGGTGAGGATCTGGTCGTCCAGCTCATGCCCTCCGGCACCGAACTGGACTTCCTCGAGGTCATCGGGGACGCGATGGTGGGAGTCGTCATTGGTGCGCTCCAGCCGGTAGCTCCGGCCGCGCATCAGCCGCGGATCACGATCGACAAGCTAGTCCTGAGCCGGGAGCAGTGGACCTTCCAGGTCGCGGATTCGGCCTGGGCCTTCGTCAAGGACGAGCAGGAACGTTACTACCTCGCGCGGCGCTGGCGGCAGGACCACCAGTTGCCCGAGCGTGTGTTCTACCGCGTTCCCATCGAGCTTAAGCCCATGGCCGCCGACTTCCGCAGCATCGTCCTCGTCAACCTGTTCGCCAAGCACATCCGCCAGACGAAAGCTGCCGGGCATGCCCAGTACACCGTCACTGAGATGCTCCCCGACCTGGACCAGCTCTGGCTCATGGACCGCGCGGGTCGGCGCTACAGCTCCGAGCTGAGATTCGTCGCCTACGACAGCATGGCTGGGGATCACTCACCACAAGATGGGAAGGGATCCTGAGGAGCGGGTGGGTTCATCAGGGTTCGTACGCAATGTCGGATTCGTGCGCAATGTCGAAGATGCGGGCGTGTGTCTGAAATTGCGATGCTCCTATCCGGGAGCCTCCTTTGAGGCGGCCGGCATGCGTGGACCTCTAGGGCGGCGTCCGCTGCGGATTGCCTCGGAAAGTCATGCGCCTGTGCATCGCCCATCGGAATGAGGCTCACTATGGCCACTCCCCTCCGGCCAGCACCGTCCGGTGAGAGCGCAGCGCGAGCGCTGACGCCGGCGGAGCTGAGGCGGCTGTTAACAGGGTGGAACGACACCACTCGCCGGGTACCCGAAACGACGCTGCCCGAGTTGTTTGAGGCACAGGCCGCCAGGACCCCGGACGCCGTCGCCGTTACCTGCGGCGATATCACGCTTTCTTATGCAGAGCTGGATGAGCGCGCCAATCGCCTCGCCCGGCACCTGATCACCCTCGGCGCGGGCCCCGAGCAGCTGGTCGCGATCGCGATGGAACGCTCCCCGGGCATGATCGTCGCGGTCCTGGCCGTGCTTAAGGCCGGCGCCGGGTACCTGCCGGTCGACCCTTCCTATCCGCCGGACCGCATCGCCTACATGCTCACCGACACTAACCCCGTCGCGGTGCTGACCACGGCGGGGGCCGGGCAGGGTCTGCCGGATGGGACACCGCAGGTAACACTTGATGACCCCGCGACCATGGCAGCGGTCTCCCGGCTGGGCGGCGGTGACCTGGCCGGGAATGAGCGGCCTGCAGGGCTGGGGCTGTCCAGCCCGGCATACGTGATCTACACGTCGGGGTCAACGGGGAGGCCGAAGGGCGTGGTGGTCGAGCACCGCAGCCTAACCGACTTAGTGTCTTGGGTCTCTGTCCAGTTCTCGGCCGCGGAGTTGTCCAGGACCCTGGCTTCGAGTTCGCTCAGCTTCGATTTCTCAGTGTTCGAGATCCTGGCGCCCCTAGCGTCGGGCGGAGGCGTGGAGATCGTACGTAACGTGCTCGCGCTGGCGGATGAGTTTGATGATCCGGCGTCCGGGCGGATGATCAGCGGTGTGCCGTCGGCGATCTCGCATGTCGTGAGCACATCACAGGTTGGTATCAGGGCGCGCACTGTGGTCCTGGGTGGGGAGCTATTAACGCCGCGTGCTCTTTCGGTCATCCGGGCGACGTGGCCGGGGGCGCGGATCGTCAATATCTACGGCCCGACCGAGACGACGGTTTACGCCACGTCCTGGAGTTCCAGCGATGAGGCTGACCAGGTTCCGACGATTGGTCGGCCGACAGGTAATACGCGGGTTTTTGTGCTGGATGAAGGCCTGGGGCTGGTGCCGCCGGGAGTTGCCGGAGAACTGTATGTCGCGGGTGCGGGGCTGGCGCGAGGGTACCTGAACCGGCCGGGGCTGACCGCAGAGCGGTTCGTGGCGTGCCCGTTCGGGGCTGCGGGGGAGCGGATGTACCGGACCGGGGACCTGGTGCGGTGGACCGCGGCGGGTGAGCTGGAGTACCTGGGGCGCAGCGATGATCAGGTGAAGGTGCGGGGGTTCCGGATCGAGCTGGGCGAGATCGAAGCCGTGCTCGCCGCCCAGCCGGGGGTGGTGGCCGCAGCGGTGACGGTACGGGAGAACCGGCCCGGGGACCAGCGGCTGGCCGGATATGTAGTCCCCGCGACCGGGACGGTCCTGGATCCTGCCGGGCTGCGGGATGCCGCCAGCCAGGTGCTGCCGGGTTACATGGTGCCATCCGCAGTCATGGTGCTGGAGGCGCTGCCGCTGACCCCAAACGGGAAGCTGGACCGCCGCGCCCTACCCGCCCCCGACTATGCGGCCGCGGCGGGCGGGCGGGTTCCGGCCACTCCCGGGGAGCAGGTGCTGTGCGAGTTGTTCGCTCAGGTGCTGGGCTTGGAGCAGGTCGGGGTGGAGACAGTTTCTTCGATCTGGGTGGGCATTCGCTGCTGGCGACCAGGCTGGTGTCCCGGGTCCGGGCGGTGCTGGGTGCTGAGCTGCCGATCGGGGCGGTGTTTGAGCACCCGACGGTTGCGTTGCTGGCCGGGGTGGTGGAGGGTGCGGCGATGGCCCGGCCGCCGCTGCGGCGGGCGGTGGCCCGGCCGGAGCGGCTGCCGCTCTCGTTTGCGCAGCAGCGGCTGTGGTTTCTGGAGCAGTTCCACGGGCCGGGCACGGCCTATAACCTGCCGTTCGCCTGGCGGCTGGAAGGCCAGCTCGACGTTGCCGCGCTGGCCGCGGCGCTGGGGGATGTGGCCGGACG
>DASXMU010000161.1:0-17419 GCA_036495485.1 Streptosporangiaceae bacterium
CGTGCCCGGCGATCCGGTGATCGCCGCCGAGCAGGCCCACCTGGCCCAGTCACGCACGTTCCTCGGGCTGATGCGGGAGAACGTGCTCTCGCTGCGCGCGCTCGGCGGGGACCCGGTGTCCGAGGAGTACCTGAAGGCCGATCTCTACCGCCGCGCCGAGGCTCTGCGCGACCTGCCCGACACGCCGCTGTTCTTCGGCAGGCTCGACTATCTGCACGCGCCCGGTGCAGAAGACGCCCCCGATGCGACGGCGGAAGAACGCTTCCACGTCGGCCGGCGCCACGTCCACGACCCGGATGGACGGCCGGCGGTGATCGACTGGCGGGCGCCCATGTCCAGGCCGTTCTACCGGGCCAGCCAGGCCGAGCCGATGGGCCTGGCCAGGCGGCGGCGGTTCGGCTTCGCCGGCGGCGAGCTGACCGCCTACGAGGATGAGCAGTTCGGGCCGGCCCGGGACGAGGCCCAGCAGGATCACGGCACGGTCAGCCGGATCATGATCGAGGAGATCGAGCGGCCGAGGTCCGGGCCTATGCGGGACATCGTCGCCACGATCCAGCCCGACCAGGACGATATCGTGCGCGCCGACGCCGGCCAGACCATCTGCGTCCAGGGCGCGCCGGGCACCGGCAAGACCGCGGTGGGGCTGCACCGGGTCGCCTACCTGCTGTACGCCTACCGGGAGCGGATGGGCCGCCGGGGCGTGCTCGTCATCGGGCCGAACCGCGCCTTCCTCTCCTACATCCGCAATGTGCTTCCCGCGCTCGGCGAGACCGAGGTTACCCAGGTCACCATGGCCGAGCTGGTGGCCTCCAGGCAGAGCCTGCGGGTGCGGGCAGAAGACGGCGAGACCGCCGCCAGGGTCAAGGGGGACGCGCGGATGGCGGCGGTGCTGCGCCGCTCGCTGTGGGCGCACCTGGCCGAGCCGCCCGAGGGGATCATGCTGCCCCGCGGGTCGCGCCGCTGGCGGGTTCCGGTGCACGAGCTGTCCGGGCTGGCCGCCGAGCTGCGTGAGCGGGGTGTCAGGTACGGGGCCGGCCGGGAGATGCTGGCGCACCGGATCGCCCACGTGATCCTGACCAGGATGGAGGCGGCGGGGGAGAGCTGCGACGACCGGACGCACGACGCAGTACGGCGGACCCGGCAGGTGCGGGCGGCGGTGGACGCCATCTGGCCCAAGGTGGATCCCGTCCGGCTGGTGCACCGGCTGCTCACCGACTCCGGGGAACTGGCCACGGCCGCGGCCGGCCTGCTGGACGACGCCGAACAGCAGGCGATCCGGTGCGAGCCGGGCAGGGCTGGCCGCGGCCCGGGGTCGGCCCGCTGGTCAGCGGCCGACCTGGTGCTGATCGACGAGGCGGCGGACATGGTCGAGCGCACCGCCAGCGTGGCGCACGTGGTGGTGGACGAAGCGCAGGATCTCTCGCCGATGGAATGCCGCGCCGTGGCCCGGCGGTGCGAGACCGGCTCGGCGACGGTGCTGGGTGACCTCGCCCAGGGCACTACTCCCTGTGCCACGCAGAGCTGGCCCGATCTGCTCGCCCACCTAGGCAAGGGCGACGCTGAGCTGCGGGTTCTGAACGTGGGCTACCGCGTGCCGCAGCAGATCCTCGACTACGCCAACCGGCTGCTCGACCAGATCGCGCCCGGCCTGGGCAGGGCGTCATCGCTGCGGCATGACCCGGGTTCGCTGAACGTCGTAGCGGTGAGCGCAGCGGATCTCACCGGATCGCTGCTGGCCGCCTGCGCCGAGGCCGGCGAGCGGCCCGGCTCTATCGCGATCATCGCGGCGGATGAGCAGGTGCCTGTCCTGTCGGCGGCGCTCGCCAAAGTCAGCCTGGCGCACGCCGTGCTCGACCCCACCCGCGGCGACCAGAGGCTGACGATCGTGCCGGTCAGCCTGGCCAAGGGACTGGAGTTCGACCACGTCATCGTGGTGGAACCGGCCAGAATCACGGCGTGGGGCAGCCGTGGCCCACACCGGCTGTACGTCGCACTAACCCGTGCAGTGTCCAGCCTTACGGTGCTGCACGCCGAGCCGCTCCCCGGCTCGCTGCGCTGAGGCGGTGCGTCCCCGTCACGGAGATGCGCCCGCCGGTTCAATAGACCGTGAAGCCGGCTTCCTTCAGCGCGGTGAGGAACGCGCGCCAGCGGTCCGGGCTGACCGCCAGGGAGCCATTGCCTGGATCCTTGGAGTCACGCACCCTGACCGAGCCGCCAGAGCTGGCGGCCTCGACACAGTTGCTCCCCCCTTCGCTGCCGCCACTGTAGGAACTCTTGCGCCAGGGCGCCTGGGGAAGATCGAATGCGGGCATAGTTGTCAATCCTCCGGTCGGTACTTATGGGTTGTCGGTGAACAGGCGTGGTGCTGATTCGGTACGCACGGCTAGAGCCCTTTGGCCACAGATGTCATCAGCGCCTGGGATTCGTCGAAGGACAGTGCGGTGGCGCGCAGGTGGTTGAACAGCACGTTGTACTGGTCGATGTCCTCCATGTCCTCGACGTACAGGGCGCTGGTCAGCGCATCCAGGTAAACGACGTCGGGGTCGGCGCGCTCGGGGAAGGCCAGGATGACGAACGGCTTTCCCTGGCCCGGGTGGGCACCGGCCGCGAACGGGATCACCTGCACGGCCACATTGGGCAGGTCCGCGACCTCCACCAGGTGCTCGAGCTGCAGCCGCATCAGGCCGGGGCCGCCGACCGCGCGGTGCAGCACAGCCTCGTCCAGGACGGCCCACATCTGCGGCTGATTGGGGCCGGTCAGCATTGGCTGGCGGGCCATCCGCAGGGCCACCCGCCGCTCCACCTCGGCCTGGGTGCCGGTCATGTTGCCGGCCGCGATCACGCAGCGGGCGTAGTCCTGGGTCTGCAGCAGGCCGGGGACCAGGTTCTCCTCGTAGGTCCGGATCTCCGCCGCCGCGTCCTCGAAGCCCACATAGGTCGCAAACCTCGGGTGCATCGAGTCGCTGTAGGCGTGCCACCAGCCCTTCTGCCGGGACTCGCGGGCGAGCTGGACGAGGCTGTCCCGCTTCTCCGGGATGACGCCGTACAGCTCGAGCATGTCCCGGACGTCCCGGGGGGACACCGACACCCGGCCCGTCTCCACCCGGCTGATCTTCGAGGCGGAGCATTCCAGGTGCTCGGCGACATCCTCGCAGGTCAGCTTCGCTACCTCGCGCAGCGCGCGCAGCTCAGAGGCCAGCCGCCGGCGCCTGACCGTCGGGCTGTGCTCGGCCGTCATCCGCTCACCTCCCACCACGGTGGCTTCAGGCGTGACACCTGGCTCTGTGGCCGCCCATCAGATTCCCGGACAACGACTCCCCCCAGACCATGCCAGACCTAACGAAACCGGTAGCGGCGCAATCACTTGCCGGTAGATCATGTGGAACCTAACAGTCAGTTTGGCCACAGGACAATCATCCGTCCAGTGGGTCGCGTGAACAACGATAATTAGTGACAGGCACCTACGTCGCCTTTCGGAGAGAGGCATCCGGCAAATCTCCTGCAGGCAGTTACGTAATGCATGTTGCATCCACCCGGCCCGAGCGTCATGCTGAGCCTGTGACCACTCTACGCACTTGCTCAACTACCAGGGGTGACTTTATGACGGTGAACGCGCAGCATGCCTGCGAGCCGTCCCAGCAGGGGAGTGCCTATCTCGAAGGGCTGGCCGAAGCGCTCGCCCAGCATGGGCTGCGGACGAGGATGATGGCGCCACAGGGCCGGATCCCAAGCCTGCATGTGGTCAATCCGCTGGCATCGGCGCTGGCTGAGGACATCTATGCCGGGCGCGGCCAGGACGGCACCTGGTGGTTCTGGTGGTCCTGGGCGGAGCGGATCGGCGAGAGCGACGACCTCGACGGCGCGGCCACCCGGATCGCCCGGGTGCTGGCACAGCACCAATAGGTTTCACCTGCACGGGCTGATAGCAGCGCGGCACCGTGCATCATTGCACGAGCTGCACATGCGTAGTGCCCGGTGGGCTGGCGGGAAATCCCGGGAACGCCTGGCACGATCCGCGCCAGTAGGAACTGCGGACAGCCGAATCCTGCATCGCCCGGGCGGCGAACCCACGCAGCCCGGTTCCGCCACCCGCGACCAGGCCTAGGTAGGCGGCCGTGACGCCGTCTTCGAGGAAGATCGCCAGCGAGACCGCATCGTGCGCCGTGTGCACGGGGAACGGCAGCTTGTAGGCGTCGCCGGCCGCGGCCGGCTGGGCGCCCCGGGCCCGGAGCATGGCGGCCAGCGTGTCCCCGGCCGAGCGATGATCGTTCCAGAACGCCGTCGCCGCCGCCCGCTGTGCCCCGGACAGATAGGCACCGGCCACGCCATAGCCGAAGATGGCGGCGTTTTCGGCGGCGAGCGCGCTCTGCAGTGCCCCGGCCGCGGCGCTGTGCTCCGGTGTGCCGGTCACCGCTGGTTCCCGGCCAGCAGGGCGGCATGCGAAGCCTCGGATGCCGCGATGCTCGCGAAGAGCTGGGCCAGCGACGGCGTCGCGACCGCGAGCCGGCCGGTCAGGCCGGCGGCCTGGGCCCGCTCCGCCGCCCGCAGATACGCGACGGCGGCGCGCTCGCTGGCTGGGAACCCGCCTGCGGCGGGGTGCGCACGGGGCATGGCCGAAGCCGACGGACCCGCCCCGGCCGGGATCACCAGCCGCGCCAGGAGCGCGGCCAGGTGCTCCTGGTGCTGGCGCAGCAGCGGCGCGGCGGCCGCGGCCAGCACGGGAAACGCTGAGACCACCCGCGCGTAGGCGGCGACCAGGGCGTTCTCGGCGACGATCATATCCTTGAGCATCCCGACATCGGCGGCCTGGGTGGGTGGCGTGGCCCACGGCCAGGCCCGCCCGGGAGCACATCCGGCCACCCCCGCGGCGGTGGCCGCGGCCACCGCCAGCACCCGGCGCCGCGTCGGGTCTGCAGACACCAAACCTCCTGCCGCATGAGCGGCACCAATACGCAGGTAGCCTGACGGACGCGCCGGCCAGTGCCGGACTGTCAGGATCCCGCCATGCCGCGGATAGGCTAACAGGGAAGCCTAGCCAAGCTAACCCAGGCGATCTTGATAGCGGGGGGCTCCAGCAACGGCCGGCCGCCGGCCAGGAGTTTTGACTAAGTTTCCGGGGACAACAGGACAGCCGTCGGGCGAGGAGGTCGTGATGAGCGCTGGCTCCCGTCACGTTGCGGTACGTCCGGAGCATCTGGCCGACCTCATCGAACCGGTGATCAGCGCGGCCGGGCTCGAGCTCGAGTCCGTCCGGATCAGCCGGGCGGGCCGCCGCAGCCTGCTGCGCGTGGTGGTGGACGGCGAGCACGGTGTGAGCCTGGACGACATAGCGGTGGTCAGCCGCGCCGTCGCGGCCGGGGTCGACGCCGCCGACGCGATGGGACCCGGTTCCTACACGCTCGAGGTCTCCTCCCCGGGGGTGGACCGCCCGCTCACCGAGCCGCGGCACTGGCGCCGGGCGGCGGGGCGGCTCGTCCGGGTTCCCGTCCAGGGTGATGCCATCGACGGCACCGTAGCCCTGGCGGGCCGGGTGATCGAAGCAGGCCCATCGGGGGTGCTCATCGAGGCCGCCGGGGAGCGCCGGGAATTTGGCTATGCCGAGCTCGGGCCGGGGCAGGTTCAGGTGGAGTTCGGCAAGTTCGAGGATGACGGGGAGACACCGGCCGATGACGGGGAGACGCCGGCTCCCGGCGGCATGGACCTGGCAGGGGATGTAGAGCCCGATGGACATTGACCTGAGTGTGCTGCGCAGCCTGGAGAGCGAGAAAGACATCTCGATGGAGCTCGCCATCAAGGCGATCGAGGATGCGCTCCTGGTGGCCTATCACCGCACCGAGGGCGTGGCGCCGGCCGCCCGCGTCCAGATCGACCGGGGGAGCGGCCACGTCACCGTCTGGGCGGCGACGACCGGCGAGGACGGCGAGGTGCTCGGCGAGTACGACGACACGCCGGACGGGTTCGGCCGGATCGCCGCCACCACGGCCCGCCAGGTGATCCTGCAGCGGCTGCGCGACGCCGAGGACGAGCTCACCTTCGGCGAGTACGCCGGCCGTGAGGGGGACGTGGTGGCCGGCGTGATCCAGCAGGGCAAGGACCCGCGGGCCGTGCTCGTCGACCTCGGCAAGATCGAGGCGATCCTGCCGGCCGCCGAGCAGGTGCCCGGTGAGCGGTACGCGCACGGTGAGCGGCTGCGCTGCTTCGTGCTGCACGTCCGCAAGGGGCACCGCGGCCCGTCGGTCACGCTGTCCCGTACGCACCCGAGCCTGGTCAAGAAGCTCTTCATGCTCGAGGTACCGGAGATGTCCAGCGGGGTCGTCGAGATCGCCGCGCTGGCCCGCGAGGCCGGTCACCGCACCAAGATCGCGGTCAGGTCCCATCAGTCCGGCGTGAACGCCAAGGGCGCGTGCATCGGCCCGATGGGCAGCCGGGTCCGCAACGTCATGACCGAGCTGCACGGCGAGAAGATCGACATCGTCGACTACGCGGAAGACCCGGCCGAGTTCGTCGGGAACGCGCTGTCGCCCGCCCGCGTGTCCAAGGTGGAGATCCTTGACCCCACCGCCAGGATCGCCCGGGTGACCGTCCCCGACTACCAGCTCTCCCTGGCGATCGGCAAGGAAGGGCAGAACGCCCGGCTGGCCGCCAAGCTCACCGGCTGGAAGATCGACATCGTGTCGGACAACCCCGCGGACAAACCGCCGGACGTCGCCGCCGAGTTACCGTCACGGTAGACTTACCGGTACATGGTCGAGCGGCCCTTGCTACGCATGCGCTCCGCGCCTGCGGTGCGTAGCTGTGTGGGATGCAGGGAGCGTGCGGCCAAGTCCGAGCTGCTTCGCATCGTGGCAGCAGGGAATGAGGTTGTTCCCGATCCGCGTGCGCGGCTGCCTGGCCGGGGTGCGTATCTGCATCCCAGCCAGGAGTGCTTCGAACGGGCAAGGCTCCGCCGGGCGTTTCCCCGTGCACTGAGGGTGCCGGGGCCGCTTGGCGAGCAATCGCTCGCCGAGTATCTTTCAGGACTGATGGGCTGATAGACGGAAACGTCTCGGAAAGCGGGTTACAACAGCGATGAACGCCCGATGAGCACAAGGCGATGAGCGCAGCAGGCTAGCGCCGGCCCTGGGCAACCACTGCCCCGGACCGGTACAGGTCCGGAAGCTGGTCCGGTAGAACCGGACCGAGGCAGGAGCGTAGTGGCGAAGGTCCGGGTTTACGAACTCGCAAAGGAATTTGGTGTAGAGAGCAAGGCCGTCATGGCCAAGCTCCAGGAGATGGGTGAGTTCGTCCGCTCAGCGTCCTCGACGATCGAGGCGCCGGTCGTGCGGAGGCTCAAGGAGTCGTTCGCGACACAGGCCGCACCGTCGGCCCCACCAGCAGCAGCGGCACCCGCCCGCCCGGCCGCGCCGGCGGCGCGGGGCACCGACGGCCAGCGGCAGGACGGCAGGGCCCCCAAGGCCCCCGTGCCCGCGGCCCAGGCCCCGGCGCCGGCCGCGGCCCAGGCTCCGGTGGCGCCAGCCGCCGAGGCCCCGGCCCAGCCCGGCGACCGGATGCCGGCCAGCCCGGCCGCAGCGGTGACGCCGCCCCCGGCCGCCCCCGCCCAGCCCGCTGCCGCCGCGGCGCCAGCTCCGGCCGCGCAGGCTCCGGCGGCGCCAGCTCCGGTCGCGCCAGCTCCGGTCGCCCCGGTCCCGGCCGTGCCTGCGGCAGACACGCCGGCCGCCCCGGCCCAGCCGGCTCCGGCCGCTCCAGGCCGGCCCGCCCCGGCTCCGCCGGGCCGCGGTGCCCCGAGCCGCCCGGCCCCCCCGCCAGGGCGGGGCGGAGCGCCGGGCCAGGGCCAGCGCGATTCCCGGCCTGGGCCGGGCCGTCCGGCCTCGTCCGGCTCGCCGCGGCCCTCGCCGCGCGGGATGCCCCGGCCGGGACCGCGGCCAGGCAACAACCCGTTCAGCTCGAACGCGAGCGGGATGGGCGCAGGCCCGCACCCGGGCCAGGCCCGTCCGGCTCAGCCCGGCGCCGCAGGCCCGGCTGGTTCCGGCCAGCAGGGAGCGCGGCCAGGGCAGCCCAGCGGCGGCACCCGCCCCGGCGGCTCGGGTCCCGGCCGGCCAAGCCCGGCTGACATGCCGCGGCCGGGTGGCCCGCGGCCCAGCCCGATGAACATGCGCCCCCGGCCGGCCGGCAGCGGCCCGGGCGGTGGCGGTGGCCGTGGCCCGGGTGGCCCGGGCGGTGGCGGTGGCGGCGGTGGCCGTGGCGGCCCCGGTGGTGGCGGCGGTGCCCGTCCCGGCGGCCGTGGCCCCGGCGGCGTCGGCACCTCGGCGGGTGGCGGCGGCCCCCGCGGTGGCGGCGGTGGTGGTCCCCGTCCCGGTGGTGGCGGTGGCCCGGGTGGCGGCGGTGCCCGTCCCGGTGGTGGCGGCCGTGGCCGCAGCGGCACCGCGGGTGCGTTCGGCCGGCCGGGCGGCCGGCCGGCGCGCGGCCGGAAGTCCAAGAAGCAGCGGCGCCAGGAGTTCGACAACCTGCAGGCGCCGGCCATCGGCGGCGTCCAGATCGCCCGGGGCAACGGGCAGGTCATCCGGCTGTCCCGCGGCGCCTCGCTGAGCGACTTCGCCGACAAGATCAACGCCAACCCCGCCTCGCTGGTGCAGGTGCTCTTCCACCTGGGCGAGCTGGTCACCGCGACCCAGTCGGTGAACGACGAGACGCTGCAGCTTCTCGGGGCTGAGCTGAACTACAACGTGCAGGTCGTGTCCCCGGAGGAAGAGGACAAGGAGCTGCTCGAGTCGTTTGACATCGACTTCGGTGAGGACGAGGGCGACGAGACCGACCTGGCGCCACGCCAGCCGGTGGTCACCGTGATGGGTCACGTCGACCACAGCAAGACCAAGCTGCTGGACGCGATCAGGGACACCAACATCGCGGCCCGCGAGGCCGGCGGCATCACCCAGCACATCGGTGCCTACCAGGCCACCACCCAGGTGGACGGCCAGGAGCGCAAGATCACCTTCATCGACACCCCGGGTCACGAGGCGTTCACCGCGATGCGTGCCCGTGGCGCGGAGACCACCGACCTGGTCGTGCTGGTCGTCGCGGCCGATGACGGCGTGAAGCCGCAGACCACCGAGGCGCTCAACCACGCCCAGGCGGCCGGCGTGCCGATCGTCGTGGCAGTGAACAAGATCGACAAGGAGGGTGCCGACCCGCAGCGGGTGCGGGCCCAGCTCACCGAGTACGGCCTGGTGGCAGAGGAGTTCGGCGGGCAGACCCTGTTCGTCGACGTATCGGCCAGGGAGCGCATCGGCATCGACTCGCTGCTCGAGGCGGTCGTGCTGACCGCCGACGCCGAGCTGGACCTGCGGGCCAACCCGCACCAGGACGCCCAGGGCGTGGCCATCGAGGCACACCTGGACCGCGGCCGTGGCCCGGTCGCGACCGTGCTGGTGCAGCGCGGCACGCTGCATGTCGGCGATTCGATCGTCGCCGGCGAGGCGTTCGGCCGGGTGCGGGCCATGCTCGACGAGAACAACGACCCGGTGGCCGAGGCGCCGCCGTCGCGGCCGGTGCAGGTGCTCGGCCTCACCGCCGTGCCGGGTGCGGGTGACAGCTTCCTCGTCGTCTCCGACGACCGGATGGCCAGGCAGATCGCCGAGCGCCGGGAGGCCAGGGAGCGCAGCGCCCAGTTCGCCCGCCGCAGCCGCCGGGTCACGCTGGAGGACCTGGAGTCCGCGCTCAAGGCCGGCGAGAAGGAAGAGCTGCTGCTCATCATCAAGGGCGACGTGTCCGGCTCGGTCGAGGCGATCGAGGACGCGCTGGTGAAGCTCGATGTCGGCGAGGATGTCGGCCTGCGGGTGATCGGGCGCGGCGTGGGTGCGATCACCCAGGACGACGTCAACCTGGCCATCGCCTCGGACGCCGTGATCCTCGGCTTCAACGTCCGCCCGGCCGGGCGGGCGGGCGAGCTGGCCCAGCGCGAGGGCGTGGACATCCGGTACTACTCGGTCATCTACCAGGCCATCGAGGAGGTCGAGGCGGCCCTCCGGGGCATGCTCAAGCCGGAGTTCGAAGAGGTCCAGCTCGGCACGGCCGAGGTCAGGGAGGTCTTCCGGGTGCCGAAGATCGGCAGCGTGGCCGGCTGCATCGTCCGGTCCGGGACGATCAACCGGGGCAGCAAGGTGCGCCTGATCCGCGACGGTGTTGTCGTCTCGGACAACCTCACGGTGGAGTCGCTGCGCCGGTTCAAGGACGACGTGACCGAGGTCCGCGATGGCTACGAGTGCGGTATCGGCATCGGCTATAACGACATCAAGCTCGAGGACACGCTGGAGACCTTCGAGATGCGGGAGAAGCCGCGGGCGCCGGCCCGCACCGCCCAGACGGGCGGTGCGGCCCGGTAACCCCGGCGGCGCCTTGTACGCGGGCACGCTGACCCTCGACGTCCTGCTCGGCGATGTGCGATCGCTGAAGCAGAAACGCTCGGTGGTCCGGCCGCTCATCGCCGATCTGCGCCGCAGCTTCCCCGCTGCCGCGGTGGCCGAGACCGGTCACCTCGACGTGCACCGGCGCACCGAGATCGGGGTCGCCGTGGTCGCGTCGACACAAGGTCACTGCGTCGACGTGCTGACGGCGTGTGAGCGGCTGGTCGCGGCCCGCCCGGAGATCGAGCTGCTGTCCGCCCGGCAGCGGCTGCTGAGCGAGGAGGACTGACAGGCCATGGACGCGGCTAGGGCACGCAAGCTGGCCGACCGGATCGCGGTGATCGTGGCCGAGATGCTGGAGCGGCGGATCAAGGATCCGAGGCTGGGATTTGTCACGGTCACCGAGGCCAGGATCACCAACGACCTGCGGGAGGCGACGGTCTTCTACACCGTGTACGGGTCCACCCAGGAGCGTGCCGAGACCGCCGCCGCGCTGGCCAGTGCCACCGGCATCATCCGCTCCGAGGTGGGCCGCCAGACCGGGCTGCGGCACACCCCGTCGCTGGCCTTCGTGCCGGACACCCTGCCGGAGACCTCACAGCACATCGAGGACCTAGTGGCCCGTGCCCGCGAGGCGGACGCGGCCCTGGCCGCCTCCCGCGAGGGAGCGCTGCCCGCCGGCGACCCCGACCCCTACAAGCCGGTGCCCGGCCCGGAGCAGGACACGGATCCAGTGGCATGACCGGCACACCGGCCGGGCAGCCCGTGGATGGCTGCCACGCGGCCACGTCCGCGGCCAGCGCAGCGGCGGACAGGACCGTTCGTGGCTTTCTTTCCCCGAATATTCCGGCACAGGACTGGGCACGGGCAGTCAGCGCCATCGAGGGGGCGGCGGAGATCCTGCTGGCCTGTCACGTGCGGCCGGACGGCGACGCGCTCGGCTCCATGCTCGCCGTCGCCGGGGCACTGCGGCTGCGCGGCGGCCGGGCGCGGGTGGTGGCCTCGTTCGGCGACCAGCCGTTCGGCGTGCCCGCGCTGCTGCGGTTCCTGCCCGGGCTCGGCCTGCTGACCCCGCCGGAGCAGGCGCCGCCTGACCCGGCGGTCATGATCACCTTCGACGTCTCGTCGGTGGACCGGCTGGGTGTGCTGGCCGGGCAGGCCGGACGCGCCGGGGAACTGATCGTGCTCGATCACCACCCGTCGAACCCCAGGTTCGGCACGGTGAACCTGATCGACCCGGCGGCGGCCGCCACGGCCGTGCTGGCGGCGGAGCTGATCACCGGCCTGGGCGTCGGGTTCACCCGGGAGATCGCGTGCGGGCTGTACACCGGGCTGGTGACCGACACCGGGTCCTTCAGGTTCTCCACCACGCCCCAGGTGCACGGGCTGGCCGCCCGGCTGATCGCGGCGGGCGCCGACCCGGAGGACATCGCGCGGCAGCTGTGGGACAGCGCGCCGTTCGGCTACCTGCAGGTCTTGTCGGCGGCGCTGGGCCGCGCCGTGCTCGAACCCGCCGCGGCCAGCGGGAACGGGCTGGTGTGGACGACGGTGACCAGGGACGACCGGGTGGCGCACGGGCGGCTGCCAGCCGAGGCAGCCGAGCCGGTGATCGGCGAGCTGCGCCGCAGCGCCGAGGCCGACGTCGCCGTCGTGCTGAAGGAGTCCGACGACGGCCGGTGGCACGTCTCGACCCGGTCCAAGGGGCGGGTCGACGTCGGCTGGGTGTGCATGCAGCTCGGCGGCGGCGGGCACAGCCAGGCGGCAGGATTCACCGCCGAAGGACCGGCGGCGCAGACCATGAACCAGCTGCGGAAGCTGCTTGACCGCGCCGGGCCGGCCCGGCGGGCCGCGGCGCTCAGCATGGGCGAGACCGGCCGGTGACCGCGCCGGGCGGGCTGATCATCGCCGACAAGCCAGGCGGGATGACCTCGCACGACGTGGTCGCGCGGATCCGCCGGCTGGCGGGCACCCGGCGGGTCGGCCACGCGGGCACGCTGGACCCGATGGCGACCGGCGTGCTCGTGGTCGGCGTCGAGAAGGCGACCAGGCTGCTGGGCCACCTGGCGCTCACCGAGAAGGAGTACGACGCCACGATCAGGCTCGGCCAGGCCACCGACACCGACGACGCCGAAGGCCAGATCGTCAGCGCGGCTCCGGCTGGTGCTGTCACGCCGGGACAACTCGACGCCGCCGTGGCCGCGCTGCGCGGCGAGATCAGCCAGGTCCCGCCGTTGGTGAGCGCGATCAAGGTGAGCGGCGAGCGGGCCTACAAGCTGACCAGGCAGGGCGCGCCGCCCAAGCTGGAGCCGCGCACCGTGACCGTGCGCGAGTTCACCGTGCGGGCCGTGCGCAGCGAGGGCAGCCTGCTCGACGCCGACGTGTCGGTCACCTGCTCCAGCGGAACCTACATCCGCGCGCTCGCCCGCGACCTCGGCTTGGCACTCGGCACCGGCGGGCACCTCACCTGTCTGCGGCGCACCAGGGTCGGCCCCTACCGCGCCGCGGACGCGCGCACGCTCGACGAACTGGCCGCCGGCCTCGCCGTGCTGCCGCTGGCCGACGCCGCGGCCGCCGCCTTCCCGCGGCTCGACCTCACCGGCGAGCAGGCCGTCAAACTGGCCCACGGCGGAAAGCTGGACGCCGGGCCGGAGGGGACCGGCAGCGATCCGGTGGCCGCGTTCGGGCCGGACGGGTCGCTGATCGCCCTCGTCACCCGGGAGGCGGGCCGGTACCGGCCGCTGGCCGTCTTCGCCTGACCGCGGGCCGGCGGCCAGCTTCGCAGTCATCACATGACAGGCTTGGGGGACGGGTGTGCGGCACCGGCGCCGCCCGACGGCAGACGAGGAGAGGCAGGTGGCGGTGCGGCTGTGGCGTGAGCTGGCAGACGTGCCCGCAGGCTGGGGAGCCAGCGTCGTCACCGTCGGCGTGTTCGACGGGGTGCACCGCGGCCACCAGCTCATCGTGAGCCACGCCCGCGAGGCGGCTGCTGGCCTGGGCCTGCCCGTGGTGGTGATCACCTTCGACCCGCACCCGGACGAGGTGGTGCGGCCGGGCACCCATCCGCCGTTCCTGTGCACTCCACGCCGCCGGGCCGAGCTGCTGGCCGGGCTTGGTGTGGACGCGGTGTGCATGGTGCCGTTCAGCTACGAGTTCTCCCAGCTCGGCCCGGATGAGTTCGTCCGCTTGGTGCTGGCCGACCGGCTGCACGCCGCCCGGGTGGTGGTGGGGGAGAACTTCAGCTTCGGCCACCGCGCGGCCGGGGACGTGGCGCTGCTCAAGCAGCTCGGCGAGAAGTACGACTTCACCGCCGACGGCGTGCCGCTGCTGGTGTCGGGTGGCGTCACGATCTCCTCCAGCTACATCAGGGAGCGGCTGGGCGAAGGCGATGTCCGCGCCGCGGCCGCGGCGCTGGGCCGGCCGCACCGGGTGGAGGGCGTCGTGGTGCGCGGGCACCAGCGCGGGCGCGAGCTCGGCTTCCCGACGGCGAACCTGGAGACCCCGCCGCACACGGCCATCCCGGCCGACGGTGTGTACGCGGGATGGCTGTCCAGCCTCGCCCCCGACGGCTCGCCGGCCGGGCGGTGGCCCGCCGCGATCTCGATCGGCACCAACCCGACGTTCGGGACGGGGGAGGAGCGGACCGTGGAGGCCTATGCGCTCGACCGTGACGACCTCGATCTGTACGGGGCGCACGTGGCGGCCGATTTCACGGCGCGGCTGCGGACGACGCTGCGGTTCAGCTCGGTGGCGGAGCTGGTCGGGCAGATGCACCGCGACGTGGACCAGGCCAGGAAGCTCACGACCGCCGGGTAGGCGCCCACAGCGGCGCCCGGCCGCCGGGCAGGCAGCGCACGGCCGTCGGCCAGGCGACTACGGGAATTCGTTTACGCTTCCCGTAGTCCCGGCCGCACCCGGCTGGCCTGCCCGCGCTGCGGGACCGGGCCAGCGTTGCGGTGCTGACCAGGCAGGACGCTGTTCGTGTGGCTCCGCGACCGGTACGGGAATCCCTGACAGCCGATGCTCAGCCGCCGGCCGGGGCCGCTGGCTAATCTCGAACTTGCCTGCATGGGCGCAGCCCTCACAACGTCCGCCCAGGCCCGGACCGAGAGGGCTGTCAGAACAAACTTGGCCCTCCAGACTCGCAGCGCTGGAGGGCCAAGTTATGATCTCTAGGGCCGCTCGCCGGGCGCCGCATCCGGGCTGGCAGCCGCGCGCCATGCCCAGATCTTGAACCTGGAGCCCGTGGTCTGCCGCACGTGATACCGTGAATTGCTAACCGACGGGCGGATAGCCTTATTCTGCTGCGCCCTCATGCAGCTTCCCTGCGTGTTCAAGGCCGCGCCCGGAGCGTACCAACGATCCACATGAAGGAGTCACGTGCCGCTTGACACAGATGTCAAGAAGGACATCATCGGCCAGCATTCGACCAGTGAGGGTGACACCGGTTCGCCGGAAGTCCAAGTCGCGCTGCTGACCAGGCGTATCAGCGATCTCACCGAGCACCTCAAGGTGCACAAGCATGACCACCACAGCCGCCGCGGGCTGCTGCTCCTCGTGGGCAGGCGCCGCCGGCTGCTGAAGTACCTGGCCAAGACCGACATCACCCGCTACCGGGCGCTGATCGAGAAGCTTGGCCTGCGTAGGTAGTTACGTGTTCAGGGGGTTATCCTGCTCGCTGATCTGCGATCAGCTTCGCCGTAGCCTGAGCCCGTAGTGCTGGCCCGGGGGGACGACCCCCCGGAACCCTCCGATGCCGGGCTTCGCCCGGCGGGGCCGGGGGCTAGCCTCACGGTGAGCACTAACTGCATGGCCGGTGCGTTGGCACTGGCAGGAATACTGGTGCGTTAGTACCGGTAGGAACAACTGAATAGACCAAGGATTGACGTCCCGCGGCCCGGGCCACGGAGCGACGCACGGCAATTGGGCCGGTCCTCGGTAGTGGTCCCCGGATCCGCTGACCACAGCGAACCGCGCGAGCGGTGCCGCCAGCGGGCACGCCGAGGGCTTCGATCGAAGACCGGCCGGCCGGTTGCTACGGCCGCATAGCCGCAGCAGTACACCCCAGGCAGCGGGCAAGCGGGACGCACAGTGCGGGATGTCACCCGCACGTACCCGCAAGGAGGTCTCACCCGTGGAGGGTGTGCATAGCGCCGAGGCCGTTATCGACAACGGTCAATTTGGCACGCATACGATCAGATTTGAAACCGGGCGCCTGGCCCGGCAGGCCGCTGGGTCGGCCGTCGTCTTCCTGGACGACGAGACGATGGTGCTGTCCGCGACGACAGCGTCCAAGTCACCCAAGGAGAACCTGGACTTCTTTCCGCTCACCGTCGATGTCGAGGAGCGGATGTACGCGGCGGGCCGGATTCCCGGCTCGTTCTTCCGCCGGGAGGGCCGTCCGTCCGAGGACGCGATCCTCACCTGCCGGCTCATCGACCGCCCGCTGCGCCCGTCCTTCGTCAAGGGCCTGCGCAACGAGATCCAGGTCGTCGAGACGATCCTCGCGCTGCACCCGGAGCACCTGTACGACGTGGTGGCGATCAACGCCGCGTCCATGTCCACTCAGCTCGCGGGCCTGCCGTTCGCCGGCCCGATCGGCGGGGTCAGGGTCGCGCTGATCAAGGACCAGTGGGTCGCGTTCCCGACGCACCCGCAGCTTGAGCTGGCGACGTTCGACATGGTGGTCGCCGGCCGGATGCTTGAGGACGGCGACGTCGCGATCATGATGGTCGAGGCCGAGTCCACGCCGCAGACGCTCAGGCTGCTCGCCGACGCCGATAACACCGGCGCGGTCGCCCCCGACGAGGAGACCGTCGCCGAGGGCCTTGAGGCCGCCAAGCCGTTCATCGCGGCGCTCTGCGAGGCGCAGCGGATCCTCACCGCCGCGGCGGTCGAGGCCGGCCTCGCCCCGGCGAGCACCGCGCAGTTCCCCGTCTTCCTCGACTACGAGGAGGACGTCTTCGAGGCGGTGTCCGCCGCGGTGTCCGACGAGCTCGCCAAGGCGCTGACCATCGCGGGCAAGCAGGAGCGCGCCGCCGAGGAGGACCGGGTCAAGGCGCTGGCGAAGGAGCGGCTCGCGGAGAAGTTCGAGGGCCGCGAGAAGGAGATCAGCGCCGCCATCAGGTCGCTGACCAAGAAGCTGGTCCGCCAGCGGGTGGTCAACGACGGGCTGCGCATCGACGGGCGCGGGCTCACCGACATCCGGCCGCTCTCGGCCGAGGTCGGCGTGCTGCCCCGGGTGCACGGCTCGGCGCTGTTCGAGCGCGGCGAGACCCAGATCCTCGGCGTCACCACGCTGAACATGCTCCGCATGGAGCAGATGATCGACACGCTCAACCCCGAGCGCACCAAGCGCTACATGCACAACTACAACTTCCCGCCGTACTCGACCGGTGAGACGGGCCGGGTTGGCTCGCCCAAGCGGCGCGAGATCGGCCACGGGGCGCTCGCCGAGCGGGCGCTCCTGCCGGTGCTGCCGGCCCGCGAGGAGTTCCCGTACGCGATCAGCCAGGTGTCCGAGGCGATCAGCTCCAACGGCTCGACGTCCATGGGCTCGGTCTGCGCCTCTACGATGTCGCTGCTCAACGCGGGCGTCCCGCTCAAGGGCATGGTCTCGGGCATCGCGATGGGCCTGATCCACGAGGGCGGCCAGTACGTCACGCTCACCGACATCCTGGGTGCCGAGGACGCGTTCGGCGACATGGACTTCAAGGTGGCGGGCACCGAGCAGGTGATCACCGCGCTGCAGCTCGACACCAAGCTCGACGGCATCCCAGCCTCGGTGCTGGCCGGCGCGCTCAAGCAGGCGCGCGGGGCCCGGATGACCATCCTCGGCGTGATGCGCGACGCGATCACCGCGCCGGGCGAGATGTCGCCCTACGCGCCGCGGATCATCACCCTCAAGGTGCCGGTGGACAAGATCGGCGAGGTCATCGGCCCCAAGGGCAAGATGATCAACTCGATCCAGGACGAGACCGGCGCCGAGATCACCATCGAGGACGACGGCACGATCTACGTCG
>DASXMU010000162.1:0-2576 GCA_036495485.1 Streptosporangiaceae bacterium
CAGTGCCCGGTCGATGATCCGCATGGAATCGTCATGGTCGGTGTTGCCCCACGCGCCGAACATCATCGCGCCGAGGCAGAGCGGACTGACCCTGACGCCCGTAGTGCCAAGAACTCGCATCTCCATGACTGCACCCTATTACGACCGATACCCTGCTATGTCGGCCGGATAAGTAGTTAGGTGCCTCAGGGGTTCCACCGCCCGGCGCCCGCCGTCACGTACACCACCGGGATGCCGTCCGCCCGCGCCGCGGCCACCGCGCGGGCCAGCCGTGGCAGGTACTCAGTGCCGGAGGCGAATCGCCCGGCCACTCCGCGCTGGACATCCATCACCAGCAATACGGTCGCGTCCATCAGGCGGTGCGCCCCTTCCTAAAGATCCGATAGGTTCCACGCGGTACTTCGATGTGCTTAATGCCCTTGTGTTGCCGACCATTCGAATTTCTCACTTCTATCACCCGTGACCACAGATGGTAACTAGTAAACGTTTCGGTAACTCAATAATTGGCCAAGCGAAACCAGACCGGGTTTATGGGTTGAACACCGGGCATGCGTGTATGGTCTGCAGTACTCTCGCCAGGCAGTTGTACTAAAGCGGTACGTACGCTGGAGCTACAAGGGGACCCCGCATGACCAGTACAGGAGCTACGGGCGAGTTTGACGCCCTGGCGGAGGGTATCAACCGCGGCCTCGGTATTGCGGCGGACGCCGCGCTTCCCCAGCTCGATGTGGCACAAAGCGCCTACACCCTGGTGTCAAGCGCGCTTGAACGCCAAGGCGGGCAAGATCCGGATGACCCCCAGGTTGAATTGCTGGCCGAGTTCGTGACGCTCGCGCTGGCCGCCGGCGTCACCCGCAATGACATAGACGGCTGGATTTCGGATCTTTGCGCCAAGGGTGCCGCATAGCGCGATCGCATCCGCGCGGCTGGGCGCGGAAGGGATCGGGCGAGCTGGGTGTTGGCGCAAGCATGCAGGTAGAGATTTGGTCTGATGTGGTCTGTCCCTGGTGCTATCTGGGCAAGCAGCGGTTCGGGCAGGCGCTGGCAGGCTTTGCCCACCGGGACGAGGTCACGGTGGTCCACCGCTCGTTCGAGCTGGACCCGCTGGCTCCGGCCGGGGTGACCACGCCCACGATCGAGGTGCTGGCCAGCAAGTACCGGATGACCGTCGAGCAGGCGATCAACGCCCAGCGGGAGATGGGAACAGCGCGCGGCCCAGGACGGCCTGAAGTTCAACATGGAGGGACTGCGCAGCGGCAACACCCGCGACGCGCACCGGCTGCTCCAGTTGGCCAAGGTGCGGGGCCGGCAGGCCGAGCTGGACGAGCGGCTGCACCAGGCCTACTTCACCGAGCAGATATCGATCTTCGATCACGACTCGCTGACCGAGCTGGCGGCCGACGCCGGTCTCGACCCCGGCGAGGTCCGCTCGGTGCTGGCCGGCGGCGACTACACCGATGAGGTCGAGACCGACGAGGCGATGGCCCAGGCACTGGGCGCCAACGCCGTCCCGCTGTTCGTCATCGACCGCCGCTACGGCATCTCCGGCGCCCAGCCGGCCGAGCTCATCGGGCAAACTCTCGAGAAGGCGTGGGCCGAGGCGGCGTCCTCGTGACTACGTCGCCGGCGGCCGGGCGGCCCGGCTAGTGAGGGTTCTTCAAGACCGGCCAGCGAGGGCAAGCGGCGTCGGCCTGCCCGAGTGCCCGGTGAAGGTTCTTCAAGACCGGCCAGCGAGGGCAAGCGGCAGTGGCCTGCCCGAGTGCCGGTGCAAGTGGCACGGGCGGCAACCGGAGAGGGTTCCCTTGAAGAACCGTAAACTTCGAGTGAGACAGTGCAAGTGGCGATCGCAGCACCGAAGCGAGTTCCTTGAAGAACCCGAACTTCTGAATGAGGCACAGTGAAGGTCCGCATCGCGGTTGGGCTGGGTGCGACCGCGCTGGACGGGGTGGAGTTCGCCGCGCTGGTGACCTGTCTGGGCGAGACGGGCTTCGACTCGCTCTGGGTGTCGGAGGTGCTCACCGGCCAGGGACCCGACCCGCTGATAGCGCTGGCCACCGCCGCCCAGCTCAGCCTCAAACTCAAGCTGGGCACGACCATGCTGATCCCGGGGCGTCACCCGGCCCGGCTGGCCAAGTCACTGGCAACACTGGATGCACTGTCCGGCGGCAGGCTGCTGCTCACCTTCGTGCCCGGCCTTGCCTTCGGCCCGGAACGGGACGCGATCGGCGTCCCGGTAAACCAGCGCGCCGCCGCGATCGAGGAAACTCTGCCCAAGCTACGGCGCTGGTGGGCAGGCGAAACCGTGGACGGGATCACCATCTCACCGCGCCCGGTACAAGATCCGCTGGAGCCCTGGCTGGGCGGTCTCGCCCCGGCCTCGCTGGCCCGATGCGGCCGGCTCGCCGACGGCTGGCTCGGCGCCTCCTGCACTCCCCCGCAAGCTGCTGCCGCCCGCGACGCAATCAACGACGCGGCACGGGAGGCTGGACGCACGATCGACCCCGAGCACTTCGGGATGAGCATCGGCTACGCTCACGAACCCCTGAACGACCGCCAGCTCGCCAGCCTGGCCGCGC
>DASXMU010000163.1:0-20898 GCA_036495485.1 Streptosporangiaceae bacterium
GGATTGTCACGGTAGGTGCGGTAGGCGGCTGCGTCGTCGAAGTCGGCCACTATGCCGAAGTCGTATGTTCCCTCGTTAATCCCGGCATCCGGCCCGAACTGGTAGGCACGGATGGCCGGGATCAGCGAGGGCAGCGTGCCCAGCTCTGCTGCCACGCGCTGCTTTTGCTCCTCGCTGGCCTCAGGTTTCCAGCCCAGCAACACCACGTGACGAAGCATCATGTTCCCTTCCGTCAGGTCCAGGCGAGCATTCGCAGCGGATCTTCCAGCATGGCGCCGACCTCGCGCAGCACGGCGGAGCCCAGGTCCCCGTCCACGATGCGGTGGTCGAAGGACAGCGCCAGCGTGGTGACCTTCCGCACGGCCAGCTCGCCCTTGTACACCCAGGGGGCGTCCTTGATGCGGCCGACCGCCAGGATGGCCGCCTCGCCCGGGGTGAGGATGGGCGTGCCCGAATCCACCCCGAACACGCCCACGTTGGTGATCGTTATTGTGCCGCCGCGCATGTCGGCCGGGGTGGTCTTGCTGGCCCTGGCCGTCCGGGCGAGCTGGTTCAGCGCCCTGGCCAGCTCGGGCAGCGACAGGGTCTGGGCGCCCTTGATGTTGGGCACGACCAGGCCGCGCTCGGTCGCCGCCGCGATGCCGAGGTTCACGTAGTGATGGATCACGATCTCCTGGGCTTCCTCGTCCCAGGAGGAGTTGATCATCGGGTTCCTGGCGATCGCGATCATCAGCGCCCGCGCGACCAGCAGCAGCGGCCGGACCGCCACGTCGGCGAACTCGGGCAGCTTGCGGATCCGGGCCAGCGCCTCGGTCATCGCGGTGACGTCCACCTGCAGGAACTCGGTGACGTGCGGGGCGGTGAAGGCGCTGGCGATCACCGCCGCCGCGGTATGCTTGCGCACCCCCCTGATCGCTACCCGCTCCTCGCCGGAGACCGCGGCCATGGCCGGGACGGCCGCCTCCTCGTCCTCCTCGTCGCTGATGGGTTCCTCGGCAGCCGCTTCCTCGTCGTAGTCCTCGGCCGGTTCCTCGGCAGCCGCCTCCTCGGCGTAGAACTCGGCCTCTTCCTCGGCGGCGGCCGGAGCCTGCGCCGCCTGGTGCACGTCGTCCCTGGTGATCGAGCCCAGCGGCCCGCTGCCGGTCAGGCTGCTCAGATCGACGCCGAGATCCTTGGCGAGCTTGCGCACCGGCGGCTTGGCCAGCGCGCGGGCAACGGCTGCACCCTCCGCCCGCTGCCCGCCGTTGGCCGGCGCCACGGGCCGCACGACAGGCGCTGCCTCGGCCGGAGCGGTCACGGCGGCCCCCTCGGCAGCCACCGGCTCTGCCGGGGTCTCGGCCGCTGGCTCGGCCACCGGCGCAACTGGATCCGGAGCCACCGGGGCCTTGGCCGCTGGCCCGGCCACCGACGGCACCGCCAGTGCCGCTGGCTCCGCTGGTGCCGATGACGTGGCCTTGCGGGTACGCCGGAACGTCCGGCCCAGCTTCACCCCGTACCCCACCAGCACGGCCTGGCGCTTCTCACCCTCTGGCGCCGCTTCCTCGGTGCCAGCGACGCCCTCAGTGGCCGGCAACGCCGCCTCATCGGTCCGCTCACCGGTCCCGGCCGCTTCGGCCGGGCTGGCGTCAGTGACCTCGGTAGCCGCCTCAGCCGCGGCTGAGGCGGCCGCACCTGCACCGCCGCCGACATCGATCGAGACGATCGGGATCCCGACGTCCACCGTCGTCCCCTCGGCGGCGAGCAGCTCGGCCACCACGCCCGCGAACGGGCTGGGCAGCTCCACCACCGCCTTCGCGGTCTCGATCTCCACGATGATCTGATTGATGGTCACCGTGTCACCCGGCTGGACGTGCCACTTGACGATGTCCGCCTCGGTGAGACCCTCGCCGACGTCGGGGAGCTTGAACTGCTTCAGGTCGGTCATGCCGTCCTCTCAGTAAGCGAAGGTGCGGTCGACGGCATCCAGTACCCGGTCCAGGTCGGGCAGGTAATGGTCCTCCAGCTTGGACGGCGGGTACGGGGTGGAGAACCCGCCACCCGCAGCACCGGAGCCTCCAGGTGGTAGAAGCACTCCTCGGTGATCCGCGCGGCGATCTCGGCGCCGAGCCCGCCGGTGACCGGCGCCTCGTGCGCCACCACGCACCGGCCGGTGCGCTGCACCGACGCGCGGATGGTCCCGACGTCGAGCGGCGAGAGCGAGCGCAGGTCGATGACCTCGATACCGCGGCCTTCCTCCGACGCGGCCACGGCCGCCTCGACGCAAGTCCGCACCATGGGGCCGTAGCACAGCAACGTCACGTCGCTGCCCTGGTGCACGGTCCTGGCCGAGTTCAGCGACAGCCAGGAGCTGGCGCCCGCGCTGGTGTCCACCTCGCCCTTGTCCCAGTACCGGCGCTTCGGCTCGAAGAAGATCACCGGATCGTCGCAGGTGACGCTCTGCTGGATCATGGAGAACGCGTCCGCGGGGTTGGAGCAGGCGACCACCCGCAGCCCGGCGGTGTGCACGAACAGCGCCTCGGGTGACTCGCTGTGGTGCTCGACCGCGCCGATGCCGCCGCCACACGGGATCCTGATCACGATCGGCAGGCTGACGTGCCCCAGCGAGCGTGGCCGCATCTTGGCCAGCTGGCTCACGATCTGGTCGAAGGCAGGGAAAACGAACCCGTCGAACTGGATCTCACAGATCGGCCGGTAGCCGCGCAGCGCCAGGCCGATCGCCGTGCCCACGATGCCCGACTCAGCCAGCGGGGTGTCGATGACCCGGCCCTCGCCGAAGTCCTTCTGCAGCCCGTCGGTCACCCGGAACACGCCGCCCAGCCTGCCGACGTCCTCGCCCATGATGATCACCTTGGGGTCGTCCTCCAGCGCGCGGCGCAGTCCCTCGTTCATCGCCTTGGACAGGGTCAGCGTGGTCATGCTCCCACCTCCTCACCCTCGAAGGAGTCCAGGTATGTGGCGAACCGCTCCCGCTCGTAATCGACCTGCGCGTTGGGCTCGGCGTACACGTTCTCGAACATGGACATCGGCTTCGGGTCGGGCATCGTCAGGCAGGACTTCCTGACCTGCGCGCCTATCTCGTCCGCCTCTGCGTCGACGGCGGCGAAGAAGTCGGCGTCCGCCCCCCCGGTCCTGACCAGGAA
The DNA here is from genome assembly GCA_036495485.1 of Streptosporangiaceae bacterium. Taxonomy (GTDB): domain Bacteria; phylum Actinomycetota; class Actinomycetes; order Streptosporangiales; family Streptosporangiaceae; genus PALSA-505. The sequence goes on from DASXMU010000163.1 coordinate 3,141, forward strand.
CGCTCGCACCCGCTCCAGCGGGTCCTTGAGCTTCCACGCTTCCAGCTCGCTGGCCAGCCGGTACCTGGTCGGGTCGTCGGTCGTGGTGTGCGCGCCCATCCGGTACGTGTACGCCTCGATCAGGGTCGGGCCCTGGCCCTCCCTGGCGGCCTGCATAGCCTTCCTGGTGACCGCCAGGCAGGCCAGCACGTCGTTGCCGTCCACCCGCAGACCGGGGAAGCCGAAGCCATGCGCCCGCTGGTAGAGCGGGATCCGGCTCTGCTTCTCCAGCGGCTCGGATATCGCCCACTGGTTGTTCTGGCAGAAGAACACCACCGGGGCGTTGAAGACCGACGCGAAGATGAACGACTCGTTCACGTCACCCTGGCTGGTCGCGCCGTCGCCGAAGTACACGATGACCGCTTCGCCGTCCTCGCCCAGTGCCCCGTCGCGCTGGATGCCCATCGCGTACCCGGTGGCGTGCAGCGTCTGGGCCCCGATCACGATCGTGTACAGGTGGAAGTTGTGCGCCTTGGGGTCCCAGCCGCCGTGGCTGACCCCGCGGAACAGTTCCAGCAGCTTCGCCGGGTCCAGGCCGCAGCACCAGGCCACGCCATGCTCCCGGTAGGTCGGGAAGGCCATGTCACGCGGGCCGAGCGCCCGCCCGGAGCCGATCTGCGCTGCTTCCTGGCCGAGCAGTGACGCCCAGATGCCGAGTTCTCCCTGGCGCTGCAGGGCGATCGCCTCGGTGTCGATCCTGCGGACCAGGACGAGATCCCGGAACAGGCCCTTGATTTCTTCGGTGGACACATCCAGCGGGTAGTCCGGGTGCTCCACCCGCTCACCCTCGGGGGTGAGAAGCTGAATGAGCTCCCCGCCCGTTCTTTCCAGCCTCTGCCGGCCTGCGGCGGCGACCGCATCGTCGGAGTCGACGGCCACGTGGCTCTCCTCGTGTGCTCGGGGCCGTCTGCGGGATCGCCGCAACCGGCCGTTAGTTCGTCCTGGCGCCGCTGGTAAACGGTGCCAGGACGCGGCTTCGTTGGCAATGGACCCGGCCTGGGTCCACTACCGTCATCGTGACAGAGTCATTTTCCCGGAGGATATGTCCTCGCCGGGAGTCGGTGCTTGGAGGGTATGTGGCCCGGGTTGTCGTCGACGTGGTGCTCAAGCCGGAGATTCATGACCCGCAGGGTGAGGCGATCGCCAGCGCGTGCCGCCGTCTCGGTTTCGGGCAGGTGACCGGAGTCCGCCAGGGCAAGCGGTTCGAGGTGGAACTCAGCGGCCCAGCCGATGACGAGGCGCTCGCCAGGATCGCCGAACTGGCCGGCGAACTGCTGGCCAACCCCGTGCTCGAGGACTTCACGCTGCGCGCCCTCTGAGTCCGCTACCCGGTGAATTTCGGCAAACTGTAACCTATTCCGTACATGCTGTGACCAGCAACGGACTGTTACTCAGAAGATCCAAAGGTACGTGGTTATTTCGGACTGCCCTGGGAACCCTTTTTCAGTATGGGCCGCATTTCAGGGGACGTCGGGGGAAGAAGAGGCTGGTGCGTACTGGAGTGAAGGACGCCGAGGTTCTCGACGGGGATATCAGGTTCTGCCTCGTGCTTCCGTGCGAGGCGCTGAGCGTACCGGTTATGCGCCGGGTACTCGGCGGAACACTGCTCGGCTTTGGCGCGGATGAGCAGTGCGTGGCCGACATTCTGCTCGCCGCGACCGAAGCCTGCACGAACGTGCTCAAGCACGGCGAGCGCTGCACCGAATACGAGGTCTCAGCCAAGGTCCGCAAGGGCGCCTTCCTGCTGGAGATAGCCAACGGGACGCACGGGCTGCTCGACCAGCGGCCCTACCACGCGAACGGCAACGGCCATGCCACGGGCAACGGCAACGGCATGCCGTTCGCCGCGGCTCCCACTCCGGCGGACTCCGAGCCCGCGCCGCTCCGCGAGTCCGGCCGCGGCCTGACCATCATGCGCGCCTGCGTCGACGACCTGACCCTCAGCGGCACCGCTGACCGCGGCACGGTCGTGTCGATGCGCAAGCAGATCACCTGGGCCCCCTCCGGGAACGGCCGGCACGCCGCCACTGCCGCCCCCGGCCACGCCACGCTCCGCGAAACCTGGTGATTGGATAACCTCTGCCTGCGGTGGTTCCGTCCCCAGGCAGGAGGACATAGCTGATGACGGCCAGGGTCGGGGTGGTTACGTTCCCCGGGTCTCTCGACGATGCCGACGCGGCCCGTGCGGTGACCCTGGCGGGTGGCCAGCCGGTGCCGCTCTGGCATGGCGAGAAGAATCTGCACGGCGTGGACGCCGTGATCCTGCCCGGCGGCTTCTCCTACGGTGACTACCTGCGCTGCGGTGCGATCGCCCGGTTCGCCCCGGTGATGACCGCGCTGGTGCCCGCCGTCCGCGCCGGGCTGCCGGTGCTCGGCATCTGCAACGGCTTCCAGATCCTCTGCGAGGCCCATCTGCTGCCCGGCGCGCTCACCCGCAACCGGGGCCTGCGCTTCGTCTGCCGGGACGTGCGGCTTCGGGTCGAGAACGCTCGTACACCCTGGACCAGTGGCTACTCCGGCGGGCAGGAGATAACCGTGCCGCTGAAGAGCGGTGAAGGCGCCTATGCGACGGATCCCGCCGCGCTGGCTGAGCTCGAGGCCCGGGGCCAGGTCGTCGCCCGCTATATAGATTTTTCGCAACCGAACGGTTCCCAGGCGAACGTGGCCGGCATCTGCGACGAATCGGGACGCGTCGTAGGGCTCATGCCCCATCCGGAGCACGCGGTCGAGGAGCTGACCGGTCCGGGCCGGGATGGGCTCGGATTCTTCGCCTCGGTCATCTCAGCCCTGGCGGCGGCATGACCGCCGGGCCGATGACGAGCGCTCAGGACACCGTCGCCCGGGCGGCGGCAACCCCGCAACACCGTCAGCCCTACGCCGAGCTGGGGCTGACCGATGCCGAGTACGACCGGATCCGCCAGGTTCTCGGTCGCCGCCCCACCGACGCCGAGCTGGCCATCTACGCCGGGATGTGGAGCGAGCACTGCTCCTACAAGTCGTCCAGGGCGCACCTGAAGCAGTTCGCCGAGAAGGCCCCGCCGTCGGCCGCGCTGCTGGCCGGCATCGGCCAGCAGGCCGGTGTGGTGGACATCGGCCAGGGCTATGCGGTCACCTTCAAGATCGAGTCGCACAACCATCCCTCCTACGTGGAGCCCTACCAGGGGGCGGCGACCGGTGTGGGCGGGATCGTCCGGGACATCCTGGCGATGGGGGCGCGGCCGGTCGCGGTGATGGACGCGCTGCGGTTCGGCCCGGCCGACGCCCCGGACACCCGCCGGGTGCTGCCCGGCGTGGTCGGCGGGATCTCGTTCTACGGCAACTGCCTCGGGCTGCCCAACATTGGCGGCGAGCTGTCCTTCGACCCCTGCTATGCGGGCAATCCCCTGGTGAACGCGCTGTGCGTGGGCGTGATGCGGCACGGCGACCTCAAGCAGGCCGCCGCGACCGGCCCGGGTAACCAGGTTGTCCTGTTTGGATCCAGGACAGGTCCCGACGGCATCGGCGGGGCCTCGGTGCTCGCCAGTGCGTCGTTCGGTTCCCCAAAAGCCAATGAAGACGGCGGAGAGTCGGCGAAGCGGCCAAGCGTGCAGGTCGGCGATCCGTTCATGGAGAAGCTGCTGGTCGAGTGCTGCCTCGAGCTGTACGCGGCCGGGCTGGTGGCGGCCATCCAGGACCTGGGCGCGGCCGGCATCTCGTGTGCGGCCACCGAGCTGGCCGCCGCCGGGACCGGCGGGATGCGGGTCAGCCTGGACACCGTGCCGGTCCGCGACGCCTCGCTCGGACCGCCCGCGATCTTGATGAGCGAATCGCAGGAACGGATGATGGCCGTGGCCGAGCCACGGCACGTCGAGGCATTCCTGGCGGTCTGCGCGAAGTGGGGCGTGCAGGCGACCGTGATCGGTGCGGTGACCGGCACCGGCCGGCTGCAGATGACCTGGCACGGTGAGCTGATCGTGGACATGCCGCCGGGCAGCGCGGCCGACGACGGCCCGGTGTACCATCGCCCGCTGGCCAGGCCCGCCACACAGGACGAGCTGGCCGGCCGGGATCCGGTCACCCTGGCCAGGCCGGAGGACGGGCCGGCGCTGCGGGACGCGCTGCTCGGGCTGCTCGCCTCGCCGGGACTGGCCGACAAGACCTGGGTCACCGAGCAGTACGACCGCTACGTCCGGGGCAACACGGTGCTGGCCATGCCCGAGGACGCCGGCCTGCTGCGCATCGACGACCAGACCGGGCTCGGGGTGGCGCTGGCCACCGACGGCAACGGCCGGTACTGCAGCCTCGATCCGTATGCCGGCACCCAGCTCGCGCTGGCCGAGGCGTACCGCAACGTGGCCGCCACCGGCGCCAGGCCGCTGGCGGTGACCAACTGCCTGAACTTCGGCTCGCCCGAGGACCCCGGCGTCATGTGGCAGTTCGCCGAGGCGGTCCGCGGGCTGGCCGACGGCTGCGCGGCGCTCGGTGTCCCGGTGACCGGCGGCAACGTGAGCTTCTACAACCAGACCGGCCAGGCCGCCATCCACCCCACCCCGGTGGTCGGGGTGCTCGGCGTGCACGATGACGTCCGGCGGCGGGTCTCGATCGGCTTCGCGGCCAGCGGAGCCAGCGTCGTCCTGCTCGGCCGGACCTGCCTGGAGCTCGGCGGGTCCGCCTGGGCACACGTGACGCACGGGCACCTGGGCGGCCGGCCGCCGCAGGTGGACCTGGCGGCCGAGCGCGCGCTGGCCGCCGTGCTGATCGCCGGGGCCCGCGACGGGCTGCTGGTGGCGGCGCACGACCTGTCCGAGGGCGGGCTGGCCATCGCGCTCGCCGAGTCCTGCCTGCGCGGCGGCCTCGGCTGCCGGGTCACGCTGCCCGGCGACCCGTTCACCTGGCTGTTCAGCGAGTCGGCGGCGCGTGCCGTGGTCTGTGTCCGGCCCGGCTGGGAACAGGCCTTCGCCTCGCTCGCCGCCGGTCACGGCGTTCCCGCCCAGATGCTCGGCGTGGTGGGCGGCGGGGGCCTGGCCGTGGACGACTGCTTCGAGATCCCGCTGGCCGAGCTGGCGGCGGCGCACACCGGCACGCTGCCCGCGCTGTTCGGCTGATTGCCGCGTATCCTCCCTACCCTCATGGTGTCGATGTGCCATCGACCGCCACCCAGTGGTGTCGATGTGCCATCGACCGCCCGGAGTTGTTCGGCTGATTGCGGCGTGCCCTTCTGCCCCTGTGGTGTCGATGTGCCATCGACCGCCACCCAGTGGTGTCGATGTGCCATCGACCGCCCGGAGTTGTTCGGCTGATTGCCGCGGATCCCCCTATGCCCGCGTTGCTCGGCTGGTTCCGGCGGACTCTGGGGGAGACTGGGTGGATGGCACCCAAGCGCGTAGACGCGGGCGCCGGCCGGGAGGCCGTCGGTGCGGTGCTGGCCGCACTGGATGCGGACGAACCGGCGGCGCCGTCTGAGCTGCGCATGGCCGTGCGGTACCTGCTCGACCTGCTCACTCAGGTTGCCCCCGGGCGCACGGTCGAGGTCAGGGTCCCGCCCTATGCGGCGGTCCAGTGTGTGGAAGGACCCAGACATACCCGTGGCACACCGCCGAACGTTATGGAGACCGATCCGGTCACCTGGGTGGAGCTGGCCACGGGGCGGCTCCAGTGGGCCGTAGCGGCCTCTGACGGACGCATCGGGGCCAGCGGGATACGCGCTGATATATCGGGATACCTCCCGCTTCTGCCGCCGCCAGAGGCGCGCTGAGGGCCGTGCTCTTTCCGGTTTTGGCCGGGGCAGGGCCTAGACTGACCGCGTGGTCAAGCCCGACGGCCGTCTGAGCGATGACCTGGACACATCTGACCACCCTCCACGCGATGCCTGTGGCGTGTTCGGTGCCTGGTGCCCGGGGGAGGATGTCGCAAAACTTACCTACTACGGTCTGTACGCGCTGCAGCACAGAGGCCAGGAGTCGGCCGGGATCGCGGTCAGCGATGGCAGCCGCATCGTCGTCTACAAGGACATGGGCCTGGTGGCCCAGGTGTTCGACGAGCCGGTGCTCAGCACGCTGCGCGGTTACGTCACGGTCGGCCACTGCCGGTACTCCACCGCCGGCTCCTCGGTGTGGCGGAACGCACAGCCGACGTTCCGTGCGACCCCGTCGGGTGGGCTGGCGCTGGGACACAACGGCAACCTGATCAACACCCTGGAGCTGTCCGATGCGCTCCAGGAGGCGCAGGCCTCGGGCGGTGAGCTGGCCCTGCCGAACGCGCTGGAAGGCAGCTCGGACACCGACGTGCTGACCGGGCTGTTCGCCAACCCGCCGGGCGGGCCGTTGCCCGGCGGCGTCTGGGGGGCGGCGTTCGCCGCGCTGCCTCTGGTCCGTGGCGCGTTCTCGCTCGTCTTCATGGACGAGACAACCCTGTACGCGGCCCGTGACCCGCACGGCTTCCGCCCGCTCGTGCTCGGCCAGCTGGCGCGCGGCTGGGTGGTGGCCAGCGAGACCGCCGCACTCGACATCGTGGGCGCGAGGTTCGTCCGCGAAGTGGAGCCGGGCGAGCTGATCAGCATCGACGACCGGGGCGTCCGGTCGCGCACGTTCGCCGCCGCCCGGCCGAGCGGGTGCCTGTTCGAGTACGTGTACCTGGCCAGACCGGACACGACGATCGCGGGCCGGGGCGTGCAGGCCATCCGGGTCGAGGTGGGCCGCAGGCTCGCGGCCGAGCACCCGGCCGACGCCGACCTGGTGATCCCGGTCCCCGAGTCCGGCACGCCGGCCGCGATCGGCTATGCGCAGGCCAGCGGCATCCCCTACGGGCAAGGCCTGGTCAAGAACTCCTACGTCGGCCGCACGTTCATCCAGCCGAGCCAGACCATCCGCGAGCGCGGCATCAAGCTCAAGCTGAACCCGCTCCGCGATGTGATCGCCGGCCAGCGGGTGATCGTGGTCGACGACTCGATCGTCCGGGGCACCACCCAGCGGGCCATCGTGGCGATGCTCCGCGAGGCCGGCGCGGCCCAGGTGCACGTGCGGATCTCCAGCCCGCCGGTAGCCTGGCCGTGCTTCTATGGCATCGACTTTGCGACCCGCGACGAGCTCATCGCGGGAAACTCGACGGTCGCGGAGATCACCGCGTCCATCGGCGCCGACTCGCTGGGCTATATCTCACTCGACGGCCTGATCGCGGCCACCACCCTGCCGGCCGGCCGGCTCTGCCACGCCTGCTTCGACGGCCAGTACCCGATCCCGGTAGCCGCCGCCGAGCGTGGCAAGCACGTGCTGGAGGAAGCCCGGTCGTGACCGACGCCGGGGTGCCAGCTGGTTATGCCGCCGCTGGCGTGGACATCGAGGCCGGGGAGACCGCCGTCGAGCTGATGCGCGCCCACGTCAGGCGCGCCACCAGGCCCGAGGCCATTGGCGGCATCGGTGGGTTCGCCGGCCTGTTCGATGCCACCAGGCTGACCTCCTACCGGCGCCCCATCCTGGCCACCTCCACCGACGGCGTGGGCACGAAGGTGGTACTCGCCAGCCGGATGCACAGGTACGACACGATCGGCATCGATCTCGTCGCGATGGTGGCCGACGACCTGGTCGCGTGCGGCGCCGAGCCGCTGTTCCTGACCGACTACGTGGTGTGCGGCTCCGTCGTGCCCGAGCGGGTCGCCGCGATCGTCTCGGGCGTCGCCGACGGATGCGCCCTGGCGGGCTGCGCACTGCTCGGCGGCGAGACGGCCGAGCACCCCGGCCACTTTGCCCCCGGCGACTTCGACCTGGCCGGTGCGGCGACCGGCGTGGTGGAAGCGGACAATCTGCTCGGCCCCGGCCGGGTCAGGCCCGGCGACGCCGTGATAGCCATGGCCTCGTCCGGGCTGCACAGCAACGGCTACTCACTCGTCCGGATGGTGCTGGACCGGGCCAGCCTGTCCCTCGACGCCGAGCTGCCCGGCCTGGCCAGGCCGCTGGGCGAGGAACTGCTCGAACCGACCCGGATCTACGCGCTCGACTGCCTGGCCCTGGCCAAGTATTGTGACGTCCACGCCTACGCCCACATCACCGGCGGCGGCCTGGCCGCCAACCTGGCCCGGGTCCTGCCACCCGGCACCGCCGCAACGCTGGATCGTGGCACCTGGCGCCCGCCAGTCGTGTTCGGCTTGCTCGCGGAGCACGGTCAGATCCCGCCCGCCGAGATGGAAGCCGTCTTCAACATGGGCGTAGGCATGGCCGCCATCATCGCCCCCGAAGCCATCTCCAGCGCCCTGGCCCTGCTAGCGGCCCGAGGCATCCCCGCCTGGCCCCTAGGCGAAGTAACGAAGTCCCAAACCGCTCCCACGGCCCACCTAACCGGCTCCCACCCCACCTGACCCCAAGCTCCACCTACCGCCACCACTGCCGTGGGGTCTGGGATGCCGTGGGGGTCTGGAGGTGCCGTGAGGGGTCCGGGGGTGCCGTGAGGAGTCCGGAGGGCCGTGGGGGTCCGGGGGGCCGTGAGGGGTCCGGAGGGCCGTGGGGGTCCGGGGGGCTCGGCCCCCCGGGTAGATACTGCGGGCCTCCGGCGAAAGCGGCCGAAGGCCGATGAGCAGGCGAGGGCGCCTCGGCAGCACAAAACTCACCAGGGACGATGCCCGGTGTGAGTGTCCGGCGGACTACGTGCTAACCGGAAGCCGGACCACCAGCAGCTACCAGCGGCGTGGGGGTCCGGGGGGGCTCGGCCCCCCGGGTAGATACTGCGGGCTCCGGCGCGGATGGCCGCAGGCCAGCAAGCATGCTTGGCCGCCTCGGCCCATCACGCATGGTCGGCCGCCTCGTCCTCGTCGTCGTAGCGGTCGGCGTAATCCGCGGAGGAGTCCGCGTGGTCCTCGTCATGCTGGTCCGTGCTGCTACCCAGCTCGGCCTGCAGCCGGTCAAGGTCCATTCCGCCGCTGTTGTACTTCAGCTGGCGTGCAACCTTCACCTGCTTGGCCTTGGCTCGGCCGCGCCCCATTGGCTCGACCCCCTCGAACATTCTTCTGGCCTGATCAGGCCACTGCTCACTGCTAACGCTTGCCGGCATTCCCGCACAGCAAGCCGACCCGTCGCCCGCTCCACCGACTGGAGGGGTAGCGCGTGCCAGCCTTTGTACCTGTACAACGGTACCTGGTTTGTGGAGTCCGCGCTCACGCTGGCCGCGTGTTCGCCTCACAGCAAGGTATCTCGTGGCTGGCCTGCCCGGCTTCGTGGGTTGCACGGTGTGACATTGACGGCGTGACGCCTCCGTGGCTGCTGCGACAGAAGGTGACTTTCACATGTCGGGAGCAATCATCCGATTCGCTGCCGTACTGTGATCTAGCAAACACTTACATGATTTTTCCGGCCAGATCCTCGCCTCATTGGCCCGGCTCCGGCTGCGGAGCGTAACTAGTTCGCCGCCGGTGTGCAGTCGGTCACGGGACGCGTGCAAACGGGATGATCAAGGCCGCTAACTGGGTTTTCGCGGATCCGGGGAGGGCGTCGCCCCGGCCCGGGCAAGTTTTCCCGAATCCGCCACGATGCGACTGTACGTATCGCTAGAATCACGCAGCGTGACCCGCATCAGCCGCGCAACAGGGCAAGCCGCGACGAAAACTTTGCTCCTGGTGGTCGACGTGTCACCGGTCGTGATGGCAATATGGTCTCTGTTGGCCATATGGGACATCCCGACAGGCTCCAGACGGAGCACCAGGCAAGCAAGATGAAAAACGCAGGATCGCAGTACCGGTCCAGGAGGAGAGGCCGTACACATGTCTGCACGCACACCCGAGGCCGAGCCGCTGCTTACCCCAGCGGAGGTCGCGACGATGTTCCGAGTGGACCCGAAAACCGTCACGCGGTGGGCGAAGGCCGGCAAGCTGACCTCCATCCGTACACTCGGGGGTCACCGTCGGTACCGGGAGACCGAAGTTCGCGCACTGCTCGCGGGTATCCCGCAGCAGCGCATGGAATGAGGCTCGGCTTCCCCGCTACCGTCACGCGGCAGGGCTTCTGCCGGGGGACGGAGGGTCACCTGCCATCGCCGGGCGGCGGCACAACGTAGAGTCATCGTCCGGCGAGGGCACACCCGCAAATCACAGTAAAAATCAACGATCAGATCACAAGTCAATCGCCCGGACCACGGGTAAGTGGCCTTGGCGGACGGGGGCGCATCACACGCCAACGTCAGGCCACGCAGGCCCGGCAGGTCCCAAGAGGCCCAGTCGGCCTCTGCTGAGCGGGGCACCCGGAAGCCGTCACCCGGCTACGCGGTATCCCTCCAGTCCAGTCGCGGTATCGCCAGTCATACCGCCGGGGGAACACCACAAGCCACCGCTAGTCGTGGCGTTTCCTTGCCCACGATCGAGCGAGACCGAACGCTCATCACCATCCGGAGATGGTGCGGCAGCCAGGTCTGGGCGTTGCTGTGGACCCACGTCGGCCATGACCGGCCGGCCGCGTGGGGGTGCCAACGGCGCCCGGCGAGATTGAGTAACGGTCAAGGGGCAGCGGAACTGGGTGATATTCCGGGCTCATGCTGGCTGGCGTGCCCGGCCGCGTGTGGGCGGCGCAGGCTGCGGCCCACCGCTTCCAATACGCTAAGTAGTCGGAAAGAAAATTCCGGTAACTCTTCGTATCTGGGTGGCGTGATCTGCCATACTTGGCGTCGCCACTGGTCCCGGTCTGACGAGATGGTGGCGTGCTTGGCATCCGCGCATCAAGCGGCATGCGTTAACCACGCGTGCACACGGGGTTTGGCAGCGACGAACGCTCTCTTCCACTCACCAGGGATCGAGGGTGATGCCGCATTCAGGGGGAAGGATCGCGCGATGAGTGATCCAGAGTTGGCCGCACGCGCCCAGCGAGCTGCGGAAAGGCTCGAGCAGTCGTGGGACCGCTGGCGTCGGCTGCGTGGGCTGGCTGCGGAGCAGGCGCAGCCGGTATCAAGCTACGTCGGATACTCCCTGGCAGAGCCATGGGGGCGGCCACGCGTGGTGTTCGGGGTGGGCGCTGAGGAGGCCGAACGGCTCGCAGCCCTGCTCGAACAGGATGAGGGAGCCGACCCGCGATTCAGCCAGGATCTGCTCTGGGAGCCAGCAGTGCGTGCTCGCTACGGCAACGGGGCGGCCAGTGGGGCATCCTTTACCGAGCCGCCAGCTCCGGTCGCCGCTCACGCGGGACAGGACGCGGTGTCCACTCCTATCGATGGCCCGGCGGCCGTCGCCGTTGGTGCACCCGCCGAATCCCCCGGGCAGCAGGGCGTGCCCGCTGACGGCTTCGAGATGCCGGTCCGGAAGCGGGCGCAGGACAGTAATCCTGACGCGTCAGGCTGGACCAGGACGGGATCGCCGCCACCAGCACTCGAAGTCTTACAGTACTGGCCGTGACTGGCCAGAACCCCGGCACCCGATCCCCGGCCGTGGGAGCGCCGCATGCCGAGCGGCAATCCAGACACAATCCGCAGGGGTGGAAAGAAGCCGTTTGGTGGTATATATCTAACCAAACGGAAGGCTGAGGTCATTTCACAGCATCGGCTCAGCCGGCGCTCAGGTCATCCTGGCAGCCTGAGAGCACGGCCGCCGAGTGGGTGCCGTGGCGGCTGGGAGGGAGGCAATCCCGAATGCCGAACGACTTGCAAGCCGGCGGACCCCGCCGCCGGTGGTTCAGTCACCCAATTCTTCTCACCGGAACAGCGGTCCTGGCGGTGGCGGCTGGCGCGGGTATCGCGCTCGCGGCGACTTCCGCACCGTCTTCCAGCGCACTGTCGACGCCCGGCTCGCTCAGCGCCTCGAACTCATCTCCCGCTCCCAAGGCGCCGCGCGCCGGGTGCGCGCGGGTAACAACTCCGCACCGGTCGGGCGTTCTGTGCCGGAGGCACGGGCGCGGTAGATTCGGCCTGCACGGGGCCCTGCACGGCACGCTGGTCCTGCCGAAGCAAGGTGGCGGAACGGTAACAGCAGAAATTCAGAACGGCAAGGTCACCTCAGTTAGCCAATCGTCCATTACGCTAAAGAGTACGGATGGCTTTACTAAGACCTACACCGTGACAGCCTCGACCAACGTCGATGCCCAGCGAGACGGCATCGGCTCGGTAAAGGCTGGCGACCAGGTGTGGGTGGCCGCCACAGTGAGCGGAGGCACGGTGACCGCTGTCAGGGTCATGGATATCTCGCAACTCAGGCCTGGCCTGAGTAATATCCCCCGGGTGAGTCACCAGCCAGCCGCCAGCAACGCGGCAGGTATGTGGTCCAGCGACTGGGCCGCCACATTCTCCGGAGGCTCGGCCGGTGGCTGAGCCCCGTTAGACGTCTGAGCCCGGCCCGGCCAGGCCCCGGGCCGGGCTCAGACTTGGACAACCATGCTTGTTGTCCTTCGGCCAACTTCGCTGGACGCGTCTTCATATCTCCCGGGGGCCGAGCCCCCGGACCCCCACGCTCCCGGTGACCGTCCGTCTGCCGCTCTCCCAACGTCTGCCTGCCCGTTCATGGACATGCTGGGCTTTCGCCAGTTGTGGTGGGACAGCCCCCGGACCCCCACGGTGCCGAGTTTTCGTTGTTGTCGTGCCCGGCTCTGTCCGTGGCTGGTGACGCTGGTCGACGTTGTCCCGCACGGCCCGACGGCAGTGGCTCAGTTTGGGGAATTGTCAGGCGGTCTGCCGGGGTCTGCCGGGGAGAGTTCCGGCTAGGCGGATGCTCGCGCTAGTCGGCCGCTGCGCGCACCGCCCCATGCACACCATCAATCCCACAGCCACCACCAGTCCACGTCCGGCCCAGCCCTCGCCGCCGGTCCATGTCGTGGTTGTGGCAACGCCCACACTCTTCGGGCTGTTGCAGAATCCAATCAGCATCTCGCATCGCGAGATCCGGTTCGGAATGATCAAAGCGCCGACAGTATCGACCCAGTTCAGGGCGGTGCAGATGCAGATCTACCTGACGCAGAACGTCTCGGATCTCACCATCCGGGACGCCTCGCCATTCTGCAACAGCCCGTCTTTGGTCGACGTTGCCACAACCACGACATTCCGGCTGCGATGACCAACCGCTCAACCTCAAACTGACCCACCGCTAGCCCGACGCTGGTCGACGTTGCGCTGTAACAGGGCGGGCGAGGTCTCGTTCCTGCTTGTTGCCTTCGGCAACTTTGTGGGGTGGCTGGGATACTTGGGGGTGGCTGAGCCCTGGGCCTGCGGTGGTGGGGTGCGGGGTTAACTTCTCTGGGAGTGGATCGGGGAGCTGAGTTCTGCTGATGGGGTAGTTGGGGATGGGCCTGGAGTGCTGGGGGTGGTGGGTGTTGCCCGGCAGCGCGATGGGTCTGTATTGGCGTGCGAGCTGGTCAGTGACCAGGGTGGGCTGGCGCGAGCCGTTCGGCGATTTTCTTTCCTTTCCTATGATGATCTTTTTGGGTTTCTGGGGGAGCGGGAGAAAGAGAAAGGCGGGCGGGTTCGGTGGCTGTGGGCGGCTGCCGGGGGGTGGTATCCGGAACTTTTGAGTGGTGGGGTGCGGCTGGCGCGGTGCCATGATGTGGCGCTGGTGGAGGCGGTGCTGCTGGGGCGGGAGGGGCGGCTGGGGGAGGCGGCCACGCTGGCTGGGGCCTGGGCGCGGATGCATGGGGAGCGGGCGCCACGGTCGGCGGTCGTGTCGCCGGGGGCGCAGCAGACACTTTTTGATACTGCCGAGCCTGGGGTGCCTGAGGGGGATGCTGGGCTGGATGCGCTGATCGATGTGTATGCGGATCAGATGAAGAGGATTGAGGCTAGCGAGGGGGCTGGGCGGTTGCGGCTGCTGGCGGCGGCCGAATCGGCGGGTGGGCTGGCTGCTGCGGAGATGAGCTTCGACGGGCTGCCGTGGCTGGCCGATGTGCACGACGAACTACTGGCCGGGCTGCTCGGTCCGCGGTCGCCGCGTGGAGCCAGGCCGCGGCGGCTGGCTGAGCTGGCTGAGCAGATTATGGCCGCGTTCGGTGGCAGGCAGGTTAATCCGGATTCTCCTGCCCAGCTCGTCAAGGCGTTCGCGGCTGAGGGGGTGCAGGTACCTTCGACCCGCTCGGCGGTGCTGCGCAGTGTTGATCATCCGGCCGTTCCGCTGCTGCTTCAGTACAAGGAACTGGCCCGGCTGCATGCCGCTCACGGCTGGGCCTGGCTGGACTCCTGGGTGGCCGACGGGCGGTTCCGGCCCGAGTACTTGGTTGGTGCGGTCGTGTCGGGGCGCTGGGCGTCGAATGGCGGCGGCGCGCTCCAGATCCCAAAGGTGCTGCGCCGCGCTGTGGTCGCCGATCCAGGCTGGACTCTCGTGGTCGGCGACGCCGCGCAACTGGAGCCCCGTGTGCTCGCGGCGCTGGCCGCCGACCGGGCGTTCGGGCAGGCGGCGGCCGCTGGTGACCTGTACGCGGAGCTGGCGGAGGCGTTCGGCGGCGACCGGGGCAAGGCCAAGATCGCGCTTCTGTCCGCCATGTACGGCGGGGCCGGCGGGGAGGCCGGGCAGTTGCTCGCGGTGCTCCGGCGGCGGTTTCCCGACGCCGCGGGATATGTGGAGGCGGCCGCCCGGGCCGGGGAAGAGGGGCGGGTGGTGTACTCCGTGCTCGGCCGGGCCTGCCCGCCGCCTTCGGCCGCTTGGCGTTCCGTCACCGCTACCGCTGGCGGGGCCGCGTCAGTGCGGGCCCGAGGACGTTTTACCAGGAACTTTGTCGTGCAGGCCAGCGCGGCGGACTGGGCGGTGGTGCTGCTCGCGTGCTTGCGGCCCCGGCTGGCCTCGCTGGCCGGTGCAGGTGCCGGGCGCCCGCATCTGGTGTTCTTTCAGCACGACGAGGTGATCGTGCATTGCCCGGATGCCCTGACCGGGCCGGTCGTCGCGGCGATAGGTGAGGCGGCGCAGGAGGCGGGGCGGCTGGTGTTCGGGGCGACGCCGGTGCGGTTCCCTGTGACGACCGCCGCGGTCGGGTGCTACGCGGACGCGAAGTAGCCAGGCCGGGTGCCATGCCATCCATGCCGTGGCCGGGCTGGACACCCGGTTGTGTCAGGTCAGGAACTTGCCGGGGTGACCTGGGCTGTGCAGAACATGCACCGGCTGGCCGCCAAGGGAATCTTGCTCGTGCACTCCGGGCATTCGCGCTCGGTGGCTTCCTTGTTGCGCTGTATCCGGTCCAGCACCTTGGTGACCGGAAGCACGACGAAGAAGTACACCGCGGCCGCGACGATGATGAAGGACACGATCGCGTTCACGAAATCGCCGTAGAGGAACTTGCTCTTGTGGACCGTGAAGAACAGACCGCTGAAGTTCGGCTTGCCGCCGATAGCGGCAATCAGTGGCGTAATCAGGTCCTTAACCAGTGCGGCAACCACGAGCCCGAACGCCGTGCCAATGACAACGGCGACGGCAAGCTGGACGAGGTTGCCCTGGAGCAGGAACTTCTTAAAACCGCTCATAACCGTCCCCCGGGGGCACGTTCAGCGTGATGCCGGCCACCACCTGGGCTGATGTCCCAGACTGGTCGGTAACTTTACCCGCTGATTGCCGGGATAGCCGGTAACTCGCTCAGCTTCCCTGGGCCGTGTCACGGCTGGTCACTGGGGAGGCGCCTGGGCCGCTTCCCTGGTCGCAAATGATAGCCGCCAGGCCTCGTCCGTCTGGCCATCGATCTCGAGCACCCAGGTGAATCGCCGGCCCGGCGGCAGCTGCAGAACGGTATTGAAAGCGACGGGCACGTTGATCTCGGCCCCGGGGGCTGTGCCGGGCGGCCGTCCCGCCTCAATCTGCCCGCTCGCCTGAACCGGCCGCTCACCGGGCAGGCCAGAGTCGGGAAAAGGCCGGTAATCCTCATCCAGCAGCGACAGCGTGAAAACCGTGCGTTCATTGGTGTGCTGCCATGGCACGTGAAAAAGCAAGGCAATGCCGCACGGGACAGGGCCCGGCCCGGCGGACGTCCAGCCCCCGCCCGCTATGAACAACTTGCCATCCGCCACCTGGGCGTGGTCCGCAAGGATCATGGTCACTCTCATGAGTGACCAGATTAGGGGCGGACGGCGTCCGGCGGATGATTACCACTCCCGCCGCCCCAGTCGATGGTGAGCGTGGCCGTGGCATCCGCATGCCGGGCCAGCCAGTCGCGGGCGAACGGGCACAGCGGCACCACGGTCAGGCCCTCCCGGGCGGCCCGTTCTATTGCCGCGGCCACCAGTGCGCCGCCCAGGCCGCGCCCTTCGAGCTCGGGCGGAACCTCGGTGTGCACGAGCACGAGCCGCTTTCCGTTCCGCCGGTACCGCAGCTCGGCGAGCTGGCCATCGACGGTCAGCTCGAACCGGGAGGCTGCCTGGTTGTCGGTCACTTGCCGGGTGTCGGTCACACGATCCATCGTCGCACTCGCGCGCTTGGGTACTCGCGCGGGCTCTCGGGGCACTCGGGCGCTCGCGCGGGAGCCCGGCTGCGCGGGAGGTGCTTGAATGATGGTGATGACCGAGGACCGGTGGCTGCTCGAACCCGCTGCCCCGTCGGTGCCTATCGTGGCCTGCCTGCCGCATGGCGGCCTCTACTATCCGGCCGAGCTGGCTGGGTGTCTCGCGGTGGAACCGGAGATCCTGTGGTCGGACTGGCTCACCCGCGAGCTGTATGCCTTCCTGCCAAGCCTGGGGATCACCACGATCACCACGCCGTACAGCCGGTTCGTCGCGGACGTGAACCGGGATCCGGCTGGCGAGCAGCACGGCGGATTCTGGACCAGCGTCGTGTCCGCGCAACTGCCGGACGGCCAGCCGGTCTACAACCGGAGGCTGACCCGGGCCGAGATCGCTCACCGGATCCGCCTTGCCCACCGTCCGTTCCACCGGGCGCTCGACGGCGCCATCGAGCGGCTGCTGCGGCGGTTCCCCCGGCTTCTCCTGCTCGACCTGCACAGTTTCGGCGTTCCGCTGGACGGGGACGTGATCCTTGGCGACCGGCTCGGCGCCACCGCGCGGCCTGCGGCGATGCAACTGCTGTCGGACGCGTTCACCGGCTGCGGGTTCGCCGTACGGCTGAACGAGCGGTTCACCGGCGGCTGGACGGTCCGCCGGTTCGCGAGGGATGACCGGGTGGACGCCGTGCAGATCGAGCTGAACCAGCGCTGCTACCTGGACCTAACCGGACACACCTACCCGGGGCCGCCGGCCCCCGGCGCGTTCGGCAGCACCCAGGGGCGGCTGCGCGCTGCCCTGGCCGACCACGTTATTGCGTGGCTGTGACGCTGGGCGTGACCTACGATCTCCAGGTGGCTGACAGGATTCTCGTCTACGGGGTCACCGGATCGGGCAAGACCACCCTCGCCGGTCAGATCGCCGGGCGGACCGGCCTCCCCTGGCATTCCGTGGACGACCTGACCTGGGAGCCCGGCTGGGTAGAGGTGCCACTGGAAGAGCAGCGGACGCGGATAGCAGCGATCTGCGCCGGGGAGCGCTGGATCCTCGACACCGCGTACGGAAAGTGGCGGGAGATCCCGCTGGCCCGCGTCCAGCTCATCGTGGCGCTGGACTATCCACGGTGGGTCTCGCTCGGCTGGCTGGTGCGCAGGACGCTGCGGCGGGCCGTGGACCACCATCCGATCTGCAACGGCAACACCGAGTCATTCCGCCAGGCCTTCTCCGGGGACTCGATCATCGTCTGGCACTTCAGGTCTTTCGCCCGCAAGCGGGCACGCATCCGGAAGTGGGCCACCGACCCCGATGGTCCCGAGGTAGTCCGCCTCACCAGGCCGCGTGATACCCAGCGCTGGCTCGGCACGCTTTCTTTGGCGGGCTC
>DASXMU010000164.1:0-1796 GCA_036495485.1 Streptosporangiaceae bacterium
CCGAGCCCGACCCACCCGCTTCAGATCGCGATGGCGATGCCCGCCAGCAAGGCGATCAGCAGCCGAGCCCAGCGCCGCGCCGGCCACCGTGACCCCTGATGTTAACGGGGGACTTCCCAGCCGAACCGAAATCGTGTTCGAATAGCTAGGTCGCCCGGCAGGGGTCACCGCGCCGGCGCGGACACGGTCGCTGACCTGTTGCGGGAGGAAGGCTTCAGCCTCCAGGGCAACGCCAAGACCATCGAGGGCAACCAGGTGCCTGACCGGGACGCGCAGTTCCGTTACCTCAATGAGCAGGTCCGCGAGCACCGCGCAGCCGGGGAGCCGGTGGTCAGCGTGGACACCAAGAAGAAGGAGCTGGTCGGCGACTACCGCAATGCCGGCCGCCAGTGGCGGCCTGCCGGGCAGCCGGCGCCGGTCCGGGACCACGACTTCCCCGACCCGCAGCTGGGCAAGGCCATCCCGTACGGGATCTATGACCTGGCCGCCAACGCCGGCTGGGTGAACGTCGGCACCGACCACGACACCGCCGCGTTCGCCGTCGAGTCGATCCGCCGCTGGTGGAACGGCGCCGGCCGGGACCGCTACCCGGCCGCCGGGCGGCTGCTGGTCACCGCGGACGCCGGCGGCTCCAACAGCTACCGCACTCGCGCGTGGAAGACCGAGCTGGCCGCGCTCGCGCTGCAGGCCGGCCTGCAGATCACGGTCTGCCACTTCCCGCCCGGCACCTCCAAGTGGAACAAGATCGAGCACCGGCTGTTCTCCCACATCACCATGAACTGGCGCGGCCGGCCGCTGACCAGCCACCAGGTCATCGTCAGCAGCATCGCCGCGACCACCACCAGCGCCGGGTTAACCGTGCATGCCGAGCTCGACCCCGGCAGCTACCCCGCCAAGATCAAGATCAGCACTGCCCAGGTGGACTGCCTGCCCCTGCACCGCCACGGCTGGCACGGCGACTGGAACTACACCCTGGACCCCGCCCCGCCCGCCCGGCCGCCGCCCCCGGCCCCGCCCCGCCAGCCCGAACGCACCCACTGGGCACACTCCGCCCTGACCGGCCTGACCCGGGCCGGCTGGGACCAGCTGACCGCCGCGCCGGCCAGCCCCCGCCCCGCCCGCCCGCACCGCGGGCACCCGCCCGCGCTCACCCGCGCCGAGCAGATCCTGGCCACCCTGCTCCGCCAGCGCTTCGCCACCCCCCGGACCGTCCTGGCCGAACTGTTCGGCGTCACCTACGGCACCATCGCCAAAGCCGAACGCCAGGCCACACCCCTGCTCCGCCAGCACCGCTGCCTCACCCGGCCCGGCCCCGCCCCCCTCAAAACCCTCGCCGCCCTCACCAGCTACGCCGCCCGCTACAACATCGACCTCACCCCCAAACGCAAAGCAGCGCGTTAAAAACCTGCAAGCACTTGCACGCGCTCTGACCATTTCATGCCCCGATTTGTCCCGTTCTGTGGGCACAGAGCGCGTGCTAAGTGCCAGGCACGCGACCGGACGCCGCGGGGAACCGAGCGCCAGGGGAGCGACGTCAGTGGGTGGGGAGCGACTCGTAGATCTTTTTGCAGTCGGGGCAGACGGGGAAGCGCTTGGGATCCCGGGTGGGCACCCAGACCTTGCCGCAGAGGGCCACGACCGGGCTGCCGCTCACGGCGCTGTCCACGATCTTGGTCTTGTCGACGTAGTGGGCGAATCGCTCGTGATCGCCTTCGCCGTTCGAGAGATCCGGCCGGACGTCGGTTTCGGTGCCGGCACCGGTGCGGGTGTCGGGGAGGACTTCTGGGCTCACGCGT
>DASXMU010000165.1:0-3069 GCA_036495485.1 Streptosporangiaceae bacterium
GCGCGGCACCCGGTTCAGCAACGGCGTGGCCCACCAGCCTGGCGAGCGCTCCAGAATCTCCTGGTGGGGCTCGTCGGCATCGGGCCGTGACCCTGGTAACACGCCTTCACGGTACAACCCACGGCGCTGGACGTTCCAGCCTCCGAGGGCGGCGGCTCAGCTCAGGTTCGCCGGGCAGTGCTCGCCCAGGCTGAAGCTGGGCCGCGTCATGGCGGTCAGACCCGGCCGGGCGGGCAGTGCCGGGCGAGGCCGAACCAGACCGTGGCGGTCCGCCGCCCCACCTGGATCTGGAGCGGCACACATCCCGACCGGACGTGCAGGAAGAACGACGACACGAACGTGTTCCACACACCCTTGGGCGGGCAGCTTGGTATGCGCAGCTGGCTGGTGTAGCTAGAGCCATCGGCCCCCCCGAAGAGGGCAAGGCGGTCGCGCCAGGCCGCTGGCACGCTGATCGTGACCGGGAGCCCACCACCACGGAAGCCAAACCCGATCTTCCACCCGTAGGGCCACGCTCCCGATCCGCCCTCCATCCCAACCCCGGGCACCTGAGGCCCAAGGTAGGCGGGTGGGACGGCGGCGTCGCCGAGGATGACCCGGTAGCCGGTCGGGACGCGCGAGCCGGTCAGGTTGATGAACGGGGCGCAGGCGGCCGGCATGGTGACGATGTGCACGACCGGCGCGGCCTTCGGGGGCGGATGCCTGGTCTGGCTGGTGATGAGCACGGTGCCGCCACCGGCCAGCAGCGCAGCCGCGACCGCCATGAGCAGCCAGCGCGGCATCCGGTTCAGCAACGGCGCGGCCCACCAGCCTGGCGAGCGTTCCAGAATCTCCCGGTGGGGCTCGTCGGCGTCGGGCCGTGGCCCTGGTAACACGCCTTCACGGTACATCTCGCGGCGCCGGGCGCTCCAGCCTCGGCGAGTGCCCCCATGCACTTGCCAAGCCCGCCCGGCCCGGCCTGGCTCGGCTCGCTCCGCCCGGCTCCACCTGGCCAGTGGTGTCGATGGCACTTCGACACCACTGGGTGGCGGTCGATGGCACATCGACACCACTGGGGCGGGGCTGGGCTGGGCTCCCTGGAGTCAGGCCGCGTCATGCAGGACCAGGCCCAACGTGTGCCGGATGCCCGAGCGAACCGTGCTGACGCCGTGCCGCACCGGTGCGGCCGACCAGCCCCGGGCCGAGCTCACTGGCCGGTCTCTGGTGGTGAAGATCAGGCCATGTCCCTGCTGCAGCAGGGACGCCGTTCCCCTCGACTGCGCGCGTGGCCGCTGCTCGACAAGCAGGAACTCCCCGCCTGTATGGTCCGCCCCCGGCACGTTCAGGCCGATGACGACCTGCAAAGGGAACACGAAATCACCGTACAGGTCGCGATGCAGGGCATTCCAGTCTCCGGCCCGGTAGCGCAGCAGGATCGGGGTCGGCCGCTGCTGCCCCCCGGCGTGGCACATGTCCAGCCATTCGGCCAGGGTGCCCGGCCACGGGGCAGGCCGGCCGAGCTTGGCCGCCCAGTCCCTGGCGATCGGCAGCAGCCGGTCGTAGAAGGCGGCGCGCAGCTCGGCGACCAATTCGGGCAGCGGGTACCCGAAGTACCGGTACTGCCCGGAGCCGAACCGGTACCGCGCCATGTCGATGGTGGACCGGAACGTGCCCGCCTGGTCGTACAGCTCCGCGATGCTCTCGCACTCGGCCGCGCTGAGCAGTTGCGGGGTCTGCGCGCAGCCATAGGCGTCCAGCTCCTCGGCCAGCGCCGCCCAGCCGAACCCATCCAGCCTGGCCGCCGCCGTCATCCTGCACTCCTCCCCAAGGCGCCCTCCAGGGTCAGCAGCACTCGCCTGGCCGCCGTCATCTGGCACCCCCCACGGCGCCTTCCAGGGTGAGCAGCGCCCGCTTGACCGCCGGGCCGCCGGCATACTTGCCCAGGGTGCCGTCGCTCTTGATCACCCGGTGGCAGGGCACCACCACCGGCAGCGGGTTGGTCGAGCATGCCGTCGCGGCCGCCCGCACCGCGTTTGGGTGGCCGGCCGCTGCCGCCACGCCCGAGTAGCTGGCCGTGCTGCCGTAGCTGATATCCGGCAGGTGGGTCAGCACCACGCGCCGGAACCCGTTGGACAGCCGCAGGTCCAGCGGCAGTCCGAAGCTGGTCCGCCGCCCCGCGAAATACTCCTCCAGCTCGCGTGCGGCCTCGTCCAGCCGCCCCGGTGCCCGCAGCACGCGCGGGCTGACCTTGGCGGCGAGCTGGGTCAGTACCCGGTCGTGGTCTTCGGACGCGTACGCCACCCGGACCAGCCCCAGGCTGGTCGCGGCCAAGAGCAGCACTCCGACCGGCGAGTCGACGGTCCGGTAAGCGACATCCAGGATCCCCGCCGCCTCCGCGTCGGCGGCCAGCCGGGCATGCAACCGGCCGATGGCATCCTCGCCGACCCCGGTCGCTTCAGTGAACAGTTCGGCCACGTCGAGGCCGTCCTCCGGCTGAGTCATCATCGTCCCTCTCCTCCTTCTCGCACATGGGCACCTCGCGGTTCGCGGGTGGCTTCCCGCTCGCGGGCGTCGTCGGGTCCAGGCACGCCCTCCAGGTATGCCGGCCGCAGCAGTTTCCGCAGGGCGGCGATCCCATCGGCGGCGGCCCGGCGGGCCGCTTCCGGCGTGCCGCCGACGATCCGGGCAACCTCCGCGTAGGGCCGCCCGGCCAGGTAGTGGTAGGCCACGCAGGCCCGCTGCTTCACCGGCAGCTCCCCGACGGCCGCCCACAGATCGCGGTCGAACGCCCCGGGTATCCCGTCCTTGCTGGGCTGTTCCGGCAGCTCACCGGCCGGTACCGCCTGCCGGGCCCGGGCCCGCGCCTGGTCGATGGCCTTGCGGTGCGCGATCGTCACCAGCCAGGCCTCCACGTTGCTGCCCGGCCGCAGCCCCGGATAGGCCTGCAGCGCAGCCAGGAACGTCTCCGACCAGGCATCCTCGGCCCCGGCCGGCCCCAGCACAGCCCGGCACACCCGCAGCACCACCGGCCCGTACCGCTCCACAACCTTCTCGAACGGCTCTAGCTCCACACCACGTAAACGTGCCAGA
>DASXMU010000166.1:0-3567 GCA_036495485.1 Streptosporangiaceae bacterium
GGTTCCGGAGACCCGCGTAACGGCGAGCAACCACATACCTAGGGAAGCGGGGCCAGTTGCCCGGCGGCGGCCGCCGCGCCCGTCAGCGCCCCCGCGCGAGAGGGCGCGGCTCAGTCGACGCCCCGGGCGCGAACCGGCCCCCGCCATTCTCCACTGAGGTCCTGGTCGTCACGCTCGCGTTCTCTTACGCTCTCGTCTCCGACACTTCGCGTGTTTAGCTACTGATCCCTTTGCGCGGGCTCGGCCCGCGCATGGCGTGCCGGAGGCGCGCCCTTGAACCCGTAGAGAAAGTTGTCACACCTCGGCAGCCCTGGACATGTGCTGTCCCGCTTGATGCTTTACACATCGACTCCGCTTGATGCTTGACACTCCCATTCATGTTGTGGGAGTTGAGCGTGAGCGAGCAGAGGTACCGGGCGGTGCTGGAAGTGCTGGCCGGGGTTCCGGTGACCGAGGTCGCCGGGCGGTACGAGGTGAGCCGCCAGAGCGTGCATGCCTGGCTGGCCCGCTACCGGGACGAGGGGCCGCCGGGCCTGGCGGACCGCAGCCACAAGGTGCATGCTCATCCGTGGCAGATCCCGGCCCATCTGGAGGCGGCGGTGTGCGAGCTGCGCCGGGCCCATCCGAAATGGGGCCCGAAACGGCTGGTGTTCGAGACGGGCCGCCGGGGGCACGGCACGGTCACCCGGTCCACGGTCTACCGGGTGCTGGTCCGCAACCAGCTGATCGAGCCGCGGGCACGGCGCCGCCGGCGGCAGGACTACGCGCGGTGGGAACGCCCGGTCCCGATGCAGCTGTGGCAGCTGGACGTGACCGCCAGCGCGTTCCTGGCCGACGGGCGGGAGGTGAAGATCGTGACCGGGGTCGATGACCATTCCCGGTACTGCGTCATCGCCACGGCGGTGCTGCGGGCCACCGCCCGGCCGGTCTGCCAGGCCTTCATCGACGCGATGGGCATCTACGGGGTGCCGGAGGAAGTGCTGACCGATAACGGCACCGTCTTTACCGGCCGGTTCATCAGGCCCCGCCCGGCCGAGGTGCTGTTCGAGCGGATCTGCCGGGAGAACGGCATCACCCGGCGGCTGACCAGGCCCCGGTCACCGACGACCACGGGCAAGATCGAGCGGCTGCACCAGAGCCTGCAGCTCGAGCTGCTCGACGAACACGGCCCGTTCGAGTCCCTGGCAGCGCTGCAGGCCGCACTGGATGCCTGGCGCCAGGAGTACAACACCAGCCGTCCGCACCAGTCCTTGGACATGGCATTCCCGGCCTCCCGGTTCGCTGCAGTCGCCTCCGCGCTGGAGCTGCGCGTCCCGGCCCGCCACGGCCTGACCAGGCCTGCCGGGGCTGACGCGCCCGCATCATCGGAGCCGGCCTGCGCGGAGGTGCCGGACCCGGGTGAGCCCGCCGTGGCGCTGGAGGCCGACCGGGTTATCCCGCCGTCAGGGAACCTGCAGATCGGCGGGCAGCAGGTCTGGCTCGGCCCCGCGCTGGCGGGCACGACGGTCACGATCTGGGTAGATGAGACCACCCTGCACGTCCTGCGCGACGGCACCCGGCTCAAGACCCTGCCGTCCCGCCTGGGCGTCACCGAGCTGATCCGCCTGGCCGCCGACGGCGCCCGCCCGGCCGGGCCGTCCCCGCTGCCGGCCGGGACCGGCACAGGCGTCGAGGCCGAGCGGATGGTCAACGCCGCCGGCCTGGTCAGCCTGGCGAGCGCCCAGCTCAACGTCGGCTACGAGCTGGCCGGGCAGCGGGTCACGCTGCGGATGGACGGCACCCAGATGGCCGTCATCAGCGGTGACGGGGAACTGGTCCGCACCATGCCCTGCCCGGTTCCCGCCGGGAACCGGCACCGGCTGCGCGGCGCCCGGAAGGCCGCGGCCGGCCCGCCTCCGCCGTCCGGGCCGGTGACGGTGCAGCGGCGGGTCTCCTCCCGCGGCGGCATCATGGTCGCCACCCAGAAGATCCAGGTCGGCCTCATCCACGCCGGCAAGGTCGTCACCGTCACCGCTGAGGACCACGGCTTCCGGCTCGTCGTCGACGGGCAGGTCGCCGGCGTGGTGCCCCGCACCACCGCCCGCGAGATCCACCGGTACAAGGCCTACGCGACCCGTCCCCGGGCAAGGAGGTGATCCTGATGTCTCAAGAGCAGACAAGGAGGCGGCTGCGCCGCCGCTCATCTTCAGGCACGCCGCGCAGGGTACGGGGCCGCCCCTCCGGCCTCCAGGGTGCTGCGCATCGCGCTGCGCGCGACAGCCCTGCGGGCTGCCCTGGACCCCGGAGACCACTGCGGCCCCTGGGGCCGGGAAGAGCGGGCAGGCCCGGGCCTGCCCCCGCCAGTGCGCGCGGCGCGCAAACCCCGCGGTGGCCAGAACACGGGCACCGGAAGGCCCTGATAATGAAGAATCCGCCTAGGAAGTGTCAACGATCAAGTGAGGCCGATCCGTCAAGGATCAAGTGGAGCCAGACAGCTTCGATGGAACATTCTGTCCGGTCCCGTCCTGTCCCGTAGATGTTTGACACCGCGGATTAAAAGTCCGCTCCTACGTTCGGATTATGATAACTGCGTAGCCGACTGTAACGCCTTATCTTCAGCAAACGCTGGTCATGCCTTACGGTGCCATCTGTGCTAGCTCATATCAGTGCCGCTGCGGACTCCGGCGGACCTCAGCGGATTTCAACCAAAACTGCAACCAGGGTAGGGCTGCAGGTGGCTCCGCTGGAAGGGCCGAGGGAGGAGTAGAAAGATCCTCTGTCTCCCGGCGCCACAGGGACAGACCGCGGTTTCCGTCTCCGGTCGGCGCGGCCGTGGCCGGGGGTCCTGGCGCTCGTCGGCCGGCCGGGCGCGGTTGGCTGCGATCGCCGCCGCGGCCACCCAGCGCACGCAGGTCGATGGCGAGGTTATCGGCCGGAGTTGAGCGTGTCGGGGTGATCCTCACCCAAGACCCTGTGACACCGGGCCAAGGTGTCCTCGCCCAGGACCCGGCCGCATAGAGGGACACAGTTTTCGGCCCTCAGGGACTTGAGGCATTTGCCTCAAGACTCGGCAGAGCCTGCTGAGGCACAATCATGCCTGGGACCTATGACTCACAGGCAATCCACGTATGCAGCTCTGCGAAGCAGAGCCAGCCACAACAAGCATAACCAGAATGGAATGGTTCAATTTCTTACGCGAACCTTCCCG
The DNA here is from genome assembly GCA_036495485.1 of Streptosporangiaceae bacterium. Taxonomy (GTDB): domain Bacteria; phylum Actinomycetota; class Actinomycetes; order Streptosporangiales; family Streptosporangiaceae; genus PALSA-505. The sequence continues at coordinate 3,188 of DASXMU010000166.1, forward strand.
CCGATTGCTACATGCCTAGAGGCTAAGGCGATGCTGATGGTCATGCCGGAACGAGTCGCCATGAACGGCCGTGATGTCATACGGATTTTTACCGAGTCGTCATCCTCTGATTCCGCCCTGGTTTCCCTCCGCGAACTGGACGCGCTGTTCGACCGGGCACCGGTCGCCATGGCCTTCCTCGACCGCGAACTGCGCCACCGGCGCGTCAACGCGGCGCTCCGTCAGCTGGTTGGCCTCCGGGACGAGGCGATCATCGGCCGCCGTCCCACCGAGATCGACGAGGGCATGGACGCGGCCCTGATGGAGCGCACCCTTGCCGATCAGGTGATAAAGAAGGGCGTTCCCGTGTTCGACGGGCACGTGGAGCCGGTCCTGGCAGG
>DASXMU010000167.1:0-1532 GCA_036495485.1 Streptosporangiaceae bacterium
GTAGCTATTCACCAAGCGTCAGCGGCGTGGTGTGACGTGTGCCGGGTGTTGCCTGTTATCCGGCGGGTTCGAGTCGGGGTGGTTTCCAGGTGTGGCCGTTCGCAGCCGCAGTCGTGGATCGAGGCCGTGGGTCCTGGGTGAGGTGGGCAGGGCAGGGCGCCCGCTGGTCAAGCCGGTGATCCTCGGCCGTCGGGCGTTTCATCGCGAAGCCACCGGTCGAACCATGCACGCGTGCGCCGGAGCAGGTCGAGCTGGTGATTGCGCTCGGCGAACCCGTGTCCCTCACGCGGGTAGATGACGAGTTCGTGCTCGGCCCGGTACCAGCTGAGCGCACGGTGGAAGTAGATCGCCTGGCTGACCGGCACGTTGGTGTCGTCCTCGCCGTGCACGATCAGCACCGGGGTGCGGATCTTCGACGCAAACGAGATCGGGCTGACTTGGTCGTGGGGGTGCGGGCCGGTGCCCTCCCAGCCGCAACTGCCGCTGAGCTCAGCTTCCAGGGTTCCCCCTTCGCCGGTCGCGACGAGCATCCCCCAGTCGCTGATCCCGGCGGCCGTCATGGCGGCCTTGAACCGGCCGGTCTGCCCGATCGCCCAGGCGGCCATGAACCCGCCATGGCTGGCACCGCCGATTCCGAGCCGGTCCGGGTCCGCGACCCCCTCGGCGATCAGCAGGTCGATCCCGCTGGTGATGTCGCTCCATTCGCTGCCGCCGACCGAGCGCGCGGCCGTCGCCGCGAAATCACGGCCATGCCCCACCCCGCCCCGCGGGTTAGGCAGGAACACGGCGTATCCCGCGGCCGCGAGCCACTGTCCCGGAGAATGCGGGGCGAGCATGAACTGGTCGGCATAGCGGGCATCGGGGCCGCCGTGCACCAGTGTGATGAGCGGGAACGGGCCGTCCGCGCGGTTGCGGCCGGGCGGCAGTACGAGCAGGCCGTCGAGGCCGAGGCCGTCCGATGCCCGGTAGGACAGGCGTTCTTGACTTCCCCATCTGATCGCGCGCAGGGCAGGCCGGGTGTCGCTGAGCCGGATGAGCTGGCCTCCGGGCGGTCCGGCATGGACGTTCGCCGGCTCGTAGGAGGTGCTGGCCAGCGCCGCGATCACCTCGCCGGAACGACACGCGGTGAGCGAGCCGGCCAGGCCGTCCCGGGCGGACACGCACCCGAACCGCAGCAGGTCAGGGTCGAGCCGGAAGATCGCGGTGTCGAGCCCGTCCGCGAACAAGGCCAGCGGCGGGCCGTCCGCGACCTGCGCCAGCTCCGTCGGGCAGACAGCCATGCCCGCGGTCAGGTCGCAATGCACAGCGGCAGCCGCCGAGACGGCGACATCGTAGACGGCGTCGCCGCCGTACGGTTCCGGCATTGCCAGGTAGGCCAGGTGCCAGCAGCCGCCGGCCTGCCACCAGACCGGCGACCGCGCCCCGGTCCCGGTCCGGCCCAGACCACGGGCCGTCCCCGTCTCCAGATCGACCACATGCAACTCGCTGGCGGTCACGCCCGGATCCTTCTCCGGACCCGCCCAGCTGATCGC
>DASXMU010000168.1:0-27767 GCA_036495485.1 Streptosporangiaceae bacterium
ACCGCGGCCGGGCTGTCCGAAGAAGCCGAGGAAGCCCGCCGCCGCACCGTCGGCGAAGGCCGCCACGAAGCCGCGGCCAAGGTAGCCGAGGCGATCGCGGAAAGCCCGGAAGCAGAAGGAAGCGTGATCGCATGACCAGCCTCCGGTGGGGGGCGGTACCCGTGAGGGCGAGGGAGTCACGATGAGCGTCACCGAGCTTGAGTTCCAGGCCCAGGCCGCCGCGGGGCCGGGACGGGTGATCCAAGGGCGCACCCAGTGGCAGCTCACCTGGCGGCGGCTGCGGCACGACCGGATGGCCATCGCCTCCGCGATCGTCATCCTGATCGTGGTGGGGCTCGCCCTCGCCGCCCCGCTGTTCGCCGATCTCACCAAGCATGGCGCCAACCAGATCTTCCCCAATACCGGCCTGTCCCCCAACGGGATCCCGGTCGGGCCGGGCCACACCTTCTGGCTCGGCACCGATGAGCAGGGCCGTGACCTGTTCGTGCGGATCCTCTACGGTGCGCGGATCTCGCTTTTCGTCGGGGTGGTCACCACCGCGATAGCCACCGTGGCCGGGGTCGCGATCGGCCTCATGGCGGGCTACTTCGGCGGCTGGATCGACGCGGTGCTGGCCAGGTTCATCGACGCCGTGCTCGCCTTCCCCTACGTCGTGCTCGCGCTCGCCCTGGCCGTCGTGCTCGGGCCCAGCCTGCCGGTGGTGGTCGGGGTGATCTCGTTCTTCTCCTGGGCCGGCATCTCCCGGATCGTCCGCGGCCAGACGCTGTCCATCAAGGAGAAGGAGTACATCGAGGCGGCCCGCTCGATCGGGGCGAGCCCGTGGCGGATCATGAGCATCGACATCCTGCCCAACCTGCTCGCGCCCGTGCTCGTGCTGGCCACGCTGTCCATCCCGGCGGCGATCGTGTTCGAGGCCACCCTGTCCTACCTCGGCCTCGGCGTGCAGCCACCGACCGCGAGCTGGGGCAACATACTCGCCGGTGCGCAGAACTACTACAACGTCGCCTGGTGGTACCTGGTCTTCCCAGCGGTCGCGCTGCTCATCACCACGCTCGCGTTCAACCTGCTCGGCGACGGCATCAGGGACGCTATGGACCCACGCACCGAGCGGCTGTTCGGCGCGCGCACCGAACGCAAGCTCCGCCGCCGCAAGCCGGCCAAGGCCGGCAGCACCGGCAGCGCGGGCACCGCCGACGCCGCGGGAGCGTGAGCCGCCATGGCCTTCACCCGCTTCATCATCCGCCGCCTGCTGACCGGGATCGTCGTGCTCTGGGTGGTCAGCCTCGCCGCGTTCCTGCTGTTCTTCGCCAGGCCGCACAACACGGTCGCCCGTGAGCTGGCCGGCCGGGCGGCCACCCCGCAGATATTGCAGAACGTCAACAAGCAGCTCGGTCTCAACGATCCGATCACCGTGCAGTACGGGCACTTCCTCGACCGGCTGGTGCACGGCAACCTGGGCTACTCGTTCCTGGACGGCGAGTCGGTGAACACGATCCTGGCCCAGGATCTGCCGCGGACCGCTTCGCTGGTGGTCGGCGCCATGGTGATCTGGCTGGTCGTCGGCCTCGGGGTCGGCATCCTCAGCGCCACCAGGGCCCGCAGCCTGTTCGACCGGCTGGCCACCGTCGGCGTGCTCGGCGGCATCTCCATGCCCACGTTCGTGCTCGGCCAGCTCCTGCTGATCGGCGTCTTCCTCCAGCTCAACCGGCACGGCTTCACCTGGGTGCAGGACGGCTACGAAGGCCCGTCGCAGAGCATCATCGGCTGGGCCGGGCACATGATCCTGCCCTGGATCACGCTGGCCACCGTGTCCGCCGCCGTCTACTCCCGGCTGTCGCGGGGCTCGCTGCTCGACACACTCGGTGAGGACTACATCCGCACCGCCCGGGCCAAGGGCCTGTCGGAACGCCGGGTCATCTTCAAACACGCGGTCCGCGCCGCCCTCACCCCCGTCGTCTCACAGCTCGGCATCGACGTCGGCACCTTGCTCGGCGGCGTGGTCGTCACCGAGACCGTGTTCAGCATCGGCGGCATCGGCCAGGACTCGGTCCAGGCGATCGTCCAGGGCAACCTGCCGGTGATCATCGGCTTCGTGCTGCTCGCGGCCGTGTTCGTGGTCGTCGCCAACATCGCCGTGGACGTGGTCTACTCCCTGCTGGATCCCCGGGTCCGCCTGGTCTGACCAGCGCTGTTACCCGAGGCTCTTGCGGACGGCCGCCGCGCAGGCCGCGGCCAGCCTTGCCCGCAGCGCCGCCTGCCCGGCCCGCCCGGTGCGCACCTCGATGACGCGCAGCTCACCGCCATGCAGCGCGCCCGGCAGGTCACCGGCCCGCTCGACCAGTTCGTAAGGAACCCCGGCTGCCCCGGCGACCTGCTCGATGCTGGCACCGTGTGGCGTCCCGAACACCCGCTCGAACGGCGTCTCGAACGCGGCCGGCTCGAGCATCGAGAAGATCCCGCCGCCGTCGTTGTTCACCACCACCAGGCTCAGCTCCGGGCGGGCCTCGTCCGGCCCGAGATACAGCCCGGGGGCATCGTGCAGGAACGCCAGGTCACCAAGCAGCGCGCAGGCCGGGCCGCCGCCCGCCGCGGCGTGGGCCAGCGCCGCGCCGATGGCCGAGGAGACCAGGCCGTCGATCCCGCTGGCCCCCCGGCTGGCCAGCACCCGCAGCCCGTCGCGCGGCGCCATGTGCTGATCCAGGTCCCTGACCGGCAGGCTGGAGGCCGCCCACAGCAGCGCCCCGTCCGGCAGCGCCGCCGCCAGATCCCTGGCCAGCCGTGGCTCGCTGAGCGTCCCGGCGGCGGCCAGCATGTCGTCGGCCGCTGTGATCGCCGCCCCGTCCGCCCGTTGCCATGATCCGAGCCATGAGTTAACGGAAAGGTCCCGGCCCTGCAATCGCACACCGCCGGCCACGTCGGTGGCTGTCCTGGCCGGGTCGGCCCATCGCCCCGGGCCCTGGGCGATCACGACGTGCCGGCTGGCGCCGGCGCGCAGGAACGCGAGCTGGCCGCGGGACAGCCCGGGCCGCCCGGCGGACACGATGATGTCGGGCTGGTGGGCAGCGGTGAACTCCGGCAGGCCCAGCAGGCAGGAGCAGGCGCGCAGCGCGTTCGGCCCGCGCCTGGCACCCGATGACGGCTCGGCCAGCACCGGCCAGCCCGCCTGCCCGGCGAGTTCCAGCAGCGGCCCGGCGTCGTAGTCCCCATCGCCGCAGATCAGCACGCCGCGCTCGGCCCAGTCCAGGTCGAGCGTCCCAGCCGCGCCAGGCCCGGCGGCGGCGACGTCGGTCCACGGCTTCCCGCCCGGGCGGCCGTCGAGCGCCTCAGGCCAGGGCGGGCCGTCCGCACCGTCGGGCACGAGCGGGTCGCGCAGCGGCAGGTTCACCTGGACCGGGCCGGGGAAGCCGCCGGCCGCCCCGGCGGCCTGCGCCCAGGCGCGGCAGGCCAGCGACCGCCAGTACGCGTTCGTCCCCGCCCTGGCCTCGGGCACCCCGGCGTCGCAGAACCAGCGCACCGCGTCCCCGTACAGCTTGAGCTGGTCGATGGTCTGGTTCGACCCGGTCCCGCGCAGCTCGGGCGGCCGGTCCGCGGTGAGCAGCAGCAGCGGCACGCCGGACTCGTCGGCCTCGATCACCGCCGGGTGGAAGTTCGCCGCCGCCGTGCCAGACGTGCAGACCACCGCGACGGGCCGCCGGCTGGTCTTGGCCAGGCCGAGCGCCAGGAAGGCGGCCGAACGCTCGTCGATGCGCACGTGCAGCCGCAGATCCCCGGCGGCCGACCGGGCCCACAGCGCCATGGCGAGCGGGGCGCTGCGCGAGCCCGGGGCGAGCACGGCCTCGCGCAGCCCGCACCTGATCAGCTCGTCGGCGACGACCGTGGCGAGCGCGGTCGACGGGTTCACAGGTACCCCGCCGCAGCCGCCGCGCGCTCCCGCCACGGCCCTGGGCCGGTCTCCCAGCGGGCCAGCTCCGCCGGGTCCACGGCTGGCCGCCTGACTGGCAGCCTGCCGTCGGCCGCGGTCAGCGGGCCGGCCGTGACGTCGCCGGTCAGCAGGCTCATCGTGGCCAGCCCGCAGTCGTAGGGCAGGCCGGGAAGGGCGGCGGCGAGCGCTACCCCGGCGGCCAGGCCGACCGAGCTCTCCACCGCGCTGGACACCACCACCGGCAGCCCGCACGCCTCCGCCACCTGGAGGGCGGCGCGCACCCCGCCGAGTGGGGCCGCCTTGAGCACGACGATGTCGGCTGCGCCGGCGGCCTTCACCCGCAGCGGGTCCTCGGCCCGGCGGATCGACTCGTCGGCGGCCAGCGGGACGCTCACCGCGCGGCGCAGCTCGGCCATCTCATCCAGCGTCGCGCATGGCTGCTCGGCGTATTCCAGGCCGAACGGCTCGAGCCGGCGCAGCATGCGCCGGGCGTGCCCGGTGTCCCAGGCCCCGTTCGCGTCGACCCGGATCCGGCCGGCCGGGCCGAGCGCGTCCCGCACAGCCTCCACCCGCGCGATGTCGTCGGCGTCCTGCTGCCCGCGCTGGGCGACCTTGACCTTGGCGGTGCGGCAGCCGGACTCTGCCACCAGGCGGTGCGCCTGCTCCGGGCCGACGGCCGGCACGGTGACGTTGACCGGCACGCTGCCGCGAACCGGCTCCGGCCATCCGATCGTCGCCGCCTCCACCGCGCAGGCCAGCCAGCGAGCGCATTCCCTGGGGCCGTACTCGGCGAACGGCGAGAACTCACCCCAGCCGGCCGGCCCCTCGATGAGTGCGCCCTCGCGCACGGTGATGCCGCGGAACAGCGTCCGCATCGGGATCGCGAACGCGCGCAGGCTGTCGAGGAGGCCGGCGATGGGCCTGGCCAGATGCCCGGTCACGGACGGCGCGGGAACCTCGCGAAGTCGGGCCGGCGCTTCTCGCGGAACGCGTCGCGCCCCTCCTGCGCCTCTTCGCTCATGTAGTACAGCAGCGTGGCGTCGCCGGCGAACTGCTGCATGCCGGCCGCCCCGTCGGTCACCGTGTTCAGCGCGCCCTTGAGCATGCGCAGCGCGAGCGGCGACTTCTCCAGCAGCTCACCGGCCCAGGCCACGGTCTCAGCCTCCAGGTCGGCCAGCGGCACCACGGTGTTCACCAGGCCCATGTCCAGCGCCTCCCTGGCGCTGTACTGGCGGCACAGGTACCAGATCTCGCGGGCCTTCTTCAGCCCGACGGTGGCCGCGAGCAGCCAGGAGCCATAGCCGCCGTCGAACGAGCCGACCTTCGGCCCGCTCTGGCCGAAGACCGCGTTGTCGGCCGCGATCGTCAGGTCGCAGCAGACGTGCAGCACGTGCCCGCCGCCGACCGCGTACCCGGCGACCATGGCGATCACCGGCTTGGGGGTGCGCCGGATCTGGACCTGCAGGTCCAGCACGTTGAGCCGGCCGATGCCGTGGGAGTCGAGGTAGCCGTCGTCGCCGCGGATCTTCTGGTCGCCGCCGGAGCAGAACGCCTCGGTCCCGGCGCCGGTCAGGATGATGACGCCGGTGTCCGGGTCGTCGCGCGCGATGTTGAACGCGCTGGACAGCTCGAACAGGGTGGCGGGCCGGAACGCGTTGCGCACCTCGGGCCGGTTGATCGTGATCTTGGCGATGCCGTCACCGGTCTCGTAGATGATGTCGGTGTACTCCTGGCCCGGTGCCGGCCCCGAACGCTGCCAGTCGACCACTGCCATACCCTCCCTGGTCACGACCACCACTGATAAGCCCTCAGAACACTGCCCAAACCAGTAACGATCTTGCTGGGGGTTCTGACCTGCGCAGATCGTACACAATCGCGAGGTTTTGAATAACGCTCTAACCTTACGTCGGTGAGTCGACGGCCTTTGCACGCGGTCTTGATGCCAGCCGGTGAGCTGCTGCGCCCGCTGGCTGCCGCGCTGGATGGCAGCGGCCCGGCGGTGGCGCCGCTCGATCCCGCGCTTCCCCAGGCCAGGCTGCGGCTGCTGCTCGATGAGCTGGCCCCGGACGCCATCCAGACGGTGGATGGGATCACCCGGGCCGGCCCGTCCGGGGGGCCGCCGCCGGGGACCGGCGAGGACACCGCCGTGGTGATAGTCACATCCGGCTCGACCGGCCGGCCCAAGGGGGTGGAGCTGAGCGCAACCGCGCTGCTGCACTCCGCACGGGCCAGCCTGGACCGGATCGGCGCCGCGCCGGGTGGCCGCTGGCTGTGCTGCCTGCCGGTCAGCCACGTCGCGGGCATCCAGGTGCTCGTCCGGTCGCTGCTGGCCGGCACGGAACCGGTGGTCTGTGACCGGCTTACGCCCGAGGTTGTCGCGGCCTGCGGCTGCGGCTACGTGTCCCTGGTCCCGACGCAGCTACGCCGGCTTGTCAGCGACGGCGCCAGCTTGGCACCTTTCCGTTGCATATTGCTAGGAGGGGCAGGCGCGCCAGCCCGGCTCCTGGAGCAAGCGGCGGCGGCGGGGGGACGGGTCGTCACGACCTACGGCATGACGGAGACCTGCGGCGGCTGCGTCTACGACGGGAAACCGCTGGATGGAGTGCGCATCCAGATCGGGCCGGACGGCCTGATCCGGATCGCCGGGCCGGTGCTGTTCTCCGGCTACCGGCTGGCGCGGGCGTTCACCGGTGACGGCTGGTTCACCACGGCGGACCTCGGCTCGATCGGGCCGTCGGGCCTGCTGACCGTGCGCGGCCGGGCCGACGACGTGATCAACACCGGCGGGGAGAAGGTGGTCGCCGCCGAGGTCGCGGCGGCGCTCGAGAGCTTCCCGGCGGTGCGGGAGGCGGTCGTGGTGGGGCGGCCCGATGCGGAGTGGGGGGAGCGGGTGACCGCGGTGGTCGTGCCCGCCACCCCAGACATGCCGCCTGAGCTGGGAATGCTCAGGGAACACGTGCGCCGGACGCTCCCGGCGAGTGCGGCGCCTCGCGAACTCGTCATCATGGATGAGCTGCCGCTGCTACCGTCGGGAAAGCCGGATCTGCGCGTGCTACGGTACCCGATCAGCAACCGACGGCCGGACCGGGAACAATAGGCGGCGCAAAGCGTTACCAATATATGCCCGCACTTCGCGTCCGCCAAGGGCGCGCCGCGGGCCTGACGTAACAAAACACGCCGGGCAGGCGCGGGAGGCAGCGCATGTCCCCCGCTTTCCCCGCAAGGAGGTGTCTCATGTCGCGGACCGCGACCGCCGCGTCACCTGTTCGGGATGACGAGGCGACGGTGACCCGCGTGGACCAGCTCGTCCAGCGCGGGCGCGGTCAGGGCCACTTGTCGCTGCCCGAGCTTCGGAGCGCGTTCGAGGAGGCCGGTATCTCCGCAGCCGAGGGCCGCTCGATCCTGCGTGAGCTGGCCGAGGCAGGGGTCCGGCTCGGCAACGAGACCGCCGACGCCGCCGGCGCGCCCGCGCAGAGCGAGCCGGCCGCCGGGACGACCGCGGGCACCGACGGTGACGAGTTCTCCGATCTGGCCGATGCCGCCGGGAGGGCCGGAGCCGGGGCGCTGGCCACCGGCCGGGCCTCAGGCGCCATCGAGGCCGATCTCGACGACCAGACGCCCGCGATGGGTGATTCGGTCCACACGTACCTCAAGTCGATCGGCCGCACCAGCCTGCTCACCGCTGAGCAGGAGGTGGACCTGGCCAAGCGGATCGAGGCCGGCCTGTACGCCGAGCACAAGCTGGAGAGCGAGCCGGAGCTGGACGCCGCCTGCCGCCTCGACCTCGATGAGGTCGCCAGGGACGGCCGGCGCGCCAAGGCGCACATGCTCGAGGCGAACCTGCGGCTGGTGGTCTCGGTCGCCAAGAAGTACAGCGACCGCGGGCTCACCCTCCTCGACGTCGTCCAGGAGGGGAACCTGGGGCTGATCAGGGCGGTCGAGAAGTTCGACTACACCAAGGGCTACAAGTTCTCCACCTACGCTATGTGGTGGATCCGGCAGGCGATCCAGCGCGGCTTCGCCGACTCCGCCCGGACCATCCGGCTGCCGGTGCACGTGCTGGAGATGCTCAGCAAGCTGAGCCGGGTGGAGCGGGACATGCACCAGCGGCTCGGCCGTGAGCCGACGCCGGAGGAGCTGGCGGTCGAGCTCGACCGCACCCCGGACCAGATCGAGGAGCTGCTGCGCACCAGCAGGCAGCCGATCAGCCTGGACTCCACGATCGGCGAGGACGGCGAGACCAGCATCGGCGACCTGATCGAGGACATCGACGCTCCCGAGGCCTCCGAGCTGGTGGACCGGCAGCTCATGGCCAGCGAGCTCAGGAGCGCCCTCGGCTGCCTCACCCCGCGCGAGGCGACGATCATGTCGATGCGGTTCGGGCTGTACGACGGCAACCCGCACACGCTGGACGAGATCGGCCGCGCGCTCGGCCTGACCAGGGAGCGGATCCGGCAACTGGAGAAGCAGTCGCTGTCCAAGCTCCGCCACCCCAGCCGCGCCCAGCCGCTGCTCGATTTCGCGAGCTGACGGGGGCCGGGCATGCTCATTGACCTCCGGTCAATTTCGCCGTAGCCCGCCAGCTCTATGCCAGCCCGGGGGGACGACCCCCCGGAACCCCCCGATGCGAGGGCTCCGCCCTCGCGGACCAGGCCGCCGTCGCGCACCAGGCCCGACCTCCCGCCGGGCCAGGGCGCGGCGGCTTTGTTTTCCGTGCGGTAGGGTGCCCGGCGTGGCCGTGAACGTCGAGGTGCTCCGCGAGGTAACAGAAGAGACCGTCAAGGCCTTTGCCCGGCTGCTGCCGCAGTTGTCGCGGTCCGCTCCGCCGCTGGACAGAGCTGGGCTGGCGCGGGTGGCCGGCAGCGAGCCGAACACCGTGCTGGTGGCCAGGAGCGAGTCCGGCGAGATCGTCGGGACGCTGACGCTGGCGGTCTTCCCGATCCCCACCGGCGTGCGGGCCTGGATCGAGGACGTGGTGGTGGACGAGGCGGCCAGGGGCCAGGGCGCCGCTACCGCACTCACCCTGGAGGCGCTGCGGCTGGCCCGCGAGCTGGGCGCCCGTACCGTGGATCTGACCTCCCGGCCGTCTCGCGAGGCCGCCGGGCGGCTGTACGAGCGGCTCGGCTTCGAGCGCCGCGATTCCCGCCTGTACCGGTTCACGCTCGCCGGCGTCTAGCGCCGCGCTCGCCCGGCCCGGCGGCGCAGCCGCGTTACCTAGCTGTGCTGAAAATGTTTTCCCGTGAGGCACACGTGTGCGCTTAGACTCGTCGTTGCGGGGTGATCACAGCAGGCGGCAGCGCGGGGCCGACGCGAAGGAGCGTGGCGATGACACCTCGGGCCAGGGACCGGACGACGCTCATGCGGTGGGGCGCCGCGGTGGCAGCCACGGCCGCCATCGCCGTCACGGCGGCCTGCGGTGGCCAGCCCAGCACCGCCAGCTCCTCCGGCAAACCGGAGAGCGGCGGCACGCTGCGGATGATTGCCAACGGCGGGCCGGACCATCTCGACACGGTGCAGGCCTACATCATCTCCGACTACATCCTCGAGCACGCCTACGCCCGCCAGCTGCTCTCCTACCGGACCATCCCGATCACCGGCACGTCCGGCCCGGTCTGGCAGAAGGCGATCGCCGTGGTGCCGGACATAGCCACGGCCGTGCCCACCCAGGCCAACGGCGGGATCTCGGCCAGCGGGCTCGTCTACACCTTCCATATCAAGCCCGGGGTGGACTGGAACACCACGGCGCCCAGGCAGGTGACGGCCAGCGACTTCATCCGCCAGCTCAAGGCGTTCTGCAACCCGGTCGCGCCGGTCGGCAACGTGCTGTACTTCGCCGATACGATCGCCGGGTTCACCAGCTACTGCAACGCCGAGACCAGCTACTTCTCGGCGAAGAACGCGCCGGCCCCGACCGCCGCGGCGCTCGCCGCCTTCCAGAACAGCCACCAGATCTCCGGCATGTCCGCGCCGTCGCCGCTAACCCTGCAGATCCGGCTGATCGAGCCCGCCAGCGACTTCCTCAACATCATGGCCATGCCGTTCGCCTCCGCCCGGCCGGTGGAGTACGACTCCTACGTGCCGGACAGCGCGGCGTTCCGGCAGCACATGCTCTCCGATGGGCCGTACCAGATCAGCAGCTACACACCGGGCAAGACCATCGTCATGACCCGCAACCCGGCGTGGCACCAGTCCACCGACCCGGTGCGCCATCAGTATGTCAGCAAGATCGTGGTCACCATGGGCACCAGCTCGGCGCAGACCGCGCTGGCCGACATGCAGGCGAACACCGAGGACCTCGCCCTGGACCTCCCGATGGCCGCCACCTCCATCCCCACCCTGGAGGCCAGCCACGACCAGCGGCTGCGCATCTGGCCGGGCAGCAACACGTCCTACTACACGGTGTTCAACCTGCGCAGCCCGGACGCGAACAGCGCGATGAGCAAGCTGGCCGTCCGCCAGGCCATCGAGTACGGCATCAACAAGGCGGGCTTGCAGCGGGTGCTGGGCGGGCCGGCCATCAACAAGATCATTTCTACCGCGATACCGCCGGGCAACGCCGGGTACCAGCCGTACAACCTGTACCCGACCCGGGCCAACCAGGGCGACCCGGCCATGTGCAAGTCGCTGCTCGCCAGCGCCGGTTACCCGCACGGGCTGACCCTGACCGACCTGTACTCCAACGACACGCAGTCCACCAACGTGTTCGAGTCGATCCAGGCCAGCCTCTCGGCCTGCGGTATCACGCTCAAGGGCAGGCCGGAGAACGGCTCGACCTTCTTCACCGACCTGGGCGACTCACCGGTCAACAACAAGCCGAACCAGTGGGATCTCGGCCAGCCGAGCTGGTACCCGGACTGGTACGGCGACGACGGCCGCTCCACCCTGCAGCCGCTGTTCCAGACGAACTGCGTGGTGAACACCGTCAACCTCGGCTGCTTCAGCAACCCGACCGTGGACGGGCTGATCGCCCGGGCGCTGAAGGCACCGGCGGCAACGGCCGCGGCCCTGTGGCATCAGGTGGACATGGACGTGCTGCGGGACGCGGTCATCGCCCCGGTGATGGACGCCTACATCCCGCAGTACGCTAGCAGCCGGGTGCACAGCGCCGGCCTGCCCACCGCGAACTTCAACGTGAACCTCACCGGCCCTGACATCACCAACATCTGGCTCAACCCTGACCATCCGTGAGCGCCATCGTGAAACCGCCAACGCCGCGATGATAACGGGCGGACCACAATACAGCCGCTCTTCGATACCGGTAGCGCTCTCAGCAGCACTAACGCAGACACACCGCCCCCCGGTGATTGGACAAGCCGCCCGGACGTGCGGTAATCACGTTGGGGATAAGCACTAAGGAGCCGCGATGATATCCCAGCAAAAGCGACCGATCGCCCTAGCTGCTGTTGCTCTTGCCACCGTCTCCGTCCTGGCGGCGTGCGGCAAGTCTTCCAATTCTCCCTCTTCCACGTCGGGCTCCTCCGGCTCGGTGACGACCGGCGGCACGCTGCGCATCGTCGCCAACGGTGGGCCAGAGGACAACCTGGACACGGTGTCGTCCTACCTGGTGGCGAACTACATCCTGGAACGCGCCTTCACCAGGCAGTTGCTCAGCTACCCGACCGCCGATGTGACCGGGCTCACCGGGGCGGGGTGGAACAAGGCCATCTCCCTCGACCCCGACATCGCGACCCAGGTGCCGTCACAGGCCAACGGCGGGATCTCCGCCGATGGCATGCACTACACCTACCATCTGCGGGCCGGCGTCGACTGGAACACCAGCCCGCCGCGGCCGGTGGTGGCGGACGACTTCATCCGGGAGTACAAGGCGTTCTGCAACCCGGTCCAGCCCGTGGGCAACGTCGGTTACTTCGCCAGCACGATCGCCGGGTTCCAGACCTACTGCAACGCCGAGCAGAGCTACTTCGGCGCCAAGAACGCCCCCAAGGCCACCGCGGCCAACCTCGCCGCCTACCAGAACAGCCACAACATCTCCGGTGTGTCGGCGCCGAGCCCGAACACGCTGACCTTCACGCTCACCCAGCCGGCCAGCGACTTCAACAACATCATGGCCATGCCATTCGACTCGGCCCGGCCGGTCGAGTACGACTCCTACGTGCCAGCCAGCGCGCAGTTCGGCCAGCACCTGCTGTCCGACGGACCGTACGCGATCACCCAGTGGGTCCCGAACAAGACGATCACCTTCAGCCGGAACCCGGCCTGGAAGCAGTCCGCCGACACGAACCGGCACCAGTACATGAACAAGATCGTCGTCACCATGGGCACGACCTCGACCCAGACCGCGCTGGCCGACATGCAGGCCGGAACCCAGGACCTGGAACTCGACCTGTCCGTCCCGCCGACGTCGATCCCCGGCCTGCAGGGCAACTCGCAGCTGCACGTCTGGCCGGACAGCAACAGCGCTTACTACCTGGTGCTCAACACGCGCAGCCCGGACGCGAACAGCGCGATGAGCAAGCTGGCCGTGCGCCAGGCGGTCGCCTACGCGGTGGACAAGTCGGACATCCAGAAGATCCTCGGCGGCCCGGTGATCAACAAGATCATCTCGACCGCCATCCCGCCGGGCAACACCGGCTATGCCCCGTACAACCCGTACCCGAGCCCGGGCAACGCCGGTGACCCTGGCAAGTGCAAGACAATGCTCGCCTCGGCCGGATACCCGCACGGCTTCCAGGTCACCTACATGTACCAGAACGACACGGTCGGCACCTCGATCTTCACCTCGGTCCAGGCCGCGCTGTCCAAGTGCGGGATCACGCTCAAGGGCCGGGCGGAGAACGGCTCGACCTACTTCACCGACCTGGGCAACTCGCCGGTCAACAACAAGCCCAACCAGTGGGACCTGGCCACCGCGAGCTGGTACCCGGACTGGTACGGCAACAACGGCCGCTCGGTCATCCAGCCGCTGTTCCAGACCAGCTGCGTGGTCAACACGGTGAACGACGGCTGCTACAGCAGCAAGACCGAGGACAACCTGATCACCGAGGCGCTGAAGGCACCAACGGCGGCGGCGGCCACCCCGCTGTGGCAGCAAGCCGATAACACGGCGATGAAGGACGTCGCCGCAGTGCCTCTCATCGACCAGTACGTCGCGCAGTTCGCCAGCTCCCGGGTGCACAGCGTGGCCGGAGTCGGCACAGCGAGCTTCTCCGAGCAGCTCACCGGGCCGGACCTCGCCGACCTCTGGCTCAACCCCAACCATCCCTGACCGTTTTCCTGAGCGGCCGCCGGGCGACAACCCGGCGGCCGCTCAGGCCTTTCCCGGGCGCTCTTCCTGGATTCAGCGCCGGCTGCCGAGTTCGGCGACGGCGGCTAGCAGCCTGTCCACGTCCGAGGCGTCGTTGTAGTGCACCAGCCCGGCGCGCACGGCGCTGCCGCTGTCTCGGATGCCGAGCGCCCCGGTCACCTCCCAGGCGTAGTTGTCCCCGTCCCATACGTTGATCCGGCGCCCGGCCAGCCGCTGCGCCACCTGGCGCGGCGTGACACCGGCCACGGTGAAGTACGCGGTCGCCGTCCGCTGCTGTGCCTTGCCATACAGGGTCACCTGGCTCATGGAGGCCAGGCCGTCGGTGAGCACCTGGAAAAGCCCGTGCTCGTGCCGCTGCGCCGCCGCCATCGAGGTCAGCAGCCGCTGCCGCCGGGTGCCCGCGGCCTGGCCGTCGAGCGAGGCAAGGTGATCCACGGCCGCCGTCACGCCGGCCAGGTCCGCGAACGGCGGCGTGCCCCGCTCGAACCTGCCCGGCCCCAGATCCGACTGCGGCGCCAGCTTGTCCGGCCGCAGGCTGGCCAGCAACCCGGGGTCAGCCACCACGGCGCCGATGTGCGGCCCGGACCACTTGTAGGCGCTGGTCGCGTAGAAGTCTGCCCCGAGCCTGGCTATGTCGACTGGGCCGTGCGGGGTGGCGTGCACCCCGTCCACGTAGCTGAGCGCCCCGGCCGCCCGGGCCATCGCCGTGATGGCGGGCACGTCGGGCCGGGTGCCGAGCACGTTGCTCGCCGCCGTCACCGCGACCAGCCTGGTGCGGTCGCCGATCAGCTCCTGGTACTGGCCGGCCGGCAGCTCGCCCGTGGCCAGCTCGACCTCCGCCCACCGGACGACGGCGCCGCACCGCTGCGCCGCCTGCACCCACGGGCGGACGTTGGCGTCATGATCCAGCCGGGAGACGACGATCTCGTCCCCCTCGGCCCAGTCCTTCGCCAGGGTGCCGGCCAGCCGGTAGGTCAGCGTGGTCATGTTCGGCCCGAGGATGACCCCATCGGCTATTCCCCCGGTCAGGTCGGCCACCGCCTGCCGGCAGCCCGCCTCCAGCTCATCCGACCGCTGGCTGGCCGGGAACGCGCCGCCGCTGTTGCTCAGCCCATTGCGGTAGGCATTCGCGATCGCGTCGATGACCCGGTCCGGCACCTGGGTGCCCGCCGCACCGTCCAGATAGGCATAGCCGTCGGCCAGCGCCGGGTAAGCGGCGCGCACGCGCCTGACATCGAAGGACATAGCTCCCGATCATCGCGCATACCGGCCAGCGACCAGGACCCGGGCTCCAGTCCGTTGAGCTCAGGTACCGGCCACCGGGCTCCAGTCCGGCGAGCGGCCGGAGGCCAGCAGCAGGGCGCGCCAGGCATCACCGGCTGCCTCGTCCTCGCTCACCGCGACGTACGGCAGGCCGGCCCGCCAGCCGGCCACCAGGATCTCCGGCCCGGCCGGTCGGTAGTCCTTGCCGAGCGCCCGGGCAAGATCCCAGGCGTGCAGGTGCCACTCGGCGCAGACCCAGCCCACCATGGCGCCGACGCTCACCTCGGTGCCCAGGTACCGGTGGTGCGGAAGATCCCACATGGGACGTGCCCGCAGCGCGTACATCCGGGCCGAGCCGGCGAACGCAGCGATATGCTCCGGCCCCGGTGTGTCGGGCAGCGCGGCGAGCTCGGCCGCGTTCTGCCGGGCCAGCTTGCGCCCCAGCTTGCCGGGATCCGCGCCGGTTGCCATCAGCCGGGCGAGCCGGCTGGCCGGCGCATCGTCCAGATACTCGTGATAATCATCGGCCACACAGCGCAGATGACCGGCCAGCTCGGCCGCACGCCACTCCGTGCACGGTGTCACGGCCCGCCACGCCTCAGCCGAAAACTGGGCGGCCAGCTCGCAGATCACGGTCACCCCGTCGTGATATGCGGACAGCGCCTGGCCGGGCAACCAGTCGGTCATAGGCCGCCGCCAGTGCGGGTGCGGTCCATGGTCCCCTCCCTGCCAGCAGCCCGGGCTCGACATCCTTGGGCCCGCTCCCCCCGCTGCCAGTCAGCTGCGGCTCCAAACCCCCGGGCTAGACAGAGTGCCAGAGTCCCCGCTTCCCCGCCACCTTTCGTGACATGGACATGGGTATATTTGCCCCCATCCGTCGTTTTACCACCCCGTTGCGGACTCACCAGAACCCTCCGCCTGGCAGATATACACAAACCATCCCCAAGTTATCCACAAGGGCCCACTTCGATGCCCGGCCCCCGGCACACCAAGCCGGCCCTCCCCCGCGCCCGATGACCACGCCACGCCCTCCCCGGCCACCACCGCTCCCGCGCCTGACGAGACACCGGCCGGCCCTCGGACACCCACCCCCACGACCCACCGCTACCCCGGTCCCCCCATCACTACCCCTCCCGCGCCTGATGAGTCACCGGCCGGGCCTTATCCTTGCCTGGATGGCGGTGGGCCAACTGGTTCTGTTGCGTCGCTAACCCCGTTTAGCCGGATAGCATTACTTCGCTTACAGAACTGGCCGGGCCTACCGTCGCAGTTAATTCGCACACGATTTGCCGGAGTTCGTGAATTCGTGCCCCGGAGAGGGAGAGAAGATGGTGTTTGGCGGCCGCCATGTGAGCCAGAAGGCGGAAGCTCAGCATGCCGCGGATGTCGCGCTGGCGGGCAAATTCAACGAGCTGCTCGAGGACGCCAGGACCGCCGAGGCGAAACTCCGGCAGGCACAGTCCAGCGCTGCGCCGCTGGGCGAGCAGCACGATCTTGGCAAGGCGCTGGACGCCACGCTCACCGCGGCGATGCGGGCCGCCTTCGCGGCCGAACGCGCGGAGATCGGGCCCCGCGGCTACGAAGACCGGATCTACCGCCGGAAAGCCAAGGCCACACAAGTTGTCAAGAAGTGGACAACAGAGGCAGAAGCGCTGCTCACGTTGCGTGAATCTCACCGGCTCGGCGGTATCGTCCGGCTCCCTCCGGCACCTGTCGCCTGACCGCTCGCCCACCACCTGCCGCCACGGCCACCCGGCTTGGCCGTGGCCATAATGCCTGATCACGGCCCGGCGTGTCGGCGCGCGCAGATCCTCCCATAGGGGGCAATCTGGAGGGTGTCAGGGTAGTCCACTGTGTCACATCGTGTAGTCAATAAATACCAGCACGCCTATGCATGGGAAACGCTAAAGGATGACCAGCAAAACAGTCACAACGGGCCATGTTGTGAACGTTCACTCATCAGGCACACTAGAATATGACCAAGACCATAACGAGGGAAATGACCAGGAGGCACTGCGATGTGCCCGCATACGCCAGCTTGTCCGGATGCTTCCGAGCCGGATCGTGAGGCGGCACGTACCATAATTTGCTATCCAGAGCAGGGATGGAGCCTGCTCTGTAACGGCATTGTCATCTTCGAAGACACCGGAGAGCTGCTTCCCTGCGGCGACGCGATAGGACCGCACCGCCCCACGGATCTGCCTCTCCAGACACACACGGTCGTGGCCCACAGTGGCCAAGCCGCGAAGTCGAACTCGCCAGCAGCCTCACCAGCCGCTTAGCCCGTTCACTCCTCAGCAGCGCCTGACCCCGCCGGTGCCTTAGACACCCCGCCGGACAGGCGCTTTTCTGTTACCGAATGACCTGGTATGTACCGAATTTGCGGGCACCTCCAGTCCCAGCACCCGGGGAAGCCAGCGCGCCACCGCGTCACCGACCGCCGCGGGCCGCCGGGAGAGGGCATGCGTCTCCCCCGCCAGCACGACCACCCGCACCCCGGTCCTGCGCCCCGGCACGCCGAAGGGGTCGCGGTCACCGTTCACCACCAGCACCTTGCTTCCTTTGCCGGGACCACGCCCGATGGCACGGCCGGGCATCCGCAGTTCGGCGGCGCGGGAGCGGTCCGGCTGTCCCGGCGGATGCAGCGGGAAGGCGAGTGCGATCACCGCCGCCGCATCTACCGCCCCGGCCGTCCGGCAGGCGACCCGTGCCCCGTTGCTCCGGCCACCCTGAACGAGCGGGCAGCCCAGCCCGATCTTCTCCCGGAGCGCGGCGATGATCTCCACCCAGGCCTCGTCCTGTTTGATCGCCGAGCCGGGCGCGCGCGCACCCCTGACCCGGTAGGGCTGGGTAATCCGGGCTACTGCACCGCCGAGCCTGATGGCTACATCGCGCACCGCCATCAGGTCGGGTGCGCCGGTATCGCCGCCGGAGCCATGCGTGAGCGCGAGCAGAAACGCCGGCTGCCCGCTCCCCAGGTCATCGCCGTACTCGACGGTCACCTGAGCCGGCCCGTGCGTGGTCCCGATCTCCACCCGGCCGAGGCTACCCGCACTACGCAGGTTGACCGGTTGTGGACAGAGGAGTTACGTTCGGCGACAGGAGCGGCGCACCACGGGTGGGCCTGGGTGGCCGCTCCGCAGGGTCCCACGACGGGGACGAAGGAGGCTCTCCCATGGCCCGCAGCGCAAGCTCGCGCCGCCCACGCCCCCGGTCACTGTTCGCGATCAGCCTGGCGGCGGCGACGCTGGCCGCGGCGCAGCTTCTGGCCACGCCGGCCACGGGTCTGGCCACGGCGCGCGCCCATCCGGCGGCCGCGCGGGCCGGGGCCTCCGGCGAGCTGGACTGCAACGGCCACAGCCCGATCCAGCGCCCCATCAAACCGGGCGGCACCATCTGTGCCGAGGTGCACGGCGGCGGCAAGGACGGGCACCTGGCGGACAACGGCTTCTACATCGGCCACGACGAGCCCACCTTGCAGTTCTACTCGACGCAACCGGGCTCCTCCACCAAGGCCACCTGGGTGCAGACACTGCCCAGGGATCCGGCCAAGCCGCCGACGGAGAACGGGCCGCTCAAGGACGTCACGCACTTCTTCGAGCTGATGCCGGCGCTGTGGTTCTCCATGGACCTGTGCGACCCGCAGTCGTACCCGCTGCTGCCGTGCAAGCCGGACAGCGACACGAACTCACCGCACGGGAAATACCCGGGTGGCGGCAGCGCCTTCCTGGAGCTGCAGTTCTACCCGCCCGGCTTCCCGCCGTTCACCGACGGCCTGAGCTGCGACGGCACGCACTGGTGCGCAGCGCTGACGATCGACTCGCTGGAGTGCACGGCCAACTTCACCACCTGCAACAACCGCTGCATCGAGCCGGTGAACTCCGCCTTCATCCAGACCAACGGCGTGCCCACCGGGCCGCCGGGCCCGCAGCGAGCCGATCTCAACACCTTCACGCCAAACCAGTCCACCCTGCTGATGAACCCAGGCGACAAGCTGCAGATCCGGATCTTCGACAGCAAGACGGCAGGCGCGCTGGAGACCCAGATCCGGGATCTCACGTCCGGGCGCAGCGGCTTCATGCAGGCATCGGCCAAGAACGGGTTCATGAATACCTCGATCGCCAACTGCAGCGGCTCACCGTGGAGCTTCCGGCCGCTGTACTCGACCGCCTCGCGGGTCAACCAGGGCGGCTGGGCCCTGGCGAACATCAACGTTGCCTACGAGATCGGGCACTTCATCCCGTGCAGCGGGCTGCGCCAGTTCGCGCCGGTGCACGTGGGAAGCTTCAGCGACCCGGCCTGGGACCTGTGCCGTGGCGCCTACCAGAACGCCGGGCCGACAACGGGCGAAGTGAACAACGGCATCTGCTTCAAGGCCGGGGACACCCACGGCGAACTCAACTCCGCGCCGGACCTGGCCACCGGCTGCACCGGTGGTGACCTCGACTACCACGGGACCTCGTACTGGCGCGACTGGCCGGACTCGGTCACGCCGGGCACGTTCCCCTCGGAGCTGACCATGCAGCAGCCCACGACGGTCAACGGCGCACACTACCCCCAGATGCAGTTCCTGACCGACAACCCCGCGACCAACTTCCGCTGCAACGCCCAGAAACTAGCCAACTGCGTGGTGCCACCGCTGCAGGCACCCGGTCACTTCTACCCCTACTGGACGCAGGCCACGGTGCACGGTGCCTGCGTCTGGGAGTTCGGCCAGATGCCGAACGGCAACACCTTCGGCGGTGACAAGCAGTACGGCAAGCCCACGGTGCTGTCGCATATCATCAACCTCGGGATCATGGACGAGAGCAAGGTCATGCCCAACCCGGACTGCTGACATCGGCAGCGCGATCGCGATCGGCAGCGGCGGGCTAAGGTAGATCACCATGAGCTACGCGGCTGACCCGCGCGTCGATGCCTACATCGATGCTCTGCCCGAGTGGCAGCAGGCCATCTGCCGCGAGGTCCGGGACCTGGTCCACGCGGCCGACCCGGAGGTCGCTGAGACTATCAAGCGAACCGTCCAGCCCTACTTCGTCCTGCAGGGCAACATCTGCGCCCTGCTGGCGGCCAAGGACCACGTCAACGTATTCCTCTACGACGGCGCCATCGTCCCCGACCCCGAGGGCATCATCACCGCGGGGCACAACAACAAGACCGCCCGCACCGTCTCGTTCCGCGAGGGCGAGCCCATCAACGCACCGGCACTCACGGCCATGTTCCAGCAGATCATCGCCAACAACCGGGTCGGCGGCTGGCGCAAGCTCAAGCGCAATCGCTGAGCTCAGTGGCCATGGACGCTCACCCGCTCACGACGCGAAGCCATGCGTCCGCGGTGGCAACGCCCTGACGCCACGCAAATCCCAGATGTGGAGTAACCCCAGCCTGATTGTCTGTTGTGCGTTCACTCCTCATGAAGACGCGACGACACCTATCTCTTGAACAGGGCCGGGACCGAAATTCTCATGTCTTTCACGACAGCTCCGTGAAGATCGTGGCTTCTGGATCTGGTCCGTGACAGGCAACGTCGGTCATCGTCACCGACGATTAGCACACCACCAGAACTGAGCCCACACGCTGGTACAGATCGATGCTTCTATGGTTGTCAAGGCTTTCTTTGGCAGGATTTTCGGCGGGTTGATGGCTGCTGCTGAAGGCGGACACGACAGGGATGGGCCGCTCCTTTTGGAGGCAGGCTTTTATCAGGTCACGAAAGTCAGCAGCTGTGAGAATTGGGCCCGAGGCGGCCGAGGATCGTTCGAAGGCCAGCACGTCTGCGGCAGCCGATTCGCGGGTCAGGCCGCCCCGGGGGGCTTGAAGGTCAGGCGCCGGGTCGCAGGCAGGGGTAGACCTCGCGGGCGACGTAGCGCTTCAGGCAGCGGATGATCTCTTTCTTCGGCAGGCCTTCGGCGGTGCGCCGCTGGACGTAGGCGCGGGTTTCGGGATGGGCACTCATCCGGGTGATCACGATCCGCCACAGGGCGTGGCTGGCCTCCCGGTTCCCGCCACGGTTGAGCCGGTACCGGCGGGTCTTGCCCGAAGAGGCGGGGATCGGGGCAACGGCGCACATGTGCGCCCAGGCAGCCTCGCTGCGCAGCCGCCCCGGCTGGCCGCCCGCGGCGATGAGCAGCATGGCAGCCGTGTCTGGGCCGACGCCGCAGAGGCTGAGCAGGCCCAGCGCGCGGGCGGTCACGAGCGGGACGATCAGGTCATCTAGCCGTTCGATCTGGGCGTCGAGGAACTCCACGCGCCGACCCAGCTCGCGCAGCGCGATGCGCAGCGAGCAGTCAGCGGCATCGCCAGGGCGGGGCCGCAGCGCCGCGACCGCCCCGGCCAGGGCGACCGCACGGAGCCCGTGAACCGGGCCCGCAGTTCGTCAGGGCCAGTCAGGATCAGCGCCCTGGCCTGGTTGACCGCCTGGGTCCGCTCGTGGCGGGCACTGCGCTTGGGGCCATCAGCGCCCGGATCGCCTCCACCGCCCCGTCACGGCCCTTCGGGACGCCCACTGCCCGGCCAGACAGCGCGGCGCGGGCGGCGCTGACCGCGCCCAGCGGGTCGGACTTCCCGTTGCGGTGCCGGTCCTGCCGGCCGGTCCGGTCCACCTCCACCACCCGGACGCCACGCTTCGCCAGGTACCGGGCCAGGCCAGCGCCGCAGCTGCCGGTGCCCTCCACGCCGGCCAGGGCGACGTCCCCGAACTTCCCCAGCCAGTCCAGCAGGCCGGCGTAGCCTGCCACCGTCGCGGGAAACTCCCGCGTCCCCAGCAGCCCGCCGACGGGATCGAGCGCCGCGGCGACGTGCACTTCAGAGTGAGTGTCCACCCCGCCGGTGATCACGGTTCTTTCTTCTACGATGGTCATTGCCGTCCCTTTCCCGGTTAAGGGATGGCACGCACCTGCTGGCCGCCCGGACCTGTGAACCCCGGCCTCTTGCCCAGGCCGGGCAGATCAGCCGACTGCGCCGGTGGGTGCCCGAACCTGGGACCCGGCCGACGGATCGTCAGCAAGACAGCCAGGAGCGGCGTCAGCCGATTAGCGGGTCAGGCCGGGTCCCAGGCCCGACACTACGCCCAAATCCCCCCCAGAACCACAGAAGCCGGGCTGCTTCGGACACACAACCCATCCTCCCTGCCGAATCTGCGCTGACGATTCCGGCTCAAGTAAAGATGTGACTGTGCGCAGATTAGGTAGTTATGCGCCGCCGGGTCCGCCGTTCGGGAGGGCGTTTTAAGGCGTCCGCTTTCCAACAGCGATCCGAACGCTTCAATCACGATTTTCCTGGCTGCTTCCCACGTTCTCGGGTACCAGTCGTGGTTGATGTCGATTGCGTTTGGCACTGCGCCTGTGCCTGCAGCAACGTTCCATCCCCGTGGCGGGTGAACCGTGAGCTTTTCGTTACCAGCGGTGGCTTTGCGCGTGGTGACGATGGTGCCGTGCCTCACGAGCTGGCGGCGACGCCAGAATCCCAGTAGAGGTCCAACACGCCCTCGGCGGTTCCCTGGCCCGCCTCGTCTGGTGCTCGGAGCTGGAGCCATACGCGTCCGGCCCAAAAATCAGGAAAGCGGATAGCATATACGCCGTTTTGGCCAACCTTAGTTTTGGTAGTTATGGAGTTGAGGGTGTGTTCGATTCCGAGGTAACCGTCCAGTTGGTATACGTAGTCGAGCCGTGCGATGATCCATGCGCTATCTGGAAGAGTTCCACGGCGCTCAAGGTTTTCGATCTGGTTGCTGGTGATCTGGTCACCAACCCCGGCTAGTTCCGCTGCGTTAGCAGCTTGGGCTGCGGCTTCTGCGGACATGCCCCTTCCGACCCGGACGTGCCCGACGATCCGCAGCAGCGGGCGGCACGCCTCGGAAGAGGAGCCGAATTCGCAGGCCAGCACGTCATTCCGGTCCAGTTCCAGCGTCGTGCCGTCGATCGCGGTGACCTCCAGGCCGTGCCACAGGGCACTCAGCCCGAGTTCCGCGTCGCCCGCTTCCGCGCCGGTCTCGAACAGGCGCCGCACGGCGTGCTCCCCGAGCCGCTCCCTGGCCTGGGACAGCGCGCTGGCCGTCGGGACCGGCCAGGGCCAGAACCGCAGGCCCGGGATGGCGAAGACCCTGGCCAGCACCCGGTCATAGCCCTCGCCGGGGAACAGGCAGCCGGCCAGCACGCACACCAGGGTCATCTTCGGGTTCAGAGCCGGGTCGTACCGGCCCGAACCGGGCGCCTCCGCCAGCGCCCGGCCGATCGCGTCCGGGCCGGGCAGTTCCGCCAGCAGCCCGTCCCGGTCCAGCTCACCGAGCCAGTCCGTCCAGAACGCGGGACCAGCCGCGATCCGGGCGGCGAGCTCGCCCGGCACCGGGCCGGCAGACAGCACGGCAGAAGGCATGGCAGAATCGGCAGTCAACAAGGCTCCAGGTGATGGCACGGATGGTCTTGACAACCCCGTTCCTCCCTGGAGCCTCGTGCCGTTTCAGGCGCTCCCCGGAACCATCACGCTCCCGCTATCAACCTGCGGCCATCTCGTTACCACCAGTCAAAATTCAGACACTCGGGGCCATAAGTCCAAATACTTTAGGGCAGTGCCATCGACCCGGTGGGTAACCAGCTCGGAATACCGTTCCGCCGAATGCCTTTGGAACCTGGCAGTGGAGAGACGCCTTGATCCGATGCGCCGTAAGCGGCCATGAGCATGCACACGTCGACGCCTTCTGCGGTGGGCAGTACCTATTGACGTGGGTGTGGCTGGATGATCGGCTGGCCGACGCGGATTCGACCATGTCGTTCGGTACCCAGACGTCGCGGCCAGTAGCATTCCGGACCCACGTCCGCCCGGTGAGGTCATCGATAACCAGCCATGTGAGTAGCTCGCGGGTCGTTGTGGCTAACTCACTGGTGTCGTAGGACGCGGGCATCACGGCAGGCACAGGGCTGGCATCGATGTGCCGTGCAGGCACCTCCCGATCCGTCATCAGTGGTAACGAAGACAAGGTGGCCAAGTGGTGTCCTGCCTGTCGACCTGCACGCCCTGGCCAGTTGCCACGTGGAGAGGAAGACGGCTCGCACCATGATCACCTCGGCAGTGTCCGCGATCATCGATACGTTCGGCTTCCTGGTTCAGGGTGATTGCGGAAAGTACCGTAACCGGGTCGGACCGGAGCGGTGCAGCGAGGACGCGTCAGGACGGTGACCTGCGCGGATGCACTAGGATTGATGGCTGCCTGCTGATGGTGCGGTCAGGCAGCACTCGTTCGGCGATAGCTGATGAAATCTTCGGGCAGATGCGCCGCCAGCCACCACCATTTGGGCTTTCGCACCCGTTCGCACTCCCGTAAGGTAGATTTCGGTATCTAAGGTGACGATGACACTATTAGTCAAAGTTCGCCAACTGGGAGTTAAAAACAGCCATAAACGAGACGCCAGGGCTACACCTTGGCCTCTTCGAGCGGAGACATTGGATGAATCCCTCAGTTGCTACGCCTAACGATAAGCCGGGATCTGGTGAGGGCGATGCCGGGCAAGAAACGTCGTCATTCTTGGTTACCCCCGAGTCGCTTCTACCTAGTTTATTCACTCCCATTGCGCGGTCACGGCTGTGGCGTCCTTTCAGTGATCGGCAACGTATATTTGCGGCGAAAATGATCGTGGTGCACCTAAATGACGCCATCACAACGTGGACGGAGGATGCTACGACGGAATCAGGATCCTCTTTGATTACAAATGACAGATTAGCCAGCGCGTGGGGGCAGCGGCTACACCTGCTTTCATTAATGCGGCCGGCAATTCCGAATGATCACTTGTTACTATCCGCGGTGAATCTAATTGAGTTCTCGATCGACCAGCACCTGACTCTAGGAAGGTCGATCAGAGTTGGGAATACTGTCATTCAGGCCGAGAGTGACTACCGCAAGGATCCATTCAATGTGCGCGCGACCTCGACTCAAGTCAACGAGCTATTTACGCAGTTGGTTGCTTCCCGGCGGTTCCTGAGCAGGGGACGCCTACTCCGTCTGGCAAGTTATCAAATAGAATGGCTCAGTATAACCCGGCCTCCGGTCTCGTATCGAATTTCTCCTGTGTGGACCGAAGAAGCAGAGATTGGAGAAGAAGCAAGATGAAAGTCGTGCAGCTATCGGATCTTCATTTCGTGAAGGATCTCGGTACGAAACAGAGTCGTTACAAAGGCAGGGCTTGGTTCGCCAAGTCGCATGATTTCCTCACTCTATCTGAGCTCGGTCGCCGGGTTCGTGGACTCGACTATGACGTTATTCTTGTCTCGGGAGATTTGGCGACTGACGGATCAACCGCGGCACTTCAGCAAGCACGGCGCTTCGTCGAGGACGAGGAGATCGCCATCGAGGAACTTGCGTATGTCCGCAAGTTTAGGAGTGCACGCCGTAAGATGCCTTTGAAGTGCCTGAAATCGGAGCCCTATCTTGTGCTACCTGGGAACCATGACCGCTACGGGCACGGACCCTTCGGGCAGATTCAAAAAAACTCTTTCGAGGAAGTCTTTCCAAAGCCGGTCGGCTCGTGCCCATACGTGTACGTGCACGAAGAGCAGGGGCCAGCAGGCGGTCGCGTGGTCTTCATCGTTCTGGACTCGACGTGGACGCGTTCCCGCTGGGCAGGACACTCCGCCTTAGCAGTTGGAAAGATTGACCAACGCAATCTGGAGAAGGTGACTTCTGTCGTTGACGGCATTAGGCACGGCAGTATTGAGTGTGAAGTTACCGGGAAACGGTACTTGTTCAAACAGACCGCGGGCACTGCCTTGGTAGTTGCGCTACATCATCACCCGGTGATACCGGGCATCCTGGGCCAGGAGCCGAAAAGCAGATGGTCAAAAGTGAAAGGGCTGTTCGCCCATAATGAATCAACTCTAACTAGACTGGATAATGCAGACGCGTTCCGTAAAGTATGCGAAGCCGCGGACATTAATGTGGTCATGTTTGGGCACCAGCATCTGTGTTATCAGGTTCGCTTGACGGGAGGTGGAACGCTGTACTCGTGTTGTTCGACTTCAACCGGATTCAGTAAGAGGGTGATACCATGGGCGGCTGGAGCGGTAGATAAAAGCCCAGGATTCCTACAGTATGAATTTGACTGGCGGAACGGTCAGTACGAACTGTGCGATTTAACGCTGTATCGCTGGGAAGGTCAAGCCTTCATCAAGAGACGGGTTCCACTTAATGAAGTGCTACAGATCTCACCACAAAAGTGACCAACACTCGTCCGTCGTGTCTAAGCTCTCGGCCAACCGGTTGGAGTGGTTTCATTCCGCCTCGTCTCCGAGGGATCTGCGGCGATGGCAATTTCTCTACAAGCCTGACAGCGTGTGGTACGGTCACCGATTCAGGGCAGCTATACGAGTGCGTAGGTGCGGGCGGCTCGAAGTGCTTACCGCGAAATGTTCAAGGTTGGTCCGATGAAACGTACTAGACGATAGCGGCTGATATCTCCCGCCATCACCAGGTATTCGGAAGTTTAAGAGATGAAAATATCTCGTATGACGCGAATTAGAGGAAAGTCAAGGAGGTCTTTCCCGCATCCGCCACCGCAGGAAGAAAAGCGTCATCAGTAAAGCAGGTTATAAAGCGACGGTGGATGCACTGACTGTCTGCTGGCCGTGACACTGTGATGAGCGTCGACTTGACAGCCACACATATCGTCCAGCTCTGCATCCTAGTTGATGGTTATGAGGCAGACAAATCCGCTCCGAACGGCGGCGATGCGCTCGGCAGGCAGGATTGGTGCCAGTCAGTAGACGTGACCTCTAGAAAATCCGGCCGGGCACTCGCTCTCCCTGTCCGGCACCGAGGTCGCCGCCGACGTATTTTGCCGTCACACTGAGGTTTTCTCGTGCGCCCAGCAGAACGGGAGGTGACACCGTGACGTAAGCCATGGTGTTTCTTCGTGTTCGTAAGCTCGTCGTCGCTTGCCGGTGGAAGTCCGGTCCGGGTAGCTGCCAGGAGGCCCGGTAGCAGGCTGGCGGTGCCGTCTGGAAACGGGCGGGGCTGAAGCCCAGCGTCAAAGGCCCTGTGAAAGGGGAAGCGAGGATGCGGTCCGTAGCGTGAAGCGAAGCCTGCGGCGTCGTTACTCAGCCTGCCTTTGGGTGGGACAAGGGAGTGCCGAGCCCTTCGAGATCGGGGTGAAGGCCATGGAAGCGGCAGAGATCCTGGAAGTGCAGCCGTGAGGAACTCCCCGGCGTATGGGGTGCGGAACGTATCGATAGTGGCGGCGGGAACTGGGGAGGCCCTCCCCGGCCCGGTGACCTGCGGATGTTGTCACTGGAGCGTGGCGTCCTATAACCGGACTAACCGGGAAGTGGACTGCTGGCCGGGTGGGCGTCGGAGGCGGCCGTAGTACTCGTTGAGCCGGGCGGACAGCAGAACCGCCGGTGAGGGAAGGGCCGCTGCTTCGTCGGTGCGCAATGCTGTGTGGAGGGGGCCCGGTGAGTGCCGCAAAGGCTAGTCCCGCCGCGAAGGGATCGGGCCGGGATGTCCCGGCCGATCCGGTCCGTGCCTTGCAGCATGCGCTGTACCGGGCGGCCAAGGCCGATCCCGGGCGGAGATTCCACGCGCTGTATGACAAGGTCTGCCGCAGAGACGTCCTGCAGCGCGCATGGGTGGTGGTGCGCGCGAACAACGGCGCACCCGGCATCGACCAGATCACTCTGGCCAAGGTGGAGGAGTACGGCGTGGACCGGCTCCTTGGCGAACTGGCCAGTGAGCTGAAGGACAAGCGGTACCGGCCGCTGCCGGCCCGGCGGGTGTTCATCCCCAAGCCGGGGGCGCCTGCGGGGGAGCAGAGGCCGCTGTCGATTCCTTCGGTGCGCGACCGGATCGTGCAGGCCGCGGTGAAGATCGTGCTTGAGCCGGTCTTCGAAGCAGGCTTCCTGCCGGTCAGCTTCGGGTTCCGCCCGAAGCGGTCACCGCATGATGCCCTGCAGGTGCTCATCGAGGAGCAGCAGCGGGGACGGCGGTGGGTGGTCGAGACGGATATCGCCAGCTGTTTCACGGCGATTCCGTCTGAGGGTCTGATGCAAGCGATCAAGGAGCGTGTCTGTGATCAGTCCGTGCTGAAGCTGCTGCGCGTGATCTTGCGCGCGGGGGTGATGCAGGACGGGCAGGTCCGGCGGGAGGTCACCGGAACCGCGCAGGGGTCGTTATGTTCAGCTGAACATAACGACCCTTATGAACAGTGCGGGGTTATGCGCAGCGCTGGCCTTCCGGTGCTGGTGAGCGTGTTGCGTGCACTCGAAAACTGCGCATAACAAGCAGATCATCTCGATCATGCGGCCTGGCATGGGCTGGGCCCAGATGATCGGGAG
>DASXMU010000169.1:0-3176 GCA_036495485.1 Streptosporangiaceae bacterium
AACCCACACCGGCGGCCGCGCGATGCGAAACGGCGCGCAGTTGCGGTCAAGGCTGGCCGTCAGCACCTGCTGCTTGCCGGAGGCCGTATCGATAACAGCCACCTGGCGGTGCCGGGGACTGTGCAGCGGGGTGGGATTGACATAACAGGCCAGCTGGCCCCCGTCCGGCGACCACGACGGCAGCGAGTAGGCCGGGCCGCCGCCGGCGACGCGGCTGGGCGTACCGCTGCCATCCGCGGCGGTCACCCACAGATCAACGGCCAGGTCCAGGTCCCGCTCTTCGTGCCGCCCCGACGTGAAAGCCACCGCCCGCGAGTCGGGTGACCATGACAGGCCCGCCGCCTCGAACGGCCCGGGCGTGATCGCGCGGGCCGGAGCAGACCCGTCCGCCGCGACGACGAAGACGCGGGACGGGCGGTCCACCGTCCAGCCGGCCTCGTTGAACCGGTAGAACAGGCCACTGACGCGCCGTGGCGGCATATCCTTGTCACGGCGCTGCTCCCCACCGCGGCCATAACGCGCCGGGTCGGGATCACGGGCGGTGAAGGCAAGCGCGTGGCCATCGGGGGCCCACTCCAGCTCAGTGACCGGTGCTTCGGTGCCGCACACAACCAGCCGCTCACCACCGTCCGCGACCGGAAGAACGCAGATCTGCGAACGGCCGTCGTCGCCGGTCACCGCAAACGCCAGCCGGCGGCCATCCGGTGACCACCGCGGCAACTGCTCCGACCCGGGGCCGGTAAACAGCCGCGGGCTGGCCCCGGTCCCGCGCGCAGGCACCAGCCAGATCCTGTGCGCATACCGGTTACCCTCCAGATCGGGATCGGTCACGGTGAAAGCCACCGTGCTCCCATCCGGCGACACCCGCGGATCACCCAGTCGGCGCACCCGCCCGATGTCGGCCGGGCACATGCCGGCCCCAGAATCCATGACCTGGCTCATCCAGCTCCTCCCGGCGCAAAACCACACCACGCGGACACCGCTCACCACGGCCGAAGCAACCTGACCTCCATCACAACCTACCCAGCGCGTCCCAGCCCGGGAAACCTTGGTTCACTTAATGGGTTGCGGGCAAGGGACGCGCTGAATAGAACTGGTGGCCAGAGCTATCAGGAAGGAGGGCTGAGCCATGTACGCCATGAACGCCGCGCTCGTGTCCTCCCGGGTAAGCAGCTGAGCTGATCCCGGAGCGGGCAGGGCGCTTCCAGACGGAGAGTGCCTTGATTCTGCATCAGCATGACCTGACCATGCGCCCGATCACCGGGCCTGATGAACTGAACCTGTTCAACAGTTTGCCGTACGTCATCAACGATGAGGTCGGTGCCGACCTAGCGGCCAGCCGCCGCCACCCGGAATGGCTGTGGCTTGCCCTGCGCGGTGATCGTGTTGTGGCCCGGGCCGGGTGGTGGTCGCGGCCGGGAGACCAGCACCCGCTGCTGATGGACATTTTCGATATCGACGGCGACACCGACGACGGCGTGCGGCTGCTGAAGACCGCGCTGCCCGCGGTGGTCCCCGCTGGCGCGACACCCCCGCAGTACAGCCGGTTCCTCCCCGCGGACTGGCGCGACCACCAGCACACCCGGCAGGCGGTCGATGACCGGCTGGGGGCACTCGAACGCGCCGGGGCAAAGCTGTTCGTCGAACGGCTGCGCCTGGAATGGCGGCCCGGTACGCCCATTGCCGAACTCAGCGGGCGGCTCACCTTCCGGCCGGTTCGCGACCCGGGCGAGCTCATCGAACTCATGACGCTCGTGCTGGATGGCACTCTGGACGCGCATAGCCGCGACGACCTGACCCGCATGCC
Source organism: Streptosporangiaceae bacterium (assembly GCA_036495485.1). Lineage (GTDB taxonomy): Bacteria > Actinomycetota > Actinomycetes > Streptosporangiales > Streptosporangiaceae > PALSA-505. The sequence goes on from DASXMU010000169.1 coordinate 1,808, forward strand.
CCCCAGTCAGGCCGCACAGGAGCAGTACCACAGGGAACTAGAGCGCTACGCCAGCCCGCACGAGTGGTGGCGGATCGCGACGCTGCCGGACGGAGAACCAGCCGGGTTCGTGATCCCCGCGCACAACGGTTACAACCCGATCATCGCCTACCTCGCAGTGGTGCCAGCCCATCGCGGCCATGGATACATTCACGACGTGCTTGCCGCGGGCACGAGCCTGCTCGCAGCCCAGAACGTACCGCGGATCCGGGCCGCCACCGACGTTGGCAACGCACCAATGGCGGCGGCCTTCGCCCTGGCCGGCTACGTCACCTTCGAGCGCCAGATCGATATGACCTGGCGGTGATCACGCAGCGCTGGACCCGACCGACCTCAGGTCCAGCGCCCGCGGGAAGGTTCATGGAACTTCCGGCGCGAGTCGAAGCTCCGGGCAGAGCACTCCGGTTCGTGCACAGCAGCGCTGACCCGCGGGGTAGCCGTGAGTGCCCTCACCCCTGGCAGGTGAGGGCACTCACAACGATGGCTACGGGCCGGCGTGTGCGGGCGGTGCGGTCAGCCCGGCTAGGGGGCCTTGGCCCGAGCGTGTTATGGCTGGGCCACCAGAAACTGGCGAGACAAGCGGTGTTCACGACCCAGCATGCGCCATCGTCCGCCCCGGGGCGCCGGCCGGCGCCCCGGGACAGGAGCGCTGTTGCGCTCCGCTGGTTATGACCCGGCCGGACCAGGGCCGCCGTACAGCAGCCCGATGCCGTCAGATGGGCCGTAGCCATCAGGCAGGCCGTTGGGGTCCGGCGGGGTGCTGCTGCAGGTGCTGGATCCGGTGTCGATCAGCACGACGTCGGCCTGCTGCTCGCCCGCGTACCCGCCCGAGCTGAGCTGGAAGTAGCCGAAGCTGAGCTCGGTGCCCGATGGCATGGCCGAGGGGTCGATCGTGATGGTGGGCTGCACGCACGATCGCGGCGTCCCGGTCCAGGGTCCGGCCGGATCGGACGACACGACCTGCGAAAAGCCGGCCGGCGCGGGATCTGAGGTGCACAGGCTGCCAGAGTTGACCACGGCCTGGATGCCGTATTGCGCCAGGTCACTCTGCAAGGTGGCGGGCTCCAGGAGCACCTTCGGGTTAATGGTCAGGGTGTCGGTGCCGTTGGCGTTGCTGGTGAGCGTGAAGGCCGCGGTCCGGATCGTGCCGGGCGCCCGGGCCTGCCCGGCGGCGCCGGTCCAGGCCGGTCCGGGGCTACCGGGCGCCGCGACGTCGTGACCGGTCAGCGGCAGCTCGCGGGCGCGGCGGCGCCACCAGGACGCCCCCGCATTGAGCGCGGTGCGCACCACCCACGCCCGCGGCGCCGGATGGCCGCTGACCTTCCGCCAG
>DASXMU010000170.1:0-16634 GCA_036495485.1 Streptosporangiaceae bacterium
TCCTCGACATGACCGTGGTGAACATCGCACTGCCGCATATCGAGACAAGCTTGCACTTCACCGCGACCAGTTTGTCCTGGGTGATGAACGGATACACGCTGGCCTTCGGCGGCCTGCTGATGCTCGGCGGGAGAGCCGGTGACATCCTCGGCAGGCGCCGGGTCTTCCTGGCCGGGATCGCCCTGTTCACCATCGCCTCGCTGGCCGGCGGCCTGGCCAGCTCGGCGCCGTTGCTGCTCGCGGCCCGCGCCGCCCAGGGCGTCGGCGGCGCGCTCGCCACACCGGCCGTGCTCGCCCTGATCATCTCCGCGTTCCCCGAGGGACGCGAGCGGACCAAGGCGCTCGGTATCTACACGGCGGTCGTCACCGGCGGCGGCTCGCTCGGCCTCGTGCTCGGCGGAATGATCACCCAGTGGCTGGACTGGCGCTGGGTGCTGTTCATCAACGTGCCGATCGGGATCGCCGTGATCGTGCTGGCGCCGCTGTTCGTGGCCGAGACCCCGCGCCAGCCCGGGCGCTTCGACCTGGGCGGTGCGGTCACCTCCACGGGCGGCGTGGCGTCGCTGGTGTTCGCGTTCATCTGGGCCGCGTCCAACGGCTGGGGTGCCCCCGCGACGGTCGCCACGCTCGCCGCCGCCGTCGTCCTGCTCGCTGCCTTCCTGGTCAACGAGACCAGGGTGCGCCAGCCGATCACGCCGCTGCGGCTGTTCGCCGACCTGAGCCGTTCGGGCTCCTTCCTGGCCAGGCTGCTGCTGGTGGCCGGGATGTTCGGCATGTTCTTCTTCCTCACCCAGTTCGTCCAGGAGATCCTCGGCTTCAGCCCGCTGCGCGCCGGAATCGCGTTCCTGCCGCTGACGGTCACGCTGTTCGCCGTATCCCGGCTGGCACCCCAGCTGATCGCACGGTTCCCGGCCAAGCCGCTCATGCTGGTGGGCATGCTGCCGGTCATCGCCGGCATGGCCTGGCTGTCCAGAGTCTCACCGGCCACCGGTTACGCCAGCGGCGTGCTCGGCCCGATGATGCTGCTCGGCGCCGGGATGGGCGTGGTGTTCGTGCCGCTGACCAGCGCCTCGCTGGCCGGGGTTGCACCCCAGGACTCGGGCGCCGCGGCCAGCATGGTCAACGTCATGCAGCAGGTCGGCGGCTCGCTCGGGCTGGCCGCCCTGGTGACCATCTTCGGCACCGCCAGCAGGAACGCGGCGGCCCACCCGCTGGCCGGCCTGACCAAGGTCGCCGAGCAGCACCACGTCATCGCGCACGGCATGGCCATCTCGTTCGGCGTCGCGGCCATCTTCGACGTCTGCGCCCTGCTGGTCATCCTGCTGGCGATCCGTGGCCGCACCCCGGCCAGCCCCGCCGCGGCCACAGCCCCACGGCTCGTCCGCGTTGGCAGCGAAACCACCGACTAGGCACCGCACATCCAGGGCGGGCCCGGTAAACCGGGCCCGCCTTGTGCGTGCCGCTGGCCGCCTCAGGCAGCGGGACGGCGGGCGGCGAACACGTACTCCTGGCTGTCGCCGGTAAACGGCTCCCGGGCGAAGCCGCCGTAGAGCGCCTCCAGTTCCAGGTCCACCACGTCCACGCTGGCCGATCCGGATCCCAGCCATTTTCAGCCAGCGGGACACCGGGTGAGTCAGGAGCTGACGGCGACTGGCACCGCTTGGGTGTAGTGGACGCGGCCGAAGTACATCACCTTCACGATCGCCCACCAGTGCGCGCCCGGCCGCGCGGTGAGCGGCATGGTCACCGGGTAGCTGACGGTGATGTCCTCGCCGGGACCGGCGGCGAAACCTTGCGTCCACGGCCCGAGCGCCTGCCAGGAGCCGAATGGGGAGATGAGCTGCGCCTCACCCCGGAGCTGTGAGGCCAGCCGGTTGCCGATCCGGACGGACATCTCGCCGCGCTGGCCGGGGGCAAGCGTGATGTCCTCGCTGAGCAGGGTCACCTCGATCTCGCCAGCGCCGGCCCGCTGGTCGGCCTCGATCAGCGGCAGCAGTTCGTCGAGCGGCAGGTTGAGGTCGGGGCTGGGCGGTTCGCCAACCGCGACCAGCGCGGCGTCCTCGGTCACCTGGCCGAGACTCTCGCGGATCCGCACCGCGACGAAGTAGCGGCCGGTGCTGGCTCCCGGTGCGGCCCGGACGGTCACGTCCCACCAGGCGTGCTCACCCGCTGGCAAGTCGAAGTCGAGCGGCTGCTCGTGGGCCGCCTCCAGGCCGGGCGGAACGTCCAGCTCCACCCGCCCCGCCGCGGGCTCAACGCCGCAGCCGACCGTCACCCGCAGCGTGGCCTCGGAGTCCAGGGCAGCGCCTACCGGGACCGCGGCGCCGGCGGCGGCAATGGCGCAGCGGCCGGGGGAGATGTGGACGGCGACCGGCAGGTTCCCGGTTGGCGCCGGTCCCTTGCCGTGCAGCCAGTACCGCGTGTAGACGGGCTGGGCCAGCTCGGTCCCATCGTCCGGCGCGGCAGGCGCCGTAGGGTGTGGTTCCGGCGAAGCGAGCACAGCAGCGTGTGGTTCCGGCGAAGGAAGCGCCGCGCTGGGCTGAGCGTTATCGGCGGCTGGGGGCCTTTCCATGATCACTGACGCCAGGCCTGCAGGCGATATGTCGACAATGGCGGCGCTGTCCGCGGTAGGCAGCGGGTCCCCCTCGGCCTGCTCGAGCAGGTCGGTGCGGCGGGCGCCGCCGGAACCGGGCAGGCTGACCCGGGCCTGGGCTGGGCGGCCGGTTGTCTCGCGCAAACGGAACACGACGCCGCCGGTGGGGTCCGGTGCGCCTGGGCGGCCGGAGGCCAGCGGGTTGCCGCGCGGCTTCACCGCGGTGAGCGTGACCTCGGGCGGATCCACCGAGCACAGGCTCGCCTCTGACGGGAGCGGGCCGTCGTGCGCGCCGGTCTGACACGTCACCACGTCCTGGTTGTAGTCCTCGCCCGCCGCGTTGAAGCTGGCCGTCCGCCAGTCACCCGGCCCGGCGGCCAGGGCGTACTCGAACGTGTGGGTCCAGTGCTGCCAGTTGAAGCTGCTGCCATCGGGAGCCGTCCGCCGCTCGCCGTCGATCCAGACCCCGCTTGGCCAGGCGCTGCACGAGCGCATGAGCGAGATGTACACCGTGCCGTCGGGGGTCACCAGGCCGCTCGGGGTACCCCGGTTGAGCAGGGCCACCGACCGCTCCGCGAGCGGCGCGCAGCCTGGGCCGGCGTTACCCGCGGCTTCGATCACCGAGTGTGCGGCCAGTTCCCCGGTCACCTGGCCGATCGCGGGAGCCAGGCCGCCGAGGCCACGGCCGGCCACGATCAGCACGGGCAGATCCCGCGGCCCGCGCGCGTCGGTACCCGGCGCGAACACGTCCTCGCGTGTCCTGGTCGCGGGCACCCACAGCCGGGCCGACCCGGTCTGCTGCAACTGTTCCTGCAGCTCTTTCTCGCAGGCGGGGTCGGCCGCGGCGAGCACCTCGGCGGTGAACGGGTTCTGGTCGCCATCACCGAGCGCGATCCGGAAGTCAGGCAGGTTGGAGTCCACGTCGATCGCGCCGTAGCGTGGCCCGTCGGGCCGCGAGCAGGTCGCGGTGACCCCCTGGCCGGCCAGCGCGGCCATCAGCTCCCTGACCGCCGCGCGGACCGCCGGGACGTCCGCGTCCTCGGCGGCTTCCATGGGGTCAAGCCCGGCGTCAATCGTCCGGGCTAGCGGGGCGCCATTCTTTTTCTCAAAACTCATAAATGGCGGGATGACCTCGGCAACGCCGACCGCCTGCATCAGCCGGCCACCGTCGGCGGCCTGGAGGGCCACGCGCGCCGTCGAGCCGACGCCGAGCCACTGGTAGGCCGGGTTATCCAGGGTGAACCAGTGGCCGGCGACGTCGGTGTCGGCGGCGCCGGGCGGACGGCCGATCACTGCGGTCGCGGTCTGGTAGATGGGCAGGCCGCCGGGCACGTCGGCGGGAAAACGGACGCGCAGCAGCCGGTCCTGGCCGATCGAGCCGTCCACGTGGGTGCGGAACTCGACCCGGTCAGCGCTGTCCCACAGCAGCGTCTCCTGGGTGATGCGCAGATCCCCATCGGTGAACTCGGTGACCAGGCGGCTGCCAACCGCACAGCGCTCCGCCCTGACGCCGGCCAGGCGGCCGGCCAGGCCGCGGCTGGCCCCGGTGGGGGAGAGCAGCCACTGGCCTTCGTTCCACTTCGGGTGGTATGCGTACTCCTCCTGCAGGACCAGCTCGTTGCCGACGGCTCCCTCGCGGAGCAGGGGCACACCCTGCCGCTTGTCCCAGACCCGGGACACCGCGCCGCCGCGGGCCGGATCCACGGCCACGGCGAGGGCGTCGTTCTCGATCACCGTGGCGCCGGGCACGACCTGCCAGCCCGGGTAGTGCGGTTCCTGGCCGGCAGGCACGATCGGGTAGCTGCGGTAGCCGAGCGGGGGCAGGCCGGTGGCGCAGAAGGTGAGCGTCAGGCCGGCCAGGCTGCCGTCGTCATGGCGGGCGATCCCCTCGGCGAGGCAGGGCACGGGGCTGCCGGACGGGCCAGCCAGGGTGATCCACGGCGCCATCCCGCGCGGCAGCGACAGGGTGACCGTGGCCATCGCCGTGCGCACCCTCGCCAGGGTGTTGAACACGACTACGGCGCCGTGACCCGCCACTTCCGTGCCGATCAGGCCGGCCAGGTGGCTGGCCGCCCGCTGACCGGCCTGGTGCCCACGCTGCCACGCCTCCCGCCAGCCACCGAGCAGGTCCAGGTACACCTGGTCGGACTCGGTGCCGGTGATCGCGTCGTGGTGCGCACCGAAGACGAGCTGCCGCCACGCCTTGTCCAGCGACTCGGCTGGGTAGCGGTAGCCAGGCGCGCCTGAGACCGGGGGAGCGAGCCAGGCGAGCGTGGCCAGCCGCTCGGCGTTGGTCACGGCGGTCTCACCGGCCCGCTGCGCCTGCTTGGTGTCGATGTAGGACACGTCCTTGCCGGTGTACACCGGGTTCATGTCCCTGGTCTGCGGCGTCATCCAGGCGTTCGCCCCAGCGGCGTCGTGCCGGACGGCGGCGAAGAACTCGCTGGGCAGCGCCATGACGAACCGGGGCCAGACGTAGCGCTCGTTCCAGTCGCGGTGGATGCCGGTGGCCCAGCGGGACGGGATGACGTGATCCGAGCCGACCGGCAGCAGCACGTTGGGCGTCGCGGCGACCGGAGCCAGCTCCCGGAACTGCTCGTAGGCTGCCTTCTCCGCGGACCTCACATCGGGCGCGTGGTGGGTGACCCAGCCCGCGCCGTAGTGGTTGGCCATGTAGCTGGTGACCAGGCCGCCGCCGTCGGGGGAGATCCACTCGAACTCGCTGGGGAACTGCATGCGCCGGTTGTCGCCGACAGTGCGGTTCGGCCCCCACTGGTGGAACGGGCCGCGCGCCCAGGCCGAGGTGGTGAGCCCGGCAGCCGCCATCAGCCCTGGGTACCCGGGGTCGAAACCGAACGCGTCCAGCATCCACGCGGTCCGCGGGTCGCCGCCCAGCACGTCACGCTGATAGCCGATGCCGTAGACGGCGTTCCTGATGGTGGACTCGGCGGAGGTCAGGTTGGTGTTCGGCTCGTTGTAGTTGCCACCGACGATCTCGATCCGGCCCTCGGCGATGAACCTGCGAAGGTCGGCCCGGTCCTCGGGGTGGGCGTCGAAGTGTGGTTTCAGGTAGTCGATCTCGGCGAGCACGAACTTGTAGTCCGGGTCCTGGCGGGCGGTCTCCAGATGCAGCCGGACCAGCTCGAACGCGGTGCGGGCCGCGGGCAGGTTGCCGCGCTCGTCGGGCAGTATGAGGCGTGACTCGGTGAACTGGCCCTGGGTGTCCCACCACACCGGGTCGTAGTGGAAGTGGGACACCATCCACATGGTCCAGCCCGGCTCGGCCACGGTGATCTCGGCCCCGGCCTCGGCCCGGCTCTCCAGGGCCTCCGCGATCACCGTGACGCTGCGGACACTGCCAGGCCGGACGGGCGCGGCAATCTCGACGCCGGCCTCGGCCGTGCACTGCGCGCCGGGGCCGGGCAGGTCGATCGTGGCCGGAACCGGCGTGCTGACGCCGGGTCCCTCGACCCGGACCGTGACGCGAGCGTCCCGGTCCCGGTGCGGGCTGCTGCCCGTGCCGGTGAGCGTTACCCGGACGATCTGCAGCGGCCGGGCCGCGGTGCCGCCGAAGAGGTCGGTTGATTCGATGTCACTGATCCGCACAGAGCCATGGTGGCACGGGCCCGGCCGAGCCTGCGCCCGGCTCTCCACAGATCCGCGGTTACCGGCCGGTCATCCACAGGCCAGGGATACGGCCTTGACGCCTCATACCGCTTCCGATATGGCTGCGACCTCCCCGGGACTGAGCTCGATGGCTGCGGCGGCGATGTTGTGCTCGGCGTGGCTGGGCGAGCCGGTGCCGGGGATCGGCAGTATCTGCGGCGATCTGGCCAGCATCCAGGCCAGCACGATCTGCCGCGGGTCCGCGTCGTGCCGGCTGGCCGCCTTCGCCACCGCCGGGTTGGTGTCGGCCTGCTGGACGGGTGCCCAGGGCAAGAATGCGATCTGCTCCAGCTCACACACGTCGAGTACGGCCTCCGAACGGCGGTCGGTGGCGTTGAACCGGTTCTGCACCGAGACGATGGGTGTGACCCGCTGGGCCGCCTTAAGCTGATCCTCATCCACATTGGAGATGCCGATGTGGCGGATCTTCCCCTCGTCCTTGAGCTGCACGAGCATGCCCAGCGACTCGGCCAGCGGCACGGCCGGGTCGGGCCGGTGGAACTGATACAGCGGGATCTGCTCCAGCCGGAGCCGCCGCAGGCTGCCCTCGCAGGCTTCGCGCAGGTGCCCGGGCCTGCCATTGGGCTCCCAGCGGCCAGGACCGGGCCGCACCAGGCCACCCTTGGTGGCGATGACCAGGTCGTCCGGATAGGGATACAGCGCCTCGCCGATCAGCCGCTCGCTGACCTCGGGCCCATAGGAGTCGGCGGTGTCGATGAAGTTGACGCCTAGCTCCACCACCCGGCGCAGCGTCTGCTTGGCCCGGTCAATGTCTGGTGGATCGCCCCAGATGCCCTCGCCGGTGATCCGCATCGCGCCGAAGCCCATCCGCCGCACCACCATGTCGCCGCCGATCTCGATGGTGCCCGCCGCCGCCGCGCTGGCCTGTGTGGTCATGCATCTCCTCCTGGGAACGTTTCGGCCAGTCTTTCAGGCGGCGAACCGAGGCTATGGACCGGCTCGCTATGTTCAACACTTTGGAACGATAATTGCCAGGCCCTTCCCATCTGTGGCGCAGAGCATGACAATTCTGCAAACACCCGCTGATCATGATGCGCAGCAGAGGGAGGGGCCATGGCCGAAGCGGCATCCGTGCCGTTCTCAGAAACCAAGGCACCAGAATCCGCGGAAAGGCTGCACCGGGGCGCGCTCGGCCTGGTCGACATCTCGGCCTCGACGATGGCGAACATCGGCCCGGCCTACAGCTTCTACTTCAGCATGATCGTCATCGTGACGACGGCTGGGATCGCTGCGCCGCTCACCGTGCTCGTGGCCGCCGTGGCGATCGCACTGCTGGGCAACACGCTCTCGCAGTTCTCCCGGGCGCAGCCCTCCACCGGCGGTTTCATCACGTTCGTCGGCAAGACGTTCGGCGGGACAAGTGCGGTGACCACCGCCCTGCTGTGTGGGGCCGGCTACATCATCGCGATCTCGTCAGTGCTGGCGATCTGCGGCGGCTTCCTGTCCATCCTGCTGAACTACTACCTGGGCTGGAACGTCCCATGGATCATCTTCTCGCTGCTCATGACGGCCGGCGCGATCGTGATGATGGTCCGGGGTGTGGCTGTGTCCACAAAGCTGGCCGGGCTCTTCTTCGGCTTCGAGCTGCTGGTGCTGCTCGTCCTGTCGATCGCCGCACTGATCAAGAACGGTGGTCACCTGTCCGCCGCCCCGTTCAACCCGCACAACTTCGCCGGCGGCTTCAGCGGCGCCGCGGCCGGGTTCCCGCTGGCGGTGTACCTGTTCATCGGCTGGGAGAACTCGGCGGCGCTGGCCGAGGAGACGGGCAACCCGCGTCGTAACGTGCCCAGGGCCGTGTATCTGTCCGTCGCCCTGATGGCGGTCCTGTACCTGCTGCTCACCTACTCCACGGTGATCGGTTTCCACGACAGCGCGAAGTCCATCGCCGGCGCGCCGTCCGGCATCCCCCTTCTCGACCTCGCGCACAGCATCGCGCCCTGGCTGCTCGTCATCGGCTATCTGGCCGGGCTGACCTCGACCACCGGCGTGCTCATCTCGGCGGTGAACTCGCAGTGCCGGCTGATCTTCAACGCTGGCCGGGAGGGCTTGCTGCCGCGCTGGATCGGCCGGGTGCACCCGACCCGGCGGACGCCGGTCAACGCCATCTTCACGTTCGTCGCGATCGGCGGCGCGATCATCGCGTTCTGGGCGCTCGGTCACCTGATCGGCGGCCATGGCGGGACCATGGTCGCGCTGAACTTCTACGGCGAGTCCGCGACGATGGGCACGATCCTGGTGCTGGTGGTCTACTTCCTGGCCAACCTGGCCCTGCCGTTCTACTACCGGAAATACCGGCCCGCCGAGTTCAACGTCCTCAAGCACGCCGTGCTGCCGGTCCTCGGCATGGTCGCGATCGCCGTCCCCATCTACTACCTGAGCAAGCCGCCGCAGCCGCAGCCCTACGACTGGTTCCCGTTCGCGGCGCTCGGCGTCCTGGTCGTCTCGGTCATCTACGCCACGGTGCTGGTCAGGCGCGACCCCGGCCTGGCCGACCGCGTCGGCTCGATCGTCGCCGACGAGTAGTGCCCGCCGCGCCGCCCCAGCCAACCCCATCAATGGCACTCGACCGGCACCCAGCACCGGCAATGTCACATCGATCGGGTTGTGACTGCTTAGCGCTCCTTCTTGCGGGCCAGGGTCAGGCCATCGCCGATCGGCAGCATGACCAGCTCGACCCGCTCGTCGGCGATGGCGTGGTCGTTGAAGTCGCGGATGCCCTGCACGGCGGCGTCCGTGATGGACTCGACGACCACGCGGCCGTGCGAGAACGTGTTGTCCACCAGGATCACGCCGCCCGGCCGGATCCTGGGCACGATCTCCTCCCAGTAGCCGATGTAGCCGGGCTTGTCCGCGTCGATGAACGCGATGTCGAACGCGGCCTCCGCGGGCAGTGCCTGCAGCGAGCCGAGCCCGGGGCCGAGCCGCAGCTCGATCCGGCCGGCCAGGCCGGCCTTGTCCCAGTAGGCGCGCGCCAGCGACGTCCATTCCTCGCTGACATCGCAGCAAATGAGCTGGCCGCCATCGGCAAGCCCGCGGGCAATGCAGATGGCGGAGTAGCCGGTGAAGGTGCCGACCTCGATGCCGCGGCTGGCACCGGACAGGCGGGTCAGCAGGGTCATGAACGTGCCCTGTTCGGGGCCGATCTGCATGCCGACTGCGTCAGGGAACCGGCGGGCCGTCTCCCCGGCCAGCGCAGCCAGCACCTCGTCCACCGGGCTGCTGTGCGCGATCAGGTAGTCGTGAAGTTCCGGGCTGAGTTGCTCCGTGCTGCGCGTCACCCGACGAGCGTAACGACCGGCCAGCTCAGCCAGGCCGGCCGGGGTGCTACGAGCCGGCCTGCAGCGAGTGCAGCTCAGCGGTGACGTTGGGCAGCAGCGAGCTGACGTCGTCGGGGATGCTCATGAAGAAGACCGAGGGCACGGCGGCCTGGCCGGTGTCCACCACCACGACCACGTCGGTGTCGTGGGTGGCCTTCACGCCCGTCACCGAGAAATGCGGGGTGAACCCGATCAGCCAGCCGGGCCGCCCGCTGACAGTGACCGACTGCGAGGCGATCCCCGGCGCGCTGGTGCCCGCCGGGTATTCCTTGGCCAGGAGCACGTTGTCCACGACGCCGGCCGCGTACTGCTTGAGCTGGCTGGGCCCGGTGTAGCTGACGCCGACATCCGACCCGGGCCGCCCGGCCAGCACGTCGGCCGTCCAGTCCGATGCCTTCCCGTTCTGGGTGAACTTGTCGCTGATCACCTGCTGGCCGGCCGCGAAGTCGCCCTGGGCGAACAGGCTGCTGGGCACCGGCGTCCACGGGCCGCCGAGCTTGTCCCAGGACAGGCCGTCGGCAGACGCGCGGCCGGTCACCGCGGATGGCGAGCCGGAGAAGGTCAGCGCCTTCGGCACGAGGACGCCACCCGAGGAGCCCGAGGTCCCGGAGGCGGCCGGTGACGAGCCGCCGGTGAGCAAGAATCCAGCAGTGATCCCGCCCCCGGCGAGCACCACGACGACCCCGGCCGCCACCCACGGAAGCCACCTGCGCCCCCGCTTGCCCCGGGGTGCCTGGCGTGGGGGAGTGGCCGGGTAACCGGGAGCACCCGGGTAGCCGCCCTGCGGCTGGTAGCTGCCCGGCGGCGCCTGACCCGGCGGCGCCTGACCCGGATATCCGGGCGGGCCCGGCGGCTGCGGCTGGGCGGGGCCCGGCGGCTGATTCGGGGCCGTTGGCTGGTCCGGGAAGTACCCGGGCTGGTACTTGTACCACGGCTGGGTCTGGTATACCGGCTGCGCGGGGTGGCCAGGCTGCGCCTGATACCCGGCCTGCTGCGCGGGGTGTCCCGGCTGCTGCCCCTGGTAGCCGGGTTGCTGTCCCTGGTATCCCGGCTGAGGCCCCGGGTACCCGGGCTGGCCCTGCGGGTACCCGGGCTGATCCTGGAAAGTCCCGGGCTGCTGCCCCTGGTATCCCTGCTGCCCTTGGTATCCCTGCTGAACCGGGTAACCCGGCTGATTCTGGTACCCCTGAGGCTGCTGTGGTCCCGGCTGCCCGGGATAGCCCGGCTGCCCCTGGTACCCCGGCTGGTCCTGCCCTCCTGGCCGCTGCTCCTGGTACTCAGGCTGACCCTGGTACTCAGGCTGACCCTGGTACTCAGGCTGACCCTGATAACCAGGCTGACCCTGATAACCAGGCTGACCCTGGTACTCAGGCTGACCCTGATAACCGGGCTGACCCTGATAACCAGGCTGAGGTCCCTGATACCCCTGCTGGGGTCCCTGGTATTCAGGCTGCGGTGGATAGCCGGACTGACCCTGCGGGTACTCAGGCTGGGCCGTGTACCCGGGCGGATTGGCCGGTTCCGGTTCTTGCCAGTGATCGTGGTCGTCGCCCTCGGGCATACGGAGATTGTAGCGAGTTGCAAGATCGCGATGACAACTGGCGACGAGCCGCGCGCCGGGTTATTCCGGTAGCGCGGACCGGCCTTCCACCAGTGCCTGCACGGCCCGCTCCGCCGCGGTATCGCTGGCGTCCAGCCCGCCGACGGCCGCGCCGTCGAGCAGCAGCGTCGCGTACCCGTGCGCGGTCGCCAGCACCGCCCCGGCCAGCGCCTCCGCAGCACCGGGATCGTCCCCGCAGACCATGAGGACGCACGACATGAACACGGTTTCCACCGGCTCGGCCGCGCGCCGCACCTCGGGGAACCGGTCCTTGTCGATGCCAGAGCCGAACAGCGTCCCGAACAGCGGCCGGTGTGCCGCGGCGAACCGCACGTAGGCCCCCGCGAGCGCAGCGAGCCGCCGCTCCGGCGGCTCGCCGCCGGTCACCTCGGCGGCAAGCGCGGCCTCCAGCGTGCCCAGCGCACGCACCGCCACCGCCGCCAGCAGCTCGTCCCGGTCGGCAAAGTGCCGGTACGGCGCCGCGACGGTCACCCCCAGGCGGCGGCTGGCCTCCGCGAGCGAGAAATCACGCACCCCCCGCTCGGCGATCAGCTCGACAGCCACGTCGATCAGGGCGGCCTTGAGATCCCCATGGTGATAGCGGCCCGCCCGTCCCCCAGGCGACGGCCGCTCAGAGCGGGTAGCTGACACCGGTGAGCCGCTCCGATTCCTCCCACAGCCGCTTGGCGACCGCTTCATCGTACGAGCGCGCGCTGGACCGCACTCGCTTGGCCGGGCCGGTGAACTCGCCGAACCCCGCCGGGCCGTAGTATTCGCCGCCGCGGGCCGCCGGGTCGGTGGCCGCCCGCAGCATCGGCACCGCGCCCGCCGCGGCGCTCTGGTAGGGCACCACCATGTTGCCGATCCGCATCCAGAGCGGCAGGTGCCGGACGAGCTCGCTGCGCGACGTGCCGGGGTGAGCGGCCAGCGCCGCTGTCAGCACCCCCGCTTTGCTTTCTTTGCCAGAAAAATGTCTTTCGGTATTTTCTTCGCCGGAACCACGCCCCATGGCATCCAGCCGCCGCTGCAGCTCGTAGGTGAACAGCAGGTTGGCCAGCTTGGACCGGCCGTAGGAGGCCATCCGGGTGTAGCCGCGCTCCCACTGGAGGTTGTCGAAGTCGATCCGCCCCATCCGGTGGCCGCCGCTGCTCATTGTCACCACGCGCGAGCCCGGCACCTGCAGCATCCGGCCGAGCAGCAGCCCGGTCAGCGCGAAGTGCCCCAGATGGTTAGTGCCGAACTGCAGCTCGAAGCCGTCCTCCGTCCGCCCATAGGGCGGCATCATGAGGCCGGCGTTGTTGAGCAGCAGGTCGATCCGTTCGTTGCTCCGGTTGAGCTCCTCGGCCGCTGCTGCGATCGACGATTTTGATGCAAGATCAACACGAACGGTGCTCACCTGGCCCTTGGCGCCGACCCGGATCCTTTCGACCGCGTCCTGAGCCCTGGCCGGCGTCCGGCAGGCCAGGACGACGTTCGCACCACGCTGCGCGAGCACCCTGGCCACCTCGAAGCCGAGGCCCGTGTTGGCGCCGGTGACCACGGCGGTGCGGCCCGTCTGGTCTGGCACGTCGGCTTCCCGCCAGGGCCTGGAGGTGTCAGCCGTCGCACTGCTGGTACCGGTCATGGGAGTGCCTCTCACTTGGCGGCACTCAATGTGAGCGCCTCTTACAATGTAAGAGACTCTAGCATTTGCGGCTCGGCCGGAGAACCGGCAACCGGCCCCGTCCGCACCGCAGTGCTTTCCTCGCCGGAACCACGCCCTATGGCAGCCTCGGCGGCGAGGTCGCGCCACCACTGCTGGCCGCTCTCGGGCAGCAGGTAGATCGGGTCGTAGTACTCGTACTCCCGGTTGAGCGCCTCGGGATCGTCCGCCTCCACCGCGGTTCGGTAGTTCTTGGCCCAGTAGGAGATGCCGCGCTCGGTGTCGTAGCTGGACACCTGGTGGACCCAGCGCTTGCCCACATAGGGCACGTCGCAGACGATCCGTGGCGTCGCGAACCCGGGCAGGTAGCCCATGATCTGGTGCTGCAGATTCTGCGCCTCGGCCAGGCTGAGCCGCCAGTGCTCGCTGCCGGGGATCATGTCGCACATGTAGAAGTAGTACGGCATGACCTTCGCCTCATCGAGCAGCGCGAAGCACAGGTCGAGCAGTGCCTGGGCGCTGTCGTTGACGCCGCGCAGCAGCACACCCTGGTTGCGCACGTCCCGGATCCCGGTGTCCAGCATGGCCCGCACCGCCTTGGCCACCAGCGGGGTGACCGACTGCGCCGCGTTCACGTGGGTGTGGATGGCGATGCTCGCCCCTCGGTCGGCGGCCTTCCTGGCCAGCCGTTCCATGCCGGCCCGCACGTCGTCGCCCAGCCAGTGCTGCGGCAGCCCCATCAGCGCCTTGGTGGCCAGCCGGATGTCGCGGATGTTCTCGATGTCGAGCAGCGTGCCGACGAACTCCTCCAGCCGCGGCCAGGGCATGTTCGCCACGTCGCCGCCGGATACCACGACGTCGCGGACCTGCGGGGTGGCGCGCAGGTAGTCGAGCATGGCGGCCAGCCGGTCGGCCCGCGCCATCCCGAACTTGTGCTTGTCCGTGGTGGTGGTCGGGTTGCCGACCAGGTCCATCCGGGTGCAGTGGCCGCAGTACTGCGGGCAGGTGGGCAGGATCTCGGCAAGCACCTTGGTCGGGTACCGGTGGGTCAGCCCCTCGACCGCCCACATCTCCGACTCGTGCAGCGAGTCCCTGGTCGCATGGGGGTGTGAGGGCCAGTCCGACCGCCGGTCGCTGAACACCGGGATCATGTACCGGCGCACCGGGTCGGCGTAGAACGCCTCGGTGAAGCCAGCCTCGTCCGGCCCCAGGCCCGGGACCATCGTGTTGAGCATCTGCGGCGGCACCAGCATCGACATGGTGGCCCGCTCGCGCTGGTCGCGCAGCAGGTCGGCACAGAATGCCTCGCTCAGCCCGGGGCCTGTGACCTGGCTGAGCTGGCGGAGGTTCTTCACGCAGTGCACCCGCTGCCATTGGGCGGACTCCCACTCAGCCTGCGTCACGTTGGCCCAGCCTGGGAACCTGCGCCAGTCCGGCTCGATGAGTTGCTTGCGAACGTACGCATACGGCTGATCGACCACTGCAGCCTCCCCGGCCATGTCTGCCGTGGCGAGGCCCCGCCGCCCCGCCAACCTCAATAACAACGCTTTGCCGAAACCATGTACTGCGAAAGAAGCTTCGGTAACTATAGTAATATACGGGAAATCTTGCAGTGCGAACAGGCGTTGGCCGTATCCGCACGCGGACAGTAATTGGAGGGGAGCGAAGCGTGACCGCGTCGTCCATCGACCGAGTAGAACAGGCAGCGCAGCAGCCGGCGGGTGATGGATCCCCGCTCGGGCTGCACCGGGTGATCGAGCCCTCCGGCGTGCTGCCGCAGGCGGCCCGGCGGCTCGACGCGCGCCCGGCTATCTGGCCCACCGAGGTGCGCGTCAAGCTGGAACGGCTGAACCTGGACGCCGCATCGTTCCGGCAGCTGCACGAGGCGCATGGCGGCGACCCGGCGGCCATCCGCGCCGCGGTGCTCGGCATCGTCGCCGACCGCGGCAAGATGCAGAACCCGGTGACCGGGTCCGGCGGGATGCTGACCGGCGTCGTCGACGAGGTGGGGCCGCAGTCCGAGCTGGATCTGGCGGTGGGGGACCGGATCGCCACACTGGTGTCGCTTTCGCTCACGCCGCTGGTGATCACCGACGGGCTGGCCCGCTGGGATGGCCAGTCGGAGCAGGTGCCGTGCGAGGGGCACGCCATCTTGTTCGGCCGGTCGATCGCGACCGTGCTGCCGGGCGACCTGCCGGGCCCGCTGGCACTGGCCGTGATGGACGTGTGCGGCGCGCCGGCGCTGACCCACCGGGTGGTGAGCGCCAAGCTGTCACCGGTCGTCGCGGTGATCGGCGCGGCCGGCAAGAGCGGGTCGCTGTCGGTCGCGGCGGCCAGGCGCGCCGGGGCGGGGAAGATCATCGGCGTGGTGCGGGACGAGCGCGAGGCCGCGGCGCTGCGCGCGGCTGGCGCCGCAGGCCCAGGCCTGGCCGACCAGGTGGTGGTCTCGGACGCGCGCGACCCGGTCGGGTTGGCCGGCACCGTGCAGTCGGCTGGCGGGCCCGCTGACGTGACCGTGGTCTGCGTGGACGTGCCTGGCTGTGAGGGTGGCGCGGTGCTGGCCACCGCCCAGGGCGGTACGGTCATTTTCTTTTCCATGGCGACCTCGTTCACCGCAGCCGCGCTCGGCGCCGAGGGCGTCGCGGCGGACGTGACCATGCTCATCGGCAACGGATACGTTCCCGGGCACGCGGATCTGGCCCTCGGGCTGATCCGCCGCAACGCTGGCGTGCGGTCCCTGTTCGAGAGCAGGATCAGCGGAGAAACAGAGGGGGGGATCTCGTGACCGCGAGACTGGGGCTCGACCCGGCGGTGACCGGCGAGGCACGGCGGCTGGCCGCCGAGGTCGGCCGGCCGATCGTCGAGCTGGCCAGGACCCACACCACGGTCTCGGTGGAGCGTGCGGTGCTGCGGCTGGCCGGCCTCGATGGTGCCGACGACGAGGGCATGCCGTGGGTGAACCGGCTCACCGACGCGGTTCGCGGCAGCGTTGGCCTGGAACGCGGTGTCGCGCTGCCGGTCTGGGACGCCATGGCGGCCGGGAGCTACCCGGATCTGGCCACGCTGGCGCAGGACGCGGCCGCGGGCAAGGTTTCCTTCCGTATGCCCGGGGGTGAGGACGCCCAGGCCGCCGCCCGCGGTGCGCGGCTCGCGGTCGGCGGCGGCATCGCCGCGATCGACCGCAGGCGGGCCGAGCGCGACGGCCTGCTGCGCGACATCGGCGACCCGGCCAAGCCATGGATCTACCTGATCGTGGCGACCGGGGACATCTACGAGGACATCCCGCAGGCGCAGGCGGCCGCGCGGGAGGGCGCCGACATCATCGCGGTGATCCGGTCCACCGGCCAGTCCCTGCTCGACTACGTGCCCGAGGGCGCGACCCGCGAGGGCTTCGCGGGCACGTACGCCACCCAGGAGAACTTCCGGCTGATGCGCGCGGCCCTGGACGAGACCTCGCGCGAGCTGGGCCGCTACGTCCGGCTGACCAACTACGCCTCGGGCCTGTGCATGCCGGAGATCGCGGCGCTGGCCGGCCTGGAGCGGCTGGACATGATGCTCAACGACTGCATGTACGGCATCATCTTCCGCGACATCAACCCGGTGCGGACCTTCATCGACCAGCGGTTCTCCCGCCAGGTGCACGCCCGCGCCGGGATCCTCATCAACACCGGCGAGGACAACTACCTGACCACCGCGGACGCGGTGGACAGCGCGCACACGGTGGTGGTCAGCCAGCTGCTCAACGAGTACTTCGGCCGGGAGGCCGGGCTGGCCGACTGGCAGCTCGGCCTCGGG
>DASXMU010000171.1:0-13211 GCA_036495485.1 Streptosporangiaceae bacterium
AGCGCCACCTTGACCGACAGCTCGGTGAGGTCGGGCAGGAACTCGTGCAGCGGCGGGTCGATCAGCCGGATGGTGACCGGCAGCCCGTCCATCGCCGCCAGGATCCCGACGAAGTCGCCGCGCTGCAGCGGCTCCAGAGCGTCAAGGGCTGCCTGCCTGGAATCAGCGTCCTCGGCCAGGATGAGCCGCTCGATGAGCTGCCGGCGCTCGCCAAGGAACATGTGCTCGGTCCTGGTCAGGCCCACGCCGCCGGCGCCGAACCGGCGGGCCCTGGCGCAGTCCTCGCCGGTGTCGGCGTTCGCCCGCACGCCCAGCCGCCGCCGCACATCCGCGTGCCCCATGATCTGGTGCACGGCCTGCACGAGCTCGCCCGCGTCGGCCGCATCGGGCGCGAGCTTGCCCTCGAAGTACTGCACGACCTGCGAGGCGACGACCGGCACCTCACCCAGGTAGACGGCGCCGCTGGATCCGTCGATGGAGATGACGTCGCCCTCGCTGACGGTGACGCCGCCGGGCGCGGTGAACCGGCCTGCCTTCGTGTCCACGTCCAGCTCGTCCGCGCCGCAGACGCAAGTCTTGCCCATGCCGCGGGCGACCACGGCGGCGTGGCTGGTCTTGCCGCCCCGGCTGGTCAGGATGCCCTGTGCGGCGATCATGCCGTGCAGGTCGTCGGGGTTGGTCTCCCGGCGGACCAGGATGACCTTCTCCCCGCGCGCGTCCAGCTCGACCGCGCGGGCCGAGTCGAACACCACCTTGCCGACGGCCGCACCCGGCGAGGCGCTGATCCCGGTGGTGACCTTGGTGATGCCTGCGCTCGCGTCGAACCTGGGGAACATGAGCTGGCCAAGCTGCGCACCGCTCACCCGGGTGAGCGCCTCGTCCTCGTCGATCAGGCCCTGGGCGACCAGCTGGGTGGCGATGCGGAACGCGGCGGCCGCGGTCCGCTTGCCCACCCGGGTCTGCAGCATCCACAGCTTGCCGCGCTCGATGGTGAACTCGATGTCACACAGGTCGCGGTAGTGGTTCTCCAGCGTCGACATGATGTCCATGAGCTGGTCGTAGGAGGCCTTGTCGATCCGCTCCAGGTCCTGCAGCGGGACGGTGTTGCGGATGCCGGCCACCACGTCTTCACCCTGCGCGTTCTGCAGGTAGTCGCCGTAGACGCCCTGCTGGCCGGTGCCCGGGTCCCGGGTGAAGGCGACCCCGGTGCCGGAGTCCATGCCGAGGTTGCCGAACACCATGGCCACCACGTTGACCGCGGTGCCAAGGTCGGCGGGGATCCGCTCCTGCCGCCGGTAGAGGATGGCGCGGTCGGCGTTCCACGACTGGAACACGGCGCCGATCGCCAGGTCCATCTGCTCCCGTGGCTCCTGCGGGAACTCCCGTCCGGCGTGCTCGCGCACGATCCCCTTGAAGGTCTCGACCAGCTCGCTCAGGTCACCGGCGTCGAGGTCAAGGTCGTTCTTGGTGCCCTTGGCCTTCTTGGCTTCCTCGATGGCATGCTCGAAGGCCTCGCCCTCGATGTCGAGCACCGTCTTGCCGAACATCTGGATCAGGCGGCGGTAGGAGTCCCAGGCGAACCGCTCGTTGCCCGCCTGCTTGGCCAGGCCGTGCACGGACTCGTCGGACAGGCCGATGTTCAGCACCGTCTCCATCATCCCCGGCATGGAGAACTTCGCGCCCGACCTGACGCTCACCAGCAGCGGGTCGGCCGGATCCCCGAGCTTGCGGCCCATGGCCTGCTCCAGCGCCCGCAGGTGGGTGGTCACCTCATCGGCCAGGCCCCCGGGCATGGCGCCGGTGTCCAGGTAGGTGCGGCAGGCGTCGGTGGTGATGGTGAATCCGGGCGGAACCGGCAGGCCCAGGTTCGTCATCTCGGCAAGGTTGGCGCCCTTGCCGCCCAGCAGATCCCTCAGATTCCTGTTGCCCTCGGTGAAGGCATAGACAAGCTTGGCCACGGCACGTTCTCCTCGCGATGCCACCCGCACACGACGGTTCCGACGCGGGGCGGCTGATGATGGCAGACTTATGGCTCTTTCGATGGGACTCTACCGAGACTGGGCGCCTCCCGTGGACACGGCCACTCATTGGTCTGGACCTATCCGGGGTAACACGGGCGCATCCAGTCACATCGGGAGACGTGATGGAGGCAACTTTTGCCCGGGTTGAGCGTCTCTGAAGTGTGGCAGCCGACATCGTTACCCCTGCCCGCCCTCTCGGTACGCTCGAAATCGTCTCCGGCCGCACCGGGCTGCCGGGC
Organism: Streptosporangiaceae bacterium; assembly: GCA_036495485.1. Taxonomy (GTDB): domain Bacteria; phylum Actinomycetota; class Actinomycetes; order Streptosporangiales; family Streptosporangiaceae; genus PALSA-505. Next base: position 2,261 of record DASXMU010000171.1, read on the forward strand.
GCTCCCCCGGCCACCACGATGCCGGCCTGGCACTCACCATCCTGTACCAGCAGCATGCCGTGAGCCTCATCCGGCTTGCTCTTGTCATGCTGGGCGACAAGCCCGCCGCCGAGGAGGTGATCCCGGCGAGCAGATGGCGCAGGCCAGCGGGCCCCCGCCGCCGGTGAGCCCGGCGTTCCCGGCGGGGAAGGCGATCCACGCACGGCAAGATGGAGCCGGATGCCAGTGAGACAGGAGGCTGCGCTGTGAGCGATCTGGTGATCGGGCTGCTTCACCCGGGCGACATGGGGGCCGCCGTCGGCAAGTGCCTGACCGGGCTCGGCTACCAGGTCCGCTGGGCCTCGGACGGCCGGGGCCAGGCGACGGCGGCGTGCGCTGCCGGTGCCGGGCTGTCCGACGCGGGCACGGTGGCGGCGCTCGCTGCCGGGAGCGCTGTGATCCTGTCGATCTGCCCGCCGCACGCCGCGGTGGACGTGGCCCGCTCCGTCGCCGCCGCCGGGTTCCGCGGCCTGTTCGCCGATGCGAACGCGATCTCACCGGCCACCTCCCGCGCGGTCGCCGGGATCATCGAGGGGCGCGGCGGCAGCTATGTCGACGGCGGGATTATCGGCCTGCCGCCCAGCGCACCCGGGAGCACCCGGCTGTACCTGTCCGGCCCGCGGGCCGGTGAGATCCGCGAACTGCTGTCCGGAAGCTGGGTCGACGCCAGGATCGTGGCCGGGCCGCCCGGTGGCGCCTCGGCGGTGAAGATGGCCTATGCGGCGTGGACCAAGGGCACCGCCGCCCTGCTGCTCGCCGCGCGGGCGCTGGCCGAGGCCGAGGGCGTGCGGGACGAACTGCTGGCCGAGTGGGCCCTCTCGCAGCCGGCCCTGGCCGCGCGGTCACAGAGCGCGGCCCGCTCCGCGGCGGTGAAGGGCTGGCGCTGGGTGGCCGAGATGGAGGAGATCTCCGGCAGCATGGCAGCGGCCGGCCTGCCGCCCGGTTTCCATCAGGCGGCGGCCGAGATCTTCCGCCGCCAGCCTCGTGTCCTGGATGGCGATGCGGTCACGTTCAGTGATGTCATCGGCGCTCTGCTCTCTCCCCCGCAGTAATCAGCCGGCAGTAGTTAAATAGGGCACTGCCTCGGCCATGACATCCGTCATGGCGGCTCATGGAGGTACGGCACTGCCGCTGGAATCCCTACGCATGGTGACATTTGTACACCGGCCCGGAAGGCCGGAACCAATGCGAAGGGAACCGTGATGACTCAACGGGGAACGGGGCACTCCGGGGCACCGGTGGTGTCCTTCCAGGACGTCAGCAAGGTCTACGGGAGCGTCAGGGCCGTCGATGGCCTCTCCCTGGACCTGCGCAGCGGCGAGACCGTGGCCTTTCTCGGGCCGAACGGCGCGGGGAAGTCGACCTCGCTCGACATGCTGCTGGCGCTGCGCAAGCCGACGTCCGGCCGGATTCAGGTATTCGGCACCGATCCGTACAGCGCCGTCAAGGCCGGCCACATCGGCGCGATGCTGCAGTCTGGCGGCCTGCTTCCCGAGGTGACCGTGCGTGAGCTCGTCGCCCTGATGGCGAAGGTGCATCCCCGGCCGCTGCCGGTCGGCGAAACGCTCCGGCGGGCCGGCATCGCCGACATCGCCGGCCGCCGGGTGGACAAGCTGTCCGGCGGGCAGACCCAGCGGGTCAGGTTCGCGCTGGCGATCGTGGGCGAGAGCGACCTGATCGTGCTGGACGAGCCGACCACAGCGATGGACGTGGAGAGCCGGCAGATGTTCTGGGCCAACATGCACGCCGAAGTGGCCGAGGGGCACACGCTGCTGTTCGCCACGCATTACCTGGAAGAGGCCGACCAGGCCGCCGACCGGATCCTGGTCATCAATAAGGGCCGGCTGCTCGCCGACGGCACCCCAGCCGAGATCAAGCAGCGGGCCGGCGCCAAGCGCATCTCCTTCCGGCTGGACCGGGTGGACGAGGCGTTCCTGCTCGGCCTGCCGGCGCTGGTGAACCTCGAGATCCGGCGCGACCTCATCCAGCTGCAGTCGTCCGATTCCGACCGCACGCTGTACGCGCTGCTCGACGCGGGCTGCCGGCCGCGCGAGATCGAGGTGTCCAGCCTGGGCCTGGAGCAGGCATTCCTGGCCATCACCGCCGAAGACGACGCCAGCCTGGCCGCCGCGGCCCCGGCAGGTGCGCACGTGAAGGAGACTGTCCGATGATCGGCACGCTGACGCTGTCCCGGCTGGAAATGCTGCGGGTCCTGCGCAACAAGCGCTATCTCATCTTCACGATCGGGCTGCCGGCCGTGCTGTACGTGAGCTTCGGCCGATCGACCACGGCGTTCGCCAATGGCGTGGCCTTCAAGGCGTTCTACATGGTGGCCATGGCCTCGATGGGGGCGTTCAGCGGGGCGCTGACCGGCAACGCCCAGCGCATATCGCAGGAGCGCAAGGACGGCTGGATCCGGCAGTTGCGGATCAGCGCGCTGCCCGCCAGCGCCTACGTGACCGCCAAGATCCTCGCGTCCCTGGTCACCTCGGTGCCCTCGGTGCTCATCGTGCTCCTGCTCGGCCGGTTCTACGGCGGTATCCACCTGGCCCTGTGGCAGTGGCTGACCATCGGGGTCGCGATCTGGCTCGGCTCGACGACGTTCGCGGCGCTCGCGGTGGCCATCGGCTACCGGTTCATGCCGGACACGGTGCAGCCGATGACCATGTTCATCTACCTGGTGATGAGCGTGCTCGGCGGCATCTGGTTCTCGCTGGGCCACAGCGGGCTGCAGAAGATCGGCCAGGTGCTGCCCACCTACCAGATCGTCAAGATCGGCACCACGGTCATCGGCGGCAGCAGCGTCCCGATGAGCGCGGTGGCCATCATCGCGGCCTGGCTGGCCGGCTTCGTGGTGCTCGCCGCGGTGTCGGTCCGCAGCACCGCGGAGAAGATCTGACCAGGCCTTATACCAGCAAGGGCCCGGGACGCGGGGGCGTCCCGGGCCCTTTTGTGATTGCTGTGACCCGGCGGGCACGAATTTTTTCCGTTAACCATGCAACTAATTGGCCCGTCAGCCGTCTTATATAGGTAGAGCCAGTGCGGGGGCGGCATTGGTGACAGAAGTAGCGACTCGCAGTTAGACGCTGCCTTATGACCGGGGGCGAGCGACCATATCTCCCTGCGCTTTTACGTTTCATCATGTGCGAGTAAAGCATCGTATGGCGAATGGTAAAGAAATGTGCTGCCTATGGCAAAGCGCACAAATCCCCAGGAGCACCATGCGGCGTTCCGGTCTCTTCGCCGAGTGATCAGCCAGATGCAGGGGCAATGGCCTGGCCTGCACATGTGCCGCTAAGGAGAGCCCAACGTGCCAGGCGGGGAACGACCACGGCTGAATGACGATACCGGACCGCTCGGAGCCCTTGTCGCCGACCGGGGCGAGGGCAGCCTGGCTTTGCAGTCCACCGGCTCCCGCTCGCGGCTGGCCGGCATCGGCCTGCGCAACTGGCGGGCCAAGGCGGCCTGGGCTTCCGGTTTAATCCTGGCCGCAGTGGTCATTTTCGCCTGCTGCCTGCGGCAGTCGCAGGCGGTCGCGGTGACTTCCGACGACTCGTCGAATGCGCTGCAAGCCTGGGACATGCTGCACGGCAACCTGCTGCTGCACCACTGGGTGCTATCGGACGTGCCGTTCTACACGACCGAGCTGCCCAAGTACATGCTGGCCGAAGCGATATCCGGGCTGGAGCCCAATGTCGTGCACGTGGTGGCGGCGGCGACCTATACCCTGCTCGTGCTGCTGGCCGCCCTGCTCGCGAAGGGACGGGCCACCGGGCGCGCGGGTCTCGCCCGGATGCTGCTGGCCGGCGGGATCATGCTGACCCCGCAGCTCGGCAGCGACGGCGGCACGTACACGCTGATGCTGTCGCCCAATCATCTCGGCACCGCCGTACCACTGCTGCTGACCTGGCTGCTGCTCGACCGTGCACGGCCGCGCTGGTACGTCCCGGTGGCGGTCTGGGTGCTGCTGACGCTGGCGCTGCTCGGGGACCCGCTCGTGCTCGTCATCGGGGTCGCTCCGCTGACGCTCGCCTGCGCCGTGCGGCTGGGCCAGATCCTGCGGCGGCGCGGGCAAAAGCTGCGGTCCGGGTGGTACGAGGCGTCGCTCGCGGTCGCGGCGATCACATCGGTGGCGGGCGCATCGCTGGGCACCCACCTCGTCCGGGCCTACGGTGGCTGGACGACCTGGCCGGTGCGGACGACCCTGGCCGGCAACGGTGTGCTGCTGCTGCACAACTTCAAGCTCACCGGCGAGGGCCTGCTGGAGCTGTTCGGGGCGAACGTCTTCGCCCGGCCGCCGGGCCACAACGCGGTCTTCACCCTGTTCGCGGCGATCCATCTGGCCGGGGCAGCCCTGGCGGCCTGGGCGTGCTGGCGTGCGCTGCGCCGCTTCTTCCGCTGGGATGACCTCATCATCCAGGTACTCGTGCTGGCGATCATCCTCAACGTGGCGGCTTACGCGTCCGGGGGCTATGCGAACAACATCCGCAGCACCAGGGAAATCGCCGCCGTGCTGCCGTTCGCCGCCATCCTGGTGGGGCGGCTGCTCGCCGGGCGGCCGGCGCTGGCCAGGCTGGCGCCCGCGCTGGCCACCGTGGGCGCGTGCTACGCGCTGATCGTGGGCGTGTACGTGACCCAGCCGGTGAAGCCCCCGGCGAACTCCAGGCTCACCGCCTGGCTGTCCGCTCATCACCTGTCCGGCGGGCTGGCGGGGTTCTGGCAGGCCAACAGCGTGACCCTGGACAGCCACGGCACCGTCTACGTGCGGCCGGTTGACCCTGACCTGGCCCCGATGACCTGGGAGAACAAGCTTTCGGCGGTCGATCCCCTGTCGAACTACGCGAACTTCGTGGTGTGCGCACGGTATTCGCCGGAGGCGGTCCAGGTGGCGGAGGCGCGGGCCAGGTTCGGGCCGCCGGCCCAGGTCTACAGGTTCAGGCACTTCACGATCATGGTCTGGAACAGAAACCTGCTCAGCACCGTCCCGAAAGTGAAAGTTACCGCTGGTCAAAACCTTGATAGCAAGATCACTGCGCTGGGGCGGCCTGGCCGACCAGAGCAGGGCCCTGCAGTACGTGCGGACAGCCGTGCTCAACGGCTGCCGCTCGGTGCTGCGCCAGCGCCACCGGCACGGCCAGGCGGGCACGGCCAGGCGGTCGCCTGGTAGCCCCAGCACCTTCCAGATGTGGCGGGGGTGGCTGAGGCCGCCCCCGCCACTCCGCGGTCAGCAACCCGCCAGGCGTTCGGCCAGGTAGGACTCGACCCGGTCGATGCCGACCCGCTCCTGCCGCATGGAGTCGCGTTCCCTGACGGTCACCGCCTGATCGGTCAGCGTGTCGAAGTCCACGGTCACGCAGAACGGCGTGCCGATCTCGTCCTGGCGGCGGTACCTGCGGCCGATCGCGCTCGCGTCGTCGAAGTCGGCGTTCCAGCGCTTGCGCAGGGCCGCGGCCAGGTCCCGGGCCCTGGGCGACAGGTCCGGGTTGCGGGACAGCGGCAGCACGGCCACCTTGACCGGGGCGATCCTGGGGTCGAGCCGCAGCACGGTCCGCTTCTCCATGGTGCCCTTGGCGTCCGGCGCCTCGTCCTCGGCGTAGCCGTCGAGCAGCAGCACCAGCATGGCCCGGTCGACGCCGAGCGCGGGCTCGATGACGTAGGGCACGAAGCGCTCGCCCGACTCCGGGTCGAGGTAGGACATGTCCACGCCGGACGCCTTGGCGTGTGTGGTCAGGTCGTAGTCGGTCCGGTTGGCGATGCCCTCGAGCTCACCCCATTCGCTGCCGGGGAACCCGTAGCGGTACTCGATGTCCACCGTGCGCGTGGAGTAGTGCGAGCGCTTCTCCGCCGGATGCTCGTACAGCCGGAGGTTCTCCTTGCGCACGCCCAGGTTCACGTGCCAGCCGAGCCGCGCGTCGATCCACCGCTCGTGCCATTCCTGGTCGGTGCCGGGCTTGACGAAGAACTCCATTTCCATCAGCTCGAACTCGCGGGTGCGGAAGATGAAGTTACCCGGGGTGATCTCGTTGCGGAACGACTTGCCGATCTGGCCGATACCGAACGGGACCTTCTTGCGGGAGGTCTGCAGCACGTTGCGGTAGTTGATGAAGATGCCCTGCGCGGTCTCCGGCCGCAGGTAGGCAAGCCCGGACTCGCCACCAGCCTCCTCGTCCCGCTCCACTGCACCGAGGTAGGTGCGCAGCAGCCCGTTGAACATCCGGGGCTCGGTGAAAGCGCCCTTGGTGCCGCAGTGCGGGCAGGCGATGCCGGCCAGGCCGTCCTCGGGGAGGTGCCCGTGCCGCTCCTGGTAGGACTCTTCCAGGTGGTCGGCGCGGAACCGCTTGTGGCAGGACGTGCACTCGGTCAGCGGCTCCACGAACTCAGCGATGTGGCCGCTGGCCTCCCACACCTCACGGGCCAGGATGACCGAGGAGTCCAGGCCGACGATGTCCTCGCGTTCGGTCACCATCGAGCGCCACCACTGCCGCTTGATGTTGCTCCTCATCTCAGCACCGAGCGGGCCATAGTCCCAGGAAGCGCGCAGTCCTCCGTAGATCTCGCCGGACGGGTAGACGAACCCCCGCCGTTTGCAGAGGCTGACGAGGGTGTCCATGCGATCGGTACGTCGGGCCATCAAGGTCTCCATCCGGCTGGCGGTCGGAGGGCTGCGAGCGCGGGCAACCCAGGATCTGGCTTCGCGGTTCACCAAGCTTACTGACACCGGCGATGGCCTCGACTGACTTACCACCCACCCGGTCCGCTGCCCGATCAGCCGTAAACGGCCCCTTCGACCCAATCGGAGTCGATGTCGAGTCTGATCCCGCCGACCGTTACCAAGTGCCCTCCCTCGTACTGCTTGATCCGGCGGTCCGGAGTCCACCAGGAGCTCAGCATGTAGGGCGTCCCGATGAGGTTTGCCTGGTCATCCCACAGGGCGAACCAGATAGATTGGGGTTTGACCAGCGTGCGCCCGTAAACCGTGGTCGCACTGCCCATGTCCTCGATGCCGGACGCGGCACTCGAATACATCCCCGAGACGTAATGCAGCGCGCCGAGATGCTGGTCCCAGGCGTTGATAAAGGACAGCACGCTGTCCCGGCAGATGCTGTCCCCGCTGTTGTAGGCCTCCATGTCGAAATAGATGGGCGAGCCGGTGCCCAGGCCCAGCGAACGCGCGTGGGAAACGGCGTCGCCGGCCGCCCAGCTGCCTTCATTAGCGGCCTGCCGGGGCTGGATCTCCTGGCTGAAGGAGTTGCACGGCGCCTGCCGGCCGACGTAGATCGGGATCAGCGACCAGCCCATCGCCCGGACTGCGCGCACCCAGGATGCCGACAGGTTGCCGTAGTCACAGGCCATTTCCGCGCCGCCGATGTAGATCGCGGCCGCCGAGTAGCTGTGCCGCCAGGCCTGCATGGCCTGCAGCGACGGTGCCGTGCAGGTGTCGAACCCGGGCACCGGCGTGGTCACGTAGGACGTCACCGGCTGGCTCGCCGGGCTGGCCATGGGGGACGGGGACGGCGACTGGGACGGCGGGCTCGGCGGGGTGCCCGTCGGCGGCTGGGACGGGGTGGGGCTGGCCGCCGGGGCGAACTGGTGGAGCACGACGGGCGCGCCGGTGCCGGCGCTGCGCACGCTGCTCAGCACCTGCCGCACCGCTCCTGGGTCGGCGCCATAGGTCGCGGTCACGGTGACGCCCGGCCGCGGCGCCGTGGCGGCCTGGCCGCCGCCCACCTCGGCGCTCTGCATTTCGATCGCCGGGCCAGCGGCCGGCTGGCTGGCCGCGGTGGACGGCGCGATGCTCACCGTGTCCGCCCGGCCGACCAGGCTCGGCGGGCATTGCTGGTTCACTCCCGGGGTGCCCAGGTAGACCGCGTTTTTGTCATAGCGCACGCATTGGGTCGAATTACGGCCGAGCTGGTATACGGGCCAGTTTGCCGGGACGTTGAAGGTATATCCGTCAAACCGGACTGTTTTGGCCCCCGGCTGTGCCATGACCGACGCCTTAGCGCTGCCCGGCACCAGCAGAACCCCAAACGTGACTGCGAAGGCAGTGCATACCACGAAAGCAAGGCATGCCACGGCCGTACGTTTCATAATCCCCCCTGAAATGGCAAAACACCCGTGCTTTACGCGAAAGTCGCGTTATGCAAATTCCTGCCGGTTGCTGTACCATGACCTGGCCCGATCACTCGCGCGGACCCCGCAGGGGGCTGCACTCGCGATGCGGTTTGCATAACGCTCCTGGGCAGAGAATGTACCCTGGTTTCACCCCGTCACGCCTGGCACACCAAATTGCCCGGCCAATTTTCCGGCCGGGCGGATCCTTTTCAGGGATATGCGCTGTTTTGGCCGCGTTACACGTGCTCCACGTGCCGCAGCGAGCGGATCGAATGCTCCAGGTGCCACTGCAGGTAGGCGGCCACCAAGCCGGTGCATTCCACCCGGTGCCTGCGCTCGCTCGCGTCCGCCCGGTCCCAGTTGCCGCGCAGCAGCGCGGTCATCAGGTCCACCGTCGCCGTGGCCGGGGTCGAGGCGCCGGGCGGCCGGCAGGACTGGCAGACCAGCCCGCCGGCCACGACAGAGAATGCCCGCGATCCCGCTCCGGCGGCCGCGGCCCGCCGCGATCCGCAGTGGGCGCACTCCTCCAGCGCGGGCGCGTACCCGGCCACGGCGAGCGTGCGCAGCAGGTAGGCGTCGAGCACGAGGCGAGGGTCGTGGTCATGCTCGCCCAGCGTGCGCAGGCCGCCGACGAGCAGCAGGAACTGCCGCAGGGCCGGTTCCTTCTCCTCCGGGGTGATCCGCTCGGCGGTCTCCAGCATGGCGATCCCGGCGGTGTACCGGGGGTAGTCACCTGCCAGCCGCTCGCCGTACGGGTGCAGCGTCTCGGCCTGGGTGATGATGTCAAGCGAGCGCCCGGTGTAAAGCTGCAGATCGACGTGGGTGAACGGCTCCAGCCTGGCGCCGAACCGTGACTTCGTCCGCCGCACGCCCTTGCCGACCGCGCGGACCCGCCCGGTCCGCTTGGCCAGCAGCGTGATGACCCGGTCCGCCTCACCCAGCTTCTGGGTGCGCAGCACGATGCCCTCATCACGGTAGAGGCGGCTCACCCCTCCATTGTCCCGCGCCGCGGCCCAAAACGGGCGCGCGGCAGGCCGGCGCCGGGAACATCCCGGCACTGTGTCATATGCGAAGGTGAGCGTTATGCAAGTTAGTTGCCTGGTAGCCGCGGTCTGACCTGGCCCGATCGCTCGCGCAGACCCCGCAGGGGCCTGCACTCACGATGCGGCTTGCATAACGCTCACCGGCTGTTCGCGGATCAGCCCTGGCGGGTCCGGTTGACCGCGGAAATCACGGCCCGCATGGAGGCGGTCACGGTGTTGCCGTCGACCCCCGCTCCCCACAGCGTCTGCCCGCCGACCGAGCATTCGACGTAGGCCGCGGCCTGCGCGTCGCTCCCCGCCGACAGCGCATGCTCGGCGTAGTCGAGCACGCGGACCTCGATCCCGATCGAGCCGAGGGCGTCGCAGAACGCCGAGATCGGCCCGTTGCCCACGCCCTCGAGCTGCCGGTCCTCGCCGTCGACGCGGACCTCGACGGTGAGCGCGTCCTTGGACTCCACCGCGGCCGTGCTGTAGTGACCGAGCAGCGCGACCGGGCCCTGGGCCAGGTAGGTGGCGTGGAACGTCTCCCACATCTCGCCGGGAGTGACCTCGCCGCCCTCGGCGTCCGTCAGGGCCTGGATCAGCCGGGAGAACTCGATCTGCATCCGCCGCGGCAGGTCGAGCTGGTGCCCGGCCTTCATGATGTAGGCCACGCCGCCCTTGCCGGACTGGGAGTTGACTCGGATCACGGCTTCGTAGGTACGCCCGACGTCCTGCGGGTCGATCGGCAGGTATGGCACGGCCCAGACCCGGTCAGCCGGATCCTGGCCCGCGGCCGCCGCGTCCCGCCCGAACGCCTCGAAGCCCTTCTTGATCGCATCCTGGTGCGACCCGGAGAACGCCGTGTAGACCAGCTCGCCGGCGTACGGGTGGCGCGGGTGCACCGGAAGCTGGTTGCAGTACTCGACCGTGCGCCTGATCTCATCGATGTCGGAGAAGTCGATCATCGGGTCGACGCCCTGGCTGAACAGGTTCAGGCCCAGCGTCACCAGGCACACGTTGCCGGTCCGCTCGCCGTTGCCGAACAGGCACCCCTCGATCCGGTCCGCCCCGGCCAGCACCGCCAGCTCGGCGTCGGCCACCGCCGTGCCCCGGTCGTTGTGCGTGTGCACCGACAGGCACACGTGCTCGCGCCGCGAGAGCTGGCGGCTCATCCACTCGATCTGGTCGGCGTAGACGTTCGGCGTGGACCGCTCGACCGTGCAGGGCAGGTTGAGGATGATCTCCCTGCCTGGCCCGGGCTCCCAGACGTCCATCACCGCCTCGCAGACCTCGGCCGCGTAGCCGAGCTCGGTGTCCATGAAGATCTCGGGCGAGTACTCGTAGCCGAAGTCGCACCCGTCCAGATAGGCCTCGGCGTGCTTCATCACCGAGCGCGTGCCGTCCACGGCGATCGCCTTGCACTGCTCCCGGTCCACGCCGAACACCACCCGCCGGAACAGCGGCGCGGTCGCGTTGTACATGTGCACGGTCGCCCTGGCCGCTCCGGCCAGCGACTGCACGGTGCGCTCGATCAGCTCGTCCCTGGCCTGGGTGAGGACGGAGATCTGCACGTCGCCGGGGATCCGGTGGTCTTCGATCAGCCCGCGGACGAAGTCGAAGTCGGTCTGGCTCGCCGATGGGAAGCCGACCTCGATCTCCTTGTACCCCATGCGCACGAGCAGGTCGAACATCTGCCGTTTACGCGCTGGGCTCATCGGGTCGATCAGCGCCTGGTTGCCGTCCCGCAGGTCGGTCGACAGCCACCGCGGCGC
>DASXMU010000172.1:0-3484 GCA_036495485.1 Streptosporangiaceae bacterium
CTTGTTTCTGGAAACGGATGGGGCTCATTCCGGCGGCGGCCTTGCCGGGAGATGGCCTGGGCCAGTTCGTCGAGCATCCGCGCTCCGGGATGAGAGGATCAGGCAATAACCTGCGAACCCGCGGTTAAGGCACCGGAGACACCGCTGGTGCCTGTGACCGCTCGTCAAGGCCGGCAAGCCGGGTGCGGACCGGCTGAGCTTGCGGGAGCCGCAGCTCGTCCAGGATGATGAGCGACTTCCCCCAGGCGTCCCGCGCTGCAGCGCGATCACCGGCTGCCAGTGCGCTGTCGCCGAATGCGATCAGGCCTTCGGCTTCGTCGGTGCGGTTGCCCAGTTGGCGGCAGAGGGTGACAGCGCGGAGCTGGCAGTTCATCGCCTCCCGGTATTCACCGAGCTGATGACGGAATTCGCCCAGGCTCGCCCAGCAGTTGGCCTCGCCGTTGGAGTCGGAGAGCTGCTGGTACACCGTCATGGCCTCGTCCACGTACTGGACGGCCGCCTCATATCTGCCCTGCTGCCCGTGGCATTTGCCGATGCCCTCGAGCGCGGCTCCTTGCCCTTTTTCGTGGCCGATCGCCTGATACAGCTCGTACGCCTGCCAGTAGTGCTCGATAGCCTCGTCGTAGTGGCGCTGGCTGGCCAGGATGGTGCCGAAATTACTGTGCAGGTAGGCATGTTCGGTGGTGTAGCCCAGTTCGGTGAATAGTTCGCGGGTGCGTTCCAGCTCGGCGAGCGCCTCTTCGTCGCGGCCGAGGAAATGGTAGGCGCCAGCGAGGCTACGGTGGGCATGCGCCTGGCCGTCGAGGTCGCCTGCGGATTCGGCGGCACCGAGTGCGGTCAGCATCGTGGCTGCCCAGTCATACCAGTAGCCCTGCCGCTGGTAGAACTGCTGCATGGTCAGCGCCAGCTGCCACGCGTGCCGGGGGAATCCGTCGTCCGCGGCCGTGCTGACCGCGCACTTGAGCGCCCGCCGCTCGGCGCTGAGCCATGCCATGGCCTGCGTGTAGTCGGGCAGGTCTTCGGGGGTCACACCCGGCCGGGCGGCGGTGGGGGTGGGCGGCACGAATTGCGGCTGGAGCAGCATGTGCGCGGCGTGGGCGGTATGCAGGTAATAATCGACCAGCCGCCCGAGCGCGGAACTCCGGTCGTCGTCGGTGTCCACCGCGGCGCTGAGCTCGGCGGCGTAGATGCGGATCAGGTCGTGCGAGCTGAATCTGCCGGGACGGTGCTCGGTGATGAGCCGGGCCCCGGTGAGCTCGGACAGCAGCGGCCGCACCTCCTGGGCCGGCAGGCCGGCCAGGCTGGCCGCGGCGCCCCGGGAGAAGTCCGGGCCGTTGTGCACCGACAGCAGCCGGAACAGCTGGCCAGCTGGCGCGCTGAGGAGCTGGTAGGACCAGGAGAACACCGCGCGGACATCGGTAGTGGTGTCGTCCGCGCTCAGCGCATCCAGGCGGGTGCGGGCGTCGCGCAGTTCGCCGGCGATCAGCGCGAGGGAACGGTCCCGGAAGACGGTGGCACGAGCGGCGACGATGGCTGTGGCGAGCGGAAGGCCGGCGCAGAGCTCGATGATCTCGGCCAGCGCCTCCGGCTCGGCCGCGAGCCGGCCCGGGCCGAGCCGGCGGCTCAGGGCGTCCCGCGCTTCGGCGGCGGAGAACCGATCCAGCGTCAGCGGCCGGGCATCGTGCGTGGTGATGAGGCCGGTCAGCTGGTTGCGGCTGGTCGCGATCACCAGGCATCCGGGCGAGCCCGGCAGCAACGGCCGGATCTGGCCGGCATCCCGTGCATTGTCGAGCACGATGAGCACCCGGTGGTCGTGCAGCAGGCTGCGGTACAGGCCAGCCCGGGATGGGAGATCATCGGGGATCCGCTGCGGCGCTATCGCGAGGGCGTCGAGGAAGCCGTGCAGCGCTTCGCCAGGCGTCGTTACTGAGCCGCTGGGGTCAAAGCCGCGCAGGTTCACGTAGAGCTGCCCGTCGGGGAAGCGGTCAGCCACCAGGTGCGCCCAGTGCACCGCCAGGGCCGACTTGCCGATGCCAGCGGTGCCGTCGATCGCGTGGATCAGCACTGCCGCAGAACGCGGCTTGCCGTCATCTAGCGACGCGTTCAGCTGGGCTAGCTCCGCGCAGCGGCCGGTGAAGGCGGGCAGGTCGGCGGGCAGCTGCGCTGGGCGCACCAGCGGCGCGGGCAGCGGGGCCTGCGGGCTGGCTGGCGGAGGCGGCGGTGTGGGCGCGGGGATAAGGCTGGTGTCCATCTGCAGGATCCGCTGGTGCATCTCCTGCATGGCAGGCCCGGGGTCGATCCCGAGTTCGTCGCGCAGCAAACGCCGGCTCTGGCCATAGACGGTCAGGGCGTCGGCTTGGCGGCCCGACCGGTACAACGCGAGCATGAGCAACTCCGCCAGCCTTTCCCGCATGGGGTGGGCTGCGAGCAGGGCCTGCAGTTCTGCCGCGGCCGCCACGTGGGCGCCCAGCTCGATGTTGAGCGCGAGCCGTTCCCCGAGCGCGGCCAGCTGGAACTCGGCGAGCCTTACCCGTTGCGACGCGGCGTACTCGCCGGGGATTCCGGCCAGCGGTACGCCCTGCCATTTCGCCAGCGCCGCCTCGAACAACAGGGCGGCCTGGTCCGCGGCCCCGGCGTTCCTGGCCGTACGGGCGTCGCTGGTCAGCCGCAGGAACCCGTTCAGATCGAGTTCCGCCGGCTCCAGCCGCAGGACGTACCCGTCGCCGGCCGATTCGATCACGTCATGCTCGGTGTCTCTAAGACACCGGCGCAGCCGGGAAACGTACGTACGCACGGTGCCCGAGGCGGCCCGCGGCGGTTCGTCCCCCCACAGCGCGTCGATGAGCGCGCCCAGCGCGACGTGTTTGCCCTCGGCGAGCAGCAGAACCGCCAGAACGGCCCGCTGCTGCGGTGAGCCCAGGTCCAGCTCGGTGTCCCCCCGGTGCGCTCGCACCGGTCCGAGCACAGCGAACCTCAGCTGCGACATTCGTGGCCTCTCCGCCCGGCACGCCGCGTGCCTGGGCCCCCGCGCCAGCCCTCGGCCGGGGAGACACGGGCGAATCTGCCCGTGTCACCGACGATGCCCGGTCAGCGGGTCAGGCCGCATCCTGGTGCCCCCCCATTTTCTCACTCCTGCTAGCAAGAACCCCGGCCGGGTGTCCGGCCCGTTCCGCCGCTGGCTGCGGGACGGTGCGCGCACTTCCCCTGGACATGCGCCGGCCGGCCCGGGAGCTTCCCGGGCCGGCCGGCGGTGTAGCCCCTCAGGTCAACGCGGCTCACCGGCCGTTCCATGCCTGCTTGTAGTAAACGTCATTGTTTAGTCCGGTGATGAGCAGGTAAAAGACTGCGTTCCAGAACATGAGGGTGGGCGGGTGCTGAGTCTGGTAGCCGGTAGATTCCTCGCTCCAGTCGCTGATAGGCACCCCGAGGTCGTTGAATTCCCGCATGCTGACCGTGTTGTTGGCGGCTCGGGCAGCCACCAGGA
>DASXMU010000173.1:0-8843 GCA_036495485.1 Streptosporangiaceae bacterium
GAGTTCTGGCCCGTCTGGCTGCCGCCCTGCAATGCCGATGTCGACACCGGCTGGGTCAGCCGGGGGAGTATGACGGTGGCGGCGATGGCGACGATGGCCAGGGCGCCCACCGCGGCGAGCGTTGGCCGCACCCAGGACGACTCACGGTTGAAGCGCGGCTTGCGGCTTCCATCCGGCGGCTCCGGGGCCGCCCCTGACGAGCCGCCGCTGCCGAACGAGGTAAGACCGGTCGCCGCGACCCGAAACGAGGTGAAGATCCGGTGCGGCAAGTCTTGCGTGTAGGCGACGAACCAGGCGAGCGGCGCCGGACGGTGCACGACCCGCTCGCGGATTTTTGTGAGGCCGTCACCGGCAGGCACGATGAGGTCCGCTGCGGCGCTGAGCGCGCGGCGCATCTCCTCGCTGTACCTGTCGTCCGGTTCCGTCATCTCTTATCGCTCCACGATCTGGGTATTTGCCGTTCTGGTGTGCACTGTCCTGGTTTGCACTGTCGCTGTCAGAGTTCCACCTCGAGCACTGCCCGCAGAGACGACATGCCGCGTGCCGTGTGGCTTTTCACCGCACCCCGGCTGATCCCCATGGTGGAAGCGATCTGAGCCTCGGACAGGTCCGCGTAGAAGCGCAGCACGAGTGCTTCCCGCTGCCGTTGCGGCAGCCTCCGCAGCGCCGATACCACCGCGGTGCGCTCGAGCTCGCTCATAGCTCCCTGCTCTGCGCTGGGCACATCTGGCGGGGGCTTCGGGGCGTTCTTGTCCATGACCACCCGGTGCCGCAACACCGACCTCGACCTGTTCATCACGGACTGGCGAAGGTACGACAATGCCTTGTCGGTGTCGCGAAGCCGGAGCCACGCGGCGTGCATCGCGATGAATGAGTCCTGTACCACCTCTTCTGCAGTTGACACATCACGCACGAGAATGGCCGCCAAGCGTACGAGAGCGCGGTAGTGCGTCCCGTAGAGAGCCGTCACTGCACGATCGGCGTCCCACTCAGCCGGGATCGAACCCACGGCGGCATCAGCCACGACGAGAGTCTCGATCACATGTGTTGGACGCCCAGTTGCCGCATCAGGTTCACCTGGTGGCATAAATTTCCTCCACCGGGTCATCGTGCCTCAGGCCAGCCCAACTCTCAGAACTCACACTGCCCACCCCCGGAGAGTCCGCCGGTCGCGGCCGCCCCGACACATATTGCCTAGCACGCACGCAGGTGTTTTGCACCTGGTGCCGTGCGCATGCGCCTGGCGGGCGCACGCGGTGCCTGAGCGGCGGGGTCCACGCTAGGAAAACAATATCTCGGCATTCAGCGCACGTTAAGATCTCATCCGTGGGTGACTGCCTTTTCTGTCAGATTGTGTCTGGTGAGATACCAGCGACGCGAGTGCTCGAGAGTCCGCGCACGCTCGCTTTCCGCGACGTCAACCCTCAAGCGCCGAGCCACGTGCTCGTGATCACCAAGGACCACTACCGGGATCTGGGCGCGGTCGCCCAGGCCGGAGATGGCCTGGTGGACGAGCTGGCCGCCCAGGCGCAGCGGATCGCGGAAGCCGAGGGCATCGCCGATACCGGGTACCGCGTCGTCTTCAACACCGGCGTGCAGGCCGGCCAGACGGTCTGGCACGTGCACGCTCATATCCTCGGCGGCCGGGCCATGAGCTGGCCGCCCGGATGAGCGCAGGATCGCGGCGATCAAGCTTTGGCGGATAGCATGGCAGCGCAGATGGGCGCGCCAGTGCCTGGCGTGCCCATACATACTGTCCTGATACGTACTGTCCTGAGCCAGGGGAGCAATTGACGGAGACTTCCTCGGATCGCCACAGCCGCGCCGAGCAGCGCGCTGATGGCCGTTCTCAGGTCAAAATCGTTATTCCGGACGAATACCCGATGGTCAGCCTGCTCGGCACGGGCGATGAGTTCCTGCACGTGGTCGAGCACGCGTTCGGTGCGGACATCCACGTCCGGGGCAACGAGATCACGGTGACCGGGGAGCCATCCGAGAACACCGTGATCACTGGGCTGTTCGAGCAGCTCATCCAGCTCCTGGCCAGCGGTGCCGAGCTGTCCGCCGACACGGTCGAGCGAAGCGTCGCCATGCTGCGCCGCAAGTCCGGCGTCCGCCCGGCCGACGTGCTCACCATGGGCATCCTGTCCGCCCGTGGCCGCACGATCCGGCCGAAGACCCTCAACCAGAAGCGCTACGTGGATGCCATCGACCGGCACACGATCGTGTTCTCGATCGGCCCGGCAGGCACCGGCAAGACCTACCTGGCCATGGCCAAGGCGGTCAAGGCGCTGCAGGACAAAGAGGTCAACCGGATCATCCTGACCAGGCCTGCCGTGGAGGCGGGGGAGCGGCTCGGCTTCCTGCCCGGCACCCTGTTTGAGAAGATCGACCCCTACCTCCGCCCTCTCTACGACGCCCTGCACGACATGCTCGACCCCGACTCGATCCCCCGCCTGACAGCGGCGGGCACGATAGAAATTGCACCCCTGGCGTATATGCGGGGGAGAACTCTTAACGACTCGTTCATCATTCTGGATGAGGCGCAGAACACCTCTCCCGAGCAGATGAAGATGTTCCTCACCCGGCTCGGCTTCGGCTCCAGGATCGTGGTCACCGGCGACGTCACCCAGGTGGACCTGCCGCACGGCCAGCAGAGCGGCCTGCGTCAGGTGCAGGAGATCCTCGAAGGCGTCAGCGACATCCACTTCGCCCGGCTGACTAGCCACGACGTCGTCCGGCACCGGCTGGTCGGGGACATCGTCGACGCTTACGAACGGTATGAGGCCCGGATCGACCGGCCGGAACCGCGCGGTGGGCAGCGGGGCAGCGGAAGGGCGGGCCGCTGACCGTGAGCGTGGACATCGCCAACGAGTCCGGGGTGAGCGTCGATGAGGTCGCGCTGGTGTCGATCGCCCAGCATGTCCTCGGTGAGCTGCGGATCCACCCGCTGGCCGAGCTGTCGGTGCTGCTCGTCGACGAGAAGGTCATGGCCGACCTGCACGAGCGGTGGATGGGTGAGCCGGGGCCGGCCGACGTGCTGTCGTTTCCCATGGACGAGCTGCGCCCCCCGGGACCCCCTCACCTCGGCGGCACCCACGGCGACCGCAGCGGCCCGGACGGCCCCGACCAGAGTCCCGCCCTGCTCGGCGACATCGTGCTCTGCCCGCAGGTGGCGGAGCAGCAGGCGCGGGAGGCGCAGCACAGCGCGGCCGAGGAGCTGGAACTGCTCTGCACCCATGGCCTGCTGCACCTGCTCGGCTACGACCATGCCGATGCCGACGAGAAGGCCACCATGTTCGGACTGCAGGACAGGCTTCTCACCTCCTGGCGCGCCGCCCACGCCCCGGCCGCCGCCAGCCCAGCCGCCGCCGGCGGGCAGGGGAGCGACGACGAAGGGCGGAAAGGGCCTGGGTGAGACCGCCCATGGGATGGCTCATCGCTGCCGCGGCACTGCTGACGTTCCTGGCTGGCCTGTGCGTGACCGGTGAGGTAGCACTGGCTCGCGCCGCCAGGATCGGGGCGCAGGAACTGGGCCGCAGCGGCCGGCGTGGCCCGGCCGCGGCCGAGGTGATGATCGCCGAAGGCCCCCGTTACCTTGACACGCTGCTGCTCCTGCGGGTGACCGCGGAGACCGCCGCCACGGTGCTGCTGACCGTGGCGTTCGTGCACTGGCTGGGCTCGGGCTGGCGGGCGTTCCTGGCCGCCGCGGCCGTCATGATCATCGCCGGGTACCTGCTGATCGGCGTCGTCCCCCGCGCGCTCGGCCGCCGGTACACCGAACGCGCCGCGTTCACCGCCGCGGCGCTCCTGCATCCGCTGTCCCGGCTGCTCGGCCCGCTGTCCTCGCTGGCCATGACCATCGCCAACGCCATCACTCCGGCTGGCCGGGCCAGAGACAGCCAGCTCGAGTCTGAAGCCGAGCTGAGGGGCCTGGTCGACCTCCTCGAACGCCGCAGGGTCATCCAGCCGGGTGAGCGCAAGATGATCCACTCGGTCTTCGAGTTCGGCGACACCCTGGTCAGGGAGGTCATGGTGCCGCGGACCGACATCATCTTCATCGAGCGGGACAAGACCCTGCACCAGGCGCTGTCCCTGGCCCTGCGCAGCGGTTTCTCCCGGATGCCGGTGATAGGAGAGAACGAGGACGACGTCATCGGCGTCGCCTACCTCAAGGACATCGTGGCCCGCACCCACGAGTTCCACGATGGCGAGTCGGTCGAGAAGGTCGAGTCGATCATGCGCCCGGCCACCTACGTTCCGGACAGCAAGCCCATCGACGAACTGCTCAGGGAGATGCAGGCCAGGCAGTCCCACGTGGTGATCGTGATCGACGAATATGGCGGCACGGCCGGCCTGGCGACGATCGAGGACGTCCTGGAGGAGATCGTCGGGGAGATCGCTGACGAGTACGACCAGGAGAGCCCGGCGGTGGACTGGCTGCCCGGCGGCTCCGCCCGGGTCACCTCGCGCCTTCCCGTGGACGAACTGGCCACGCTGTTCGACGTGACCATCGAGACAGAAGACGTGGAGACGGCCGCCGGCCTGCTGGCCCAGGCCATCGGCCGCGTCCCGATCGCCGGCTCCACCGGAACGGTGGCCGGCCTCCGGCTGACCGCGGAAAACCTGGCCGGCCGCCGCAACCGCATCGGCACCGTCCTCGTCCAGCGCCTCGACCCCGATGCCCCCGCTCCGGCTGAGGCCGCCACCTCCGCACCGCCCCCAGACCCGGATATTCTGGGAAAGAAAGAAACCGAACGGACACCCGCGGGCCCCCCGCTCACCCGCACCAACGGCACCCATTCCCAGCGCGGCGCGGCCCCCGCCGACGACCCCCCGATCCGCCCTGACCAGAGGCCGGGGCCCGGTCGATAGACTCGCTGGCGTGAGTGAGGCAGCGCGGCTGGATCCGGAGGATTCCAAGATCATCAACCTGGCCAGGGCGGCGCGGGCCAGGGTGACGGCGGCGGAGGGGGCCGCGGTGCGAGATGAGACCGGGCGGACCTATGCGGCGGCGGCGGTGGCGCTGCCCTCGCTCCAGCTTTCGGCGCTGCGGCTGGCGGTTGCCATGGCGGTGTCCAGCGGCGCGGTCAGCCTGGAGGCGGCGGCGGTGGTCAGCGAGGCGGACCAGCCCGATCCCGGTGACCTGGCGGTGCTGCGCGACCTCGGGGAGGGGATCACCGTGTTTCACGTTGCCCCGGACGGGTCCCTGCGGTCCAGCATCCCGGCCTAGCCGCGCGGTTAAACCTGTTCGCATGGGGCCGCGCGGCGGCCAAGAATGGGGTCGTGGCTGAACTTCAGATCGCACACACGGCGGAGCTGGATCCAGGCGTGCTGGACGCGGGCCGGGCGCTGCTCTATGACGTGTTCGACGACATGACCGACGGGGACTGGGAGCACGCGCTCGGCGGCGTGCACGCGCTGGTGTGGGAGGAGACCGAGCTGATCGGGCACGCGTCGGTCATCCAGCGCCGGCTGATGCACGGCGGCCGGGCGCTGCGGGCCGGTTACGTGGAGGGCGTCGGGGTCCGCGCGGACCGGCGTCGCAACGGGCACGGCTCGGCCATGATGGACGCGCTGGAGCGGGTCATCCGGCACGGCTACGATCTGGGCGCGCTCGGCGCGACCGATGAGGCGGCCGCCTGGTATGCATCGCGCGGCTGGCGGCTCTGGCAGGGGCGGTGCTCCGCACTCACGCCGGCCGGGGTCGTCCGCACGCAGGACGAAGAGGACTGCATCTACGTGCTGCCCGGGGCGGCTCAGCTCGACCTGGCCGGCGAGCTGACCTGCGACTGGCGGGACGGCGATGTCTGGTAACGTCGCGCAACCCGTGAATCGCGGGACAATCATCAGGCGGGCACACCGCGGACGTCAGGACAGACGGTGCCAGGACAGGCAAGGCCAGCACGGGCAAGGACGGCACAGACGAGCTTCAGGTCGGGGTTCGCCTGCTTCGCCGGGCGGCCCAACGTCGGTAAGTCGACCCTGATGAACGCGCTGGTCGGCGCCAAAGTGGCGATCACCAGCAGCCGCCCGCAGACCACCAGGCGGGTGATCAGGGGGATCGTGCACCGGCCCGGCGCGCAGCTCGTCATCGTGGACACGCCCGGGCTGCACCGGCCCCGCACCCTGCTCGGCGAACGCCTGGACAGCCTGGCCAGGTCGGCGCTCACCGAGGTCGACGTGGTCGGGTTCTGCGTGCCCGCGGCGCAGCCGGTCGGGCCCGGCGACAAGTACCTGGCTCGCGAGCTCGCCGGGCTGCCGGACACGCCGGTCGTGGCCATCGTGACCATGACCGACCAGGCCTCCAGAGAGCAGATCGCCGCCCAGCTGGCGGCCGTCGCCAACCTGGGCGACTGGGCCGACATCGTCCCGGTGTCCGCGGTCTCAGGGTTCCAGCTGGGCGTGCTCGCGGATGTCCTGATCGCCCGGCTGCCCGAGGGGCCGCCGCTGTACCCGGACGGCGAGCTGACCGACGAGCCCGAGCGGGAGATGGTGGCCGAGCTGATCCGCGAGGCCGCGCTCGAGGGCGTGCGGGACGAGCTGCCGCACTCCATCGCGGTCGTGGTCGAGGAGATGGGCCCCCGGCAGGGGCGCGGCGACCTGATCGACGTGTACGCGCTGATGTACCTGGAGCGGCCCAGCCAGAAGGCGATCGTCATCGGGGCCAAGGGGGCGCGGCTCAAGGAGGTCGGCACGGCCGCGCGCAAGCGCATCGAGGCGCTGCTCGGCGCCCGGGTCTACCTCGACCTGCACATCAAGATCGCCAAAGACTGGCAGCGCGACCCGAAACAGCTGCGCCGCCTGGGCTTCTACGACTGAGACACGGAAAGGTGAACCGGGCCGCTGGCGGGACCCGGCCCACCCGCCTCCCAGCAGCGGCGCCGTCCGCCGCGATTGTGGGCGGTAGCATTGCCGCGCCGCAATGGTCACGGTGTCAATTCGCGGTTGCCCCGGCGGCGCTGTGCACCGGGTCACCGAGCACCCGGGCCACGTCGAGCTGCCAGGACGGCCAGGTGTCGAGCACCTGGAAGCCGATCTCGGCGTTGATGGCGATCATGTGGTCGTTGGCGCCCGCGTTCCCCGTCGTGATCCGCTCCAGCTGTGGCTCGGCCTGGGCCAGCCAGTCCAGCATGGCAACTTTGACCAGCAGTCCGAGCCGATGGCCCCGGTGCGCACGGGTGACCGCCGTCACGCCCTGGTATCCCCAGTCCTCCGGCGACGGTTCCACGTACACCTGGGACAATCCGGCCAGCTCTCCCGTCCCGTCATGCCGGGCGGCGATGGAGTAGGCGCGCGTACCCGAGCCGACGATGAGCTGCTCGGATTTCCTGAGGCGGCCGGCGTCCGCGATCGATGGCTGCTCGCCGGGGTCGTGCGGGGCGTCCTCCATGG
This sequence comes from Streptosporangiaceae bacterium, assembly GCA_036495485.1. Taxonomy (GTDB): domain Bacteria; phylum Actinomycetota; class Actinomycetes; order Streptosporangiales; family Streptosporangiaceae; genus PALSA-505. The sequence continues at coordinate 7,396 of DASXMU010000173.1, forward strand.
CGTTGATAACCGTGGCCACCTGGTCCAGGTGCTCCCCGGGTGTCAGCCCGGGCCACGACACCAGCGAGTACCCGGTGCCCGCGGCTTCCGCCTTGGCCCGCAGGGCAGCCAGGTGACCTGCGGGAATGCTGGCCAGCTCGAGCACGCGCCTGACCTCGGTGCCGGTGTGGCGCGCGCCGGCCGCGGTAGCGAAGGCAGACCCGGGTGCGTCCTGCCGGGTGTCGCCGGACAACAGGGTCCGCCCGGCATCGGCCGCGCGGCGTGCCGCGTGCCGCAGCAGTGCGGTGCCGATCCCGGCCCGCCGCCTTGCCGGTGCGACGAACGGCTGCACGCGGGCCAGGTGCGTGTTCTCCTTGTCCGGAAGCTCCAGCGAGTAGCCGCCTGGCCAGATCCCATCGCCGTCGCGCGGGATGATCCAGGTTTCCCTCGGGGTGTTCTCCCAGCCGTGCGCGAACCAGACGGAGAAGGACGGGTACGACATCAGCGGGCCGGGCGGGTCGTCGGCCGGCTTGCCCGCCACGTACATGTCGTAGCAGGCCCGGGTCTTTTCGGTGTCCGTCACCGCGTCGAACTGCTTAATGTGCATTCGCCAAGCAAAGCCCGGCCAGGCCTGGCGGCGCCACCCATTTTCCGGCGGGCCGCCGCTGGCAGGCCATGCCGTGCGGCCAAGATTTCCGGTTAAAACACCCGCCTGGTTCCTGATGTGCGGGAGGATGAAAACGGGCTCGGGGTCGCGTGGCCGTGCAGGCGTGCCCGCGGACAGTGCAAAGGGGCCGATCGAATCGGCGGTGACGGAGGGAGCAGGCGTTGCTGCGCATCCGGGGAGTGCGGGTCATCCACCGGACGATCGGGCAGGGTGCCTTTCACTGCCGGAGCTGCGGCGGCGACCGGCAATACCGGCTGCGTGGCGGCCGGCGGTTCGCGCGGCTGCTGTTCATCCCCGTCATGCCGCTGACCAAGACCGACGACCACGTGCAGTGCCTGACCTGCGAGACGAAATATCACACCAACGCGCTGGCGACGCCGACCGCCGAGCAGATGCAGGCGGCGCTGCCGGGCGGCATGCGAGCGGCGGCCCTGGCCGTGCTGCGCTCGGACGATCCCGGCAACCCGGACGCCCGCCGCAGGGCCATCGAGGCCATCACCGGCGCCGGAGCACAGAACTACGACGAGACCGGGCTCGACCGGGACCTGGCCGGGCCCACCGGGGACGTCACCCCCGCGCTGCACCAGCTCGGCAGGCAACTGGCCCCGCAGGCCAAGGAATGGTTCCTGGCCGAGGTGGTTCGCATCGGCATGTCCGGCGGCCCGCTCGGCGACCCGGTGCGGCAAGCCGTCCAGTCGGTGGCCACCGGCCTGGGCATGCCCCAGGCTCAGGCCTACGGCGTCATCTCGATGACCGAGCGCGCTGCGGCGAGCGACTGATCGATGACCGAGCGCGCTGCGGC